>CAZNVB010000238.1:0-12814 GCA_964576265.1 uncultured Eubacteriales bacterium | reverse complement strand
GGACTGGCTGGTAGAATTTTTTGGCGTAATAATGGAGGGCTTTCCAGCGGCCGAAATAATCCAGGCTCGACCAGGAAGCCACCGGCCAGCAGTCGTTGATCTGCCAGTAGAGAGAGCCCATGATCCGGGGCATCCGGCTGCGGAAGTGCTCGACGGCGATCTTCATTCCCTCGGCCTGAAGGATCTGGCTCAGCCAGAGAAGCGACTCGAAATCCTTGGGCATCCGGTAATGATCGAGCAGATAGAGCATGATCAGCCGGTTTCCCTTGGGATGCTTTTGATGCTGTTCCATGACGGGCGAAGCGATGTTGAAATCTTCAGGCCGGGCAAATGTTTTGACCGTCTCGATGAGCGGGAACGATTGAAACCCGAACTCGCTGAAAAAGCGGTGGAATTTCTTTCGGAATTCTATGAACGGCTCGCCTCCGTGCCAGATCCCCCAGTAATGCATGTCGCCCGATTTTTCCGAACGCGGCTCACCGATCATTTCGGAATGAGGGGAGCTCGGCCAGTAGGGCCTTGAAGGATCATAAGCGTCGATGGCCCGAGGAAGGATGTCGTGGAAGATTTTCTCGTAATCCGTCCAGACGGAGGCGGGGAGCTGCTCTTTCCAACCCCAGTGGAACCAGCCTTCCTCGCATTCGTTGTTGCCGCACCAGAGGGCGATCGATGGGTGATGGCGGAGCTCGCGGAGGACATCCGCCGCCTCGGCCCAGACGTTCTGAAGAAATTCCTCGTCCCCCGGGAACATGGCGCAGGCGAACATGAAGTCCTGCCAGACAACAAGACCGAACTCATCGCAGAGGTCGTAGAAATCTGGCGATTCGTAGATCCCCCCGCCCCACACGCGAATCATGTTCATATTCGCTTCAACGCAGCTTCGGAGAAGCGCTTCGTATTTTTTGCGCGTGACCCGCGGAGGAAACGAATCCGCCGGAATCCAGTTTCCTCCTTTGGCGAAAAAGGGAACGCCGTTGGCCAGGAAGCGGAACGATGTCCCCCATTCATCCTCCTTTCGCTCGAGAAAAAGCGTTCGCAGGCCGATCCGTCGTTCGATCGTATCGAGGAGCCGTCCCTTTTGATAGAGGTCGACCCGAACCGTGTAAAGGTTCTGCTCTCCCATCCCGGCCGGCCACCAGAGATCGGGGTTGACGATCGAGAACGACTTCTCGTTGACCGTTTCGCCGGCCCGGATCACGAACGGCTCGCTGTGGGTCACCTCCGTCTTCCCGGCGATCGTGGCCTTGACGGCGACCTTTTCGTCCTCGACGGCCATGATCCGCACCTTCACCCGCAGGAGGACTTTGCCCGGGTCTAGGAATTGCTGGCTGATTTCCAGGTCGTCGAACCGCGCCTTGTCCCAGGCTTCGATCGAGATCGGCCGCCAGATGCCGGAGGTTACGAGCCGCGGACCCCAGTCCCAGCCGAAATGATAGGCCGCTTTGCGCAGATGAGGCGAGCCGCCGGGGAGCTTGTAGGGAAGTTTGCCCTCCAGAAGTTTCAGCCGCCGCACCGGCGACTCAAACCGGACGATGATCTCATTCGTGCCGTTTCGAAGATAGGGTTTGATGTCGAACCGGTAAGTGCGGAACATGTTGTCCGCCCGGCCGACGATTTCTCCGTTCAGAGTAATCGTGGCCAGCGTATCCAAACCCTTGGCCACAAGCTCAATCCTGTTGTGAAGCAGAAAGCTCGCCGGCGGCCGAAATTCCTTCCGGTACTCCCAGTCCTCGTTCTCCACCCACTGGACCCGGACTTCGTTGTCCCGGTCGAACGGGTCCGGAATCAGTCCGGCTTCCATTAAATCGAGGTGAACGCAGCCGGGAACGCGGGCCCGATGCCAGTCGGCCCGCCCGACCTGCCGGAATTGCCATTCCCCATCAAGAGAATACCGCGTCATCTCCGTTTTCTCCGCGGCCGCGCCGGAGGCGGCGAGAGTCAGGCAGGCGGCGGCCAGGAAATGAGAGAGAGCTGTCCGGGCTCTTTTTTCCAGCCTGCGTCGCAGCGGGGTCCAGTCCATAGCATCCTCCCGTTCTGGCCATGAGAACCGGTATTCTGCTTATATCGAAATCGCCCGGGGAAATCAATCACCTCCGCGTCTGTCGCTTTCGACAATTTTTAGCTCGAGATTCAACTTTCGGAAAGGGGCGATTTCCGATATAATGAATTTTAACTGATTTTCCCTCCGAAGGATGTGACAATGGAAGTCATCATCAAGAAGGATTACGACGGTGTCTGCGGCGAGGCCGCGGCCATCATCCGCCATGCCTGGGAAAAGAAAAAGGGCCTCGTCCTCGGATTGGCGACAGGCCGGACGCCGCTCGGACTCTATGATAAACTGATCGCTCTCTATCGGGCGAGTGAAATGGATTTTTCGGACATCATCACCTTCAACCTGGACGAATATTTCGGCCTGGATGACAGTCATCCCCGGAGCTTCGCGAGCTACATGGAGGCAAACCTATTCCGGCACGTCAACATCAAAAGGGAAAACATCCATCGCCTCAGCGGCCGCCCGGAGAACGTCGAGGAGCACTGCCGCGCCTACGAGCGCAAAATCCGCAGCGTCGGAGGGATCGACATCCAAATTGTCGGCATCGGCAAAAACGGGCACATCGGGTTCAACGAACCGAGCTCGTCCTTGACCTCCCGGACACGGCTGAAATCGTTAACCCGGGAAACGGTGGAGGCCAATGCCCCCGATTTTCCCCGGCCGGAGGACGTCCCCCGATTCTGCCTGACCATGGGGATCGGCACGATCCTCGAAGCGCGAACGATTCTCCTTCTCGCGTCGGGAAAGGAGAAGGCCGGGATCGTCGCCCGGGCGATCGAAGGGCCGGTCAGCGCCTCGGTCCCGGCTTCCGCCCTACAACTTCACCCTCAGGTCAAGATCATCATCGACGACGAGGCCGCCTCGGGCCTCGCCCTGCTCGACTATTACCGTTGGACATACGAGAATAAAAGCCGGCTGCCCGGGTGATCTTTTTTAAATCCTCAATCTATCGAATCAAATAGAACTTCGTCTGGCGACCGTCGGCGAACCGGCAGCCGGATTCGGTGAAGATTCCCGTCTCCTCGTACCCGATTCGGACGTCCTGGTTCTCCCATTCCGGGACGGCCGTCGTGCTGCTGAATTCGATCGCATAAGCCGTGTCGGGAAAAAGGGGATACTCTCCCCGCTCCCGGATATCCTCGGGAGCGGATTCCGGCGGCCGGGCATCGGCGGTGCAGCCGGCCCCATGCCCGTGGACGCCGAGCGGATGAGAATAGATGAGCGGCCGCAGGCCCTCGGCCTCCGCCTTCGCCATCGCTGAGGCGACGATTTCATTGCCGGTGCGTCCGGTTTGGAATTCTCCCATAAGAATATCGGCCACACGGTTGGCCCGGCGGAGAGCTTCTTTCAGTCCGGGGGGAGCGTCGGTTTCGCCGATCTTGCAGACATAAGCCTGGAGCTGCATGTCGGTGCACAGGCCGAGATAGCGGATTCCGACATCGCAATGGAGGAGGTCCCCGCGCCGGATGACGGACGGATCGCCGGAATCTTTGGGCGCCTCCTTTTTGTTCCTCTGGATGGAAATGGACGGCTGGAACCAGGTTTCGAGTCCGAGATCGGTGATCTTCTGCCGGATCCACCAGACGACATCTTCCGTCGTCGTCACGTCGGGGGTGATCACCCGGTTGGAGAAAAACTCGCCGATGATGTCATGGGCAATCCCGGCGATGTGACGATAGACGCTCAATTCTTGCGGGCTTCTCGTCTCCAGCCAGCCTACGCACAGGCGTTCCGCCGAGACAAAGCGGGAGGAGTATTCGGGCCCGAGAGCTTTCTCCAGTTTCGCCTTCAAGCTGGCGCTCAGACCGTCGCCGAAGGCCCAATCTTCCGAGACATTGATCCCGATCTTCCTCGGTTTTCTGGACTTGATGACCTCGGCCAGGCTTTCGAATTGCTTTTTCTTCTTATCCGTCCAGGTCGGCTTGTACCATTCTCCCATGCCGTAAAAGCTCCCGGTCAGCCGTTCCACGCCTTTCTCCGGGCCGAGGTCGTGAAAAATCAGGATCGACGTCCGCCTCGCCGACATGGTCGGCTCTGGAACCAGGCTAAGATAAACGGGATCTTCATTGTACTCGCGGTTGATGACGAGCCACATGTCGATCCCCTCGCGCCTCATCAGCCGCGGAAGGATGTTGTCGAGCCTCCACTTCAGCCATTCATTGACGACCCTGGCCCGCTCTTTTTCGGGAAGAATGTGTCTGAAGTCCTGGACCTCAGCCATCTCCTGAGCCGGGCTGAAGGAAAAGGAAAGAAGAAAAGCGAGGAGAAAAACCCCGGGTTGAAAGTGACGAACGATGCGCATGTTCATTCCGTCCTCCCTGAAATATTTTTTCCAATTAATATTTTTTCGACGGAGCCTCTCAACTCCGTGTCCTGTTCTAAAATGAAGCGACCTTCGTCTCGAACCTCCCTACCTGCGGCAACCGCTCACGAAGCGACTTCTCCATCCATCACCCTCCCCGACCTCAGGAAAGAATTGAGCGGATTGCGCATGGCACGTCCTTTTTAAAAGGGGCGGTCGAATGCCGTCGCTTCCATTCCGCCGAGGATCCGGGCGCCGTCCTCGGTGATGACCATGCAATCCTCAATCCGGACGCCGAACTCGCCGTAGATGTAAATGCCGGGCTCGTTGCTGAACGTCATCCCGGGCTGGAGCTTGAGGGTGTTTCCTCTGACGAGATAAGGATATTCGTGGCCCTCCATTCCGATCCCGTGCCCGAGCCGGTGAGTGAAATATCGATATCCCGGGCCGAACCCCGCCTCCTCGATCACCTGCCGGGCCGCCCGGTCGACCGACTCGCAGGTCGCTCCGGGCCTGGCTGCCCGGAAGGCCGCAGTCTGAGCATTCTTCACCGCCTCCCAGACGCGGAGCTGTCTTTCGCTCGGCCGGCCGAAAAAGACAGTCCGAGTGACGTCCGAACGGTAGCCCTCGACGGAGCAACCACCGTCCACGAGGACGACATCGTTCTTCTCGAGAGTGCGAACAGCCGTCGAGCCGTGAGGGAAGGCCGTGTTCGGCCCGAAAGAGGGACCGCCCGACCCGCTCACTCCCATTTTCTGATGGGCGCCCGCGATGGACGCGCCGAGTTCGCGCGCCGTCATCCCTTCTCGGAGTTCCTTGAAGGCCTCGCGGTAAGCCATCTTGGTGATCCTGTTCGCCAGATCCAGAAAGGCGATTTCCTTTTCCGACTTGACTCCCCGGCAGGCCTCGGTCACGGCCGCTCCGTCCACGAGCTCGAGCCCGGGGGCATCCCGGAGGAGCCCGTGCCAGATGAACGCCCTCATCGACGGATCAAGGCCGAGGCGGCCGGCTCGAGCCCCCAGGTCTTTCATGATGCCCCAGATCAAAGCGAACGGACTCTCGTGCTCCTCCCACGTCCGGATCTCCTGTCCGGAGGGGATCAGTTCCTCGGCTCTTTTTCGCTCGAAGTGAGGGCAAACCCAGATCGGATCTCCTTTTCGATTTAAAACGGCCCCGAATGTCCGTTCGCTCCGCCACCAGTTGACGTTAGTGAAATAAACGAGATTGGTTCCCCCTTCGATAAAAAGACCGTCCATCTTGTATTCGGCCAGCAGGCGGCGAGCTTTTTCCCGACGGGCCAAATAATCCTCGGCCGTGAGGGGATTGACGCCGGCCAGCATGTTTTCGAGGGCCTGGAATTCTGCCCGGGCCGGCCGGCGAAATAACCGGCCGATGGAACCGGCCGAAACGGCAACCGCGCTCCCGATTTTCAGGAAGTTCCGGCGGGATATCATCGCTTTACTCCTTTCCCGGCAATCGTCCTCCGACGATGGGCGAGCGTCCCCGGGTCTGAAACCCTGCCGGATCCCGGGTCGATCTCGCAGCCGTGAAAGAAAAAATCGTATATCATCCGAGCGACAGGATGTCAATTCTCGCCTTGTCCGCCGAAAATTTCTTTGTACCTTGCTTTTCCCCCGTCTTCTCGCACCGTCCCGGCCCGGGCTCCAATTTTCGTCTCTCCGCGCGCGTTTTCGATCCCATGCTCTCAAGTTCATTGGCTCACACCCAAGGGCGGAAAAGAAAAACGGAATTCGCGCTTATTGACCTCGGTGTCCCTTTCTCCATACAATGACCCCGAACCCGGAAAGGAGGTCCATCCATGAATCAACCATCGGGAATCACCCGGAGGGAATTCGCCAAAAGGCTCTTGGCCGGCTCGGCCGTCTCTGTGTCCGCCCTGGAGACGCTCAACGCCGGGATCTATCAGAAAATCACTTCGCTCAACCAGAAATACCTCGAGGACGAGGCGCCCGACGGCGTCTACTGGGAAGAAATCCGCCATCTCTACGACTTCGAAAGCCGTTTCATCATGATGAACAACGGGACGCTCGGCCCGATGCCCAAGCCCGTCTTCAACACGCTGATGCGCTATTTCCGGGTCCAGATGTCGAATCCCTACGACTCCTACAATTTCCTCCCGACCTTTCGCGAGTCCGTGCGGGAGAAGCTGGCGCGTTTCATCCACGCCTCGCCGGACGAGGTCGCCCTGACGACGAACACGACCGAAGGGATCAACCTCGTCGTCAACGGCCTCGACCTCGAGAAAGGCGACGAGGTCCTCGTCACGAGCCTTGAGCATCCCGGCCACATCAATCCCTGGCGGCTCAAGGAGAAGAGGGCGGGAATCAAGATCACCGAGGTCCCGATGCCGCTTTTCCCCAAGACGACAGAAGAAATCGTCGCTGCCTTCGCCGCCGCGATCACGCCCCGGACGAAAATCATCAGCATCAGCCACACGGTCTTCATCACCGGGCTGATCATGCCCCTGAAGGAGCTGAGCCGGCTGGCCCACGACCGCGGCCTTCTCCTCCTCGCCGACAGCGCCCACGGCATCGGCATGCTGGACCTCGACATGAAGGAGCTGGGGATCGATTTCTTCATGTCGAGCCCCTACAAATGGCTCGGTGCCCCGACCGGAGTCGGGCTTCTCTATGTCCGCAAGGAGGTTCTCGACCGTGTTTGGCCGACGATCGTCTCCTCCGGCTGGGATACGGCCTCGGGAGCGCGAAAGCTCGATCCCCAGGGCCAGCGGTCGGACGCCATTCTTTTCGCCCTCGACGAAGCTCTGAACTTCCAGAACAGGATCGGCAAATCCCGGATCGAACGCCGGATCAAGGTCCTGGCCGGACACCTGAAGCAGGAACTGGCGAAAATCCCGGGAGTGAAGATTCACACGCCGCTGGATCCTTACCTCAGCGCCGGCCTGACCTCGTTCTCCATGACCGGTGCGGAAGCGTCGAAGCTCGTGGATTATCTGCGGGAGAAGCACAACCTGGTCGTCCGGACAACGGGCAGCAAGGAGGCGGGGACGTACGGGGTTCGCGTCTCTACGCCGATCTACATATCGACCAAGGAAGTGGACCTGGTCGTGGAGGGCGTCCGGACGCTCCTCGGCCATAAGGCCTGACTCTTTGCATGGTCCGTCAACTTAGGGGTAACCGCTTCGCGTTCCCCTTTCCCACGGTCGGCCCATTTCATCGGCCTCCGACCTCTCCGGAGACGCCAACCGCTATCCCCTTTGATTTTCCAAGGGGTGAGGGGGTTTAATTCGAAAAAAATTCTTTCTTGGGTGTCTCCGGAAACGAGGATTACTCTTTCTTCCTGTTCCCGCGGGCGAGGGACGGTAAGACGCCCCCGAAGCACAGGACCGAAAATAGGATGAATCCCGTTCGCACCGCCTGCAGGAAATTGTCCTGGCTGGTTGCTGCGACCTGAACCCGGCCGAGAAAAAGGGCAAAAATCATCATCGAGATTCCCATGCTGGTCATCTGGCCGACGAGCCGCATCGTCCCCAGGGTAGCGGAGGCGACTCCATAGGATTTTTTTTCCACCGAGCTCATCACGGCGTTGGTGTTGGGGGAAGAAAAAAGGGCGAACCCGAACCCGAGGAGAGCCAGGCTGCCGACGATAAAGCCCAAGGAGCTGCCGACCCGGAGAAAAGCAAGCAGAAAAAGCCCCGCGCTCGAAAGGGCCATGCCCGCCGAAGCGACGAACCGGGGCTCGATCCTGTCCGAAGCGCGCCCGGCGAGGGGAGAAAAGAGAGCCATGACGGCGGGCTGGGCGATCAGGACAAGACCGGCGGCCTGCGGATTCATCCCTCTGATATTTTGTAAAAACAGGCTGAGAAAAAACCCGACGGCGAAGGTGGCGCTGTAATTAATCAGCGCGGCCAGGTTGGAAAAGGCGAAGACCCGGTTTTGAAGGAAGAGGTTGATGTTCAGGATCGGGTTGGTGATGCGGCATTGGTGAAAGACAAAACCGGCGGCCAAAGCGATCCCGGAAACAAAAAGCCCGATTCCCAAAGTCCGCGGCAGGCGGGAAAAACCCAGCATGATCCCGACGAGGGCCAGGCCGTAGAGAAAGGTGCCCCAAAGATCGAGCTTCTCTCCTCGAGCCTCGGCCCACTCCCCTTTGAGCCTCGTCAGGACAAGGAGAATGATGATCAGACCGAGCGGAAAATTGACGAGAAAAATGCTTCGCCAGCCGAAATGTTGAGTGAGCAACCCGCCCAGTACCGGCCCGAGGGACAGGCCGAGATAGGTCGAGGCGGTGTTGATGCCCAGGGCCCGGCCGCGCTCGCCCGGAGGGAAAACCGACGTCAGGATGGCGATGGCCGTGCCGAAAATCAGCGCCGCGCCCATCCCCTGAATGATGCGGAAGACGATCAACACGGCTGTCGACGGCGACAGCGCGCAAAGGAGCGAGGAGATCGCATAGGTCAGGATGCCGGAGACAAAGATCTTCTTCCGGCCGCGGATGTCGGCCAGCCGGCCGAAAGGAACAAGGCAGACGGCCGCGGCCAGAAGATAGGCCGTCGCGATCCAGCCGAGCGTGACGGCGTCGGCTCGAAACTCCCGGCCGATCGAGGGCAGGGCGATATTGACCGAGGCGCCCATGAACGGCGCCAGAAACGAGGCCATCGCGGCGACGATCGAGGCCGTGATCTGCTTTTTTCGATCCATACGAAATCGATCTATTCTATAAAAATCATGAGATTTAAGCCAACATCTGAACTTTGAGCGCTGAAGGTCGGACGGAGATTTCGAGATTTTAACGCAGCGGCTTAAGGAGGGTGATCTTCTCTGCCACCGACTCTACTTTTCCCCGGCTGAAAAACACGGGAAAATATTCGCCCCGGGCCCAGGAGAGGAAAAGGTCGGCATAATGAGGGCTTTCCGGATTGCCGCTCTGGCCAGGAGTGTTCGTTCCGATCGAGTTGTCCCAATTCTCGAGGTCGACGATCATGCGGAAGGAGGCGCCCGAAGTCTGATGGTCCGAATTCGAAGTGTTGTTCACCGTGGTCCCATCCCCGCCCCTTGGATACGGCCCCAAATCATATTTTCCCTGCCACTCTTTCTCCAGCGCCTTGCTGAGCGGATGACGAATCTTGATATGGTGGAATTTCTCGTGGCCGTACTTCCAGTCGTTCATCTCCGGCCCGAATTTCGCCGCCAATTCTTGAAGCGCTCTTTCCAGGGCAAAAAGAAGCATTCGATTTCGTTCTCTCTCCACTTCCTGCCCGGACTTCGCACCCGGATTCATCAGAAAATCCATCATCCTTTTCTGACTGCGGTAGGGGAAAAATCGCTGGACTTTTTCCGGAAGAAGCCGTTTCCAGACCTCCTCCGAAAGATGCCTCCGCCAGCAGGCGTAGATCGCCGCAGCCGTTGAATCCGGCTGGAGTTGAAAATCCCAGTCGAGCAGCGCGGCCAGCGCTTTCTTGATCTTTGGATCGACCGAATTCACGCCCTTCAGCAGACCGACAAGCTGTCGAGCTGGGATCGACAGAACATCTTGCTGGAGAGCGGCCATCTTGCGGACGTCCATCGTCTTTTCCGTCGACAAAACCTCGACGATTCTGGCCTGACGATCAGGCTCCGCCCACATGAACCCAAGGGAATGAGGATAGTCCGGCGGGATGTTGTCCTGGTTCGCAGTGGCAATATATCCTTCAGGGGGATTCCAAGCGGAAGGAAGTTCCAGGATAGGGAGATATCCCAACCACTCAAATCGGCCGTCTCCCGGGACGGGAAGCAGACCGTTCCACCCTTTCCGGAGCGGAGCAATTCCCACGACTTGCCAGCCAATGTTTCCGTCTCGGTCGGCCCAGATCATATTTTCTGAAGGGGCCAGGGAATAGCGGCAAGCTTCCCGGAATTCTTCCCAGGTCTTTGCCTGGTCCAGCCGCAAACTGGCCAGGTAAGGAGCGCAGCCGACCTCAAGCCAAGCGGCTCGGAGTCCATAGGCTTTATTTTGCTTTAAGCTTTCCTTTATGACGGGCCCGTGCCGGGTGAACTTGAGTTCGACTTCGACCGGACCTTCTCCCTTGATAAAAATCGACTCCCGAATGACGGTCATTTCTTCCCATTTCCCATCATACCGGTATTGATTCTTGCTCTCCGGATTCAAGTCATAAACCAAAATATCTTCCTGGTCGATGGCAAAAATAGTCAATCCCCAGGCGCCGCGCTCATTATGGCCGATGGATACTCCGGGCAGGGCCGGCTCTCCTCCTCCAATCACATTCCAGCCGGGGCCGTTGAGATGAACCCAGTAGCGCAACGAAGGAATTTGCAGCTGGCGATGGGGATCATTGGCTAAAAGAGGAAATCCGGAAGCTGTCCGTTTGCCTGAACAAACCCAGTTGTTGCTTCCCCAATTCTCGACCTCGGCCAGGGGAAAGTCAGGAGCGATAAAAAAAGGCCCGGAAGAAAAAGGAGGCTGGAGCGCCGATCGGAGCGGAGTCATGATATCCTGAGGGGTGAACTCAGGTTGAGCCCGATAAGCCTCATAGAGCTCCAGAAGATCGGAAGGTATTGGATTGGTGCGGAGATCGGATTCGGCCCGGAGTTCGGGCTCTCCGGGATGGAGATCGAGAAGATTTCGAAGCTGTTCGAATCCGATGATTGAACCAAGACGCGCGATGGCCGCTTCATCCCGCGCATTCCGGAAAAGGCCGTTATGCCGGGAGATGACCACCTCGCTCGTCCAGCGACCGGGTTTGATTCCCAGAAGGCGGAATTCGACAGGCAATAGCTCCGGATTCGCCTCTGTCCGGTCAATGAAAGCGTTCATTCCTCGAACGAAAGAACCGATGATTTCCTCTCCCCTCGGATGATAGTGATTGAGCTCTCTTTTGAGATCATTTCGAGGTTTGAAGAGGCGAGCCGCGATGTCGTGGCCGAGAACTCTTCGGCCAAGGATTTCACTTAAAGTTCCCGTTGCCCGGCGCCGCCACATTTCGAGTTGAAAGAGCCGGTCGCAAGCCGCATTAAAGCCTTGAGCGTAAAAGAGGTCTTTTTCTGTGGCCGCATAGATGTGAGGAATTCCCCAGCGGTCATGGATGATTTCCACGGGTTGATCAAGGCCTCTTAAAAAAATGGTTTCCCGGGGAACGTCGGCAGCGCCGCTTCGAGCCAAAAAAAAGAGAAGCAGGATAAGCCGGAGGAAATGATCTCCTTGGACAATTCTCTGTCCGCCCTCTTTTTCCATTCCATCCGCCTCCTCAATCTTGCTCTTTCTGGAGCGAATCTGTCCCGGGCGAGTCGGATGTATCGCCCGAAACAACAGACTATCCACCACCAATCTTCCGCCATGTTTATACTCTATTCAGAAAGAAAATGTCGAGTCCGGGTCCGCTCCGAATCACGAGAGCAAGCACAAAAACAAGCCGCAGCCCGAACTTGTCTTTCGCTCAAAAATATGAGAATAATGATTGGCTCCCGGAACACTCAAGGAGACGAGGATGCTGATCAAAAAGGCTCCGGACATCAAGTTTTCCGAAATCACGCCGAAAAAGCTCTATCTCAGTCGCCGCCGCTTTATCCAGGGCTCGGCCGCCTTGGCGGCCTTTGCGGTAACGGAATCCCTCCTTGGGGGAGGATCGAAGCAGGAGACGCAGGAAAAACCAGGCGCGCCACCCGGCTCCCCTCCGCCTCCGCGGAAACCGGAAATTACCCGGCGCAGCCGATATCTTCTTGCCGATGATCAACCGACCTCTTTTCAGGAAGCCGCCGGGTACACGAATTTCTATGAATTCTCGACAGCCAAACGAGACCCCACCCGCCTGGCCCGAGATCTTCGTCTTCGGCCCTGGACGGTCGCCGTCGAAGGGCTGGTCAAAGCTCCCCTTCTATTCGACATCGATGATCTGATTCGTCGGTTCCCCCTCGAAGAGCGAATCTACCGTTTTCGCTGTGTGGAGGGCTGGTCGATGGTCATCCCCTGGATCGGATTTCCGCTTGCCGAGTTCATCAAGAAATGCGAACCGACCCCGTCGGCCAAGTTCGTCGAGTTCACCACTCTTTTCGACCCCGAACAGATGCCGTTTCAAAAGACAAAAGTCCTCGAGTGGCCCTACGTCGAAGGATTGAGGATGGACGAAGCCATGCATCCGCTCTCGCTTCTGGCCGTCGGCATGTACGAGGAATATCTCCCCCCTCAAAACGGCGCTCCCATCCGCCTCGTCGTTCCCTGGAAATACGGCTTTAAAAGCATCAAATCCATCGTCCGCGTCCGCTTCGTCGAAAAAATGCCGCAGAGCGCCTGGATGAAGGCCAGACCCCAAGAATATGGATTTTACGCCAACGTCAACCCCTTCGTCCCCCACCCCCGCTGGAGCCAGGAGAAGGAGCGCCGGATCGGCGAGGAAGGCCGACGAAAAACTCTTCTCTTCAACGGCTACGAAAAAGAGGTCGGCTCTCTTTACGCCGACATGAACCTCCGGCGCTGGTATTAGA
>CAZNVB010000237.1:0-33991 GCA_964576265.1 uncultured Eubacteriales bacterium | reverse complement strand
CAGAGGAGGAATTCTCCGGCCTGTCATCGGCGGGACTCCTCGATCTTTTTTTCCGTCCGGATAAAAACCTGCGACCAGGGGATGACGATGATTTCCGAACCTCGAGCCAGGTTTTCTCCCTGCAAAAATCGCTTTGAGAGCCAGGAAGGAAGGACATAAATTCGCAGGATGGTGGAGGCTGGAATTCGCTCGGCGGGAATCGTCATTTCTTGCTGGCTGAGCTCATGGGCTTTGGCGACGGAATTACCCCGCCGGAAATCATAAATCAGGATGTCGACCGGAGCCGCGTAACGGCGAAACTTCCAGCGGATTTTGAGATCCGTTTCCGGCTCGATGACGGCCGGCCTCGGCTCGGTCAGGATAAGCCAATCGGGAAGCGGGAATTCTTGCTCGAGAAGAACGGTGCCGTCTTGGCTGATCTTGACGGGCAGGTTTTCGGGAAGCTTCTCTTTTTCGACCCCAATCCTCTTTTCATACTGGCCGTTTTTGAAGGCCAACAGCTCTCCAAGGACGGAGATCTGGGCGTCGCCGATGATCTCTCCTTCCTGGGATCCGCGGCGCAGTTCAGCGTAAGCTCGAATTTCAAAGAGATCGAGATCATTGTTGTAATCATAACGCGAAAGACTGGCTGTGGGATAGAACGTCAGGCGGACAAAAACAGGCTCGGGCTTGACCGTCTTCCCGGCCGTCGGGATCTCTTGGTTAGGCAGAACCATTCCTGCCCCCGCGGTGAATAGAGTCAAAAGGGTCAGGCCGAATCGGTTCATCTTCACCTCGTCAACGAAGCCAATGATTTTCACCGTCTGGCTTCGGGCGAAAGGCCCGGAAGACGGACTCAAATGGCGAGGGCGATCTTTTCCGGTTTTCCGGAAGCCAAAGATTTGTGGATGGCCTCGAGGACGGCCGTGCTCCGGACTCCGTCGCGAACGCTGACGTGAGGTTCGGTGTCGTGTTCGATGGCATAGATAAACGCCTTGACCGCTCCCGGAAATGCTCCTTGCCACTCGTCAAAGACTTTATAGTTCAGGAACGTCCGGGGGCAGACGAATTTCTCCTCGATGATGGCGTCGATCGCCTCGGCCTGCCGGTCAATCTGAAGAGTCCCCCGGCTTCCGATAAGCTCCATGTAGGAATCGGGCATGTAGGGCGAGGTGTTGGGGTAGATCCAGGCGGCTTCGTAAGTGGCGAACTTTCCTCCTTCATAAGTCACCAGAGATTGGATTCCGTCATAGGTGTCGAAGCCCTTTTCGACCAGGACTCGCTTGATCCCTTTGGCGTAAGCTTCGATCGGATCGGCGTCGAACCACCAAGTCACGAGGTCAATGTCGTGACAGGAAAGAAACCAGGCCGGTGTCGTCCGGCTGGACCAAGAAGCCAGCATCTCGGTCGGAACATAAAGCGGGTTGTTTTTCCGGGCATAGGCGATGAGCGGCTCGCCGATCTGGCCGTTGAGGACCATTTCCTTGACTTTGTGATAGGGGGATAGCCAGCGGTGGTTAAAATCGACCTGGAGCTTTTTGCCCGTCTGCTGAACGACTCGGTAGATCTCTTCGGCTTCAGCCTGGCTGGTGGTCAGGGGCTTTTCGACGAAGACATGGCAGCCGGCTTGGAGAGAAGAGATGACCGGCTCGGTGTGATAATTATCCGGCGTGGCGACGGCAACGGCATCGAGACGCTCTTTCCGGAGCATTTCTTTATAATCCGCGTAAAGCGAAGAGACGCCGAACTCTTTGCCGCTCGCTTCGAGCCTTTTGCCGTCTGGGTCGGCCAGAGCGACGATCTCGGCCTTGGGGTGAAGTTTGATCACTCTGCCCAGGGCGTTGCCCATGATCCCGGTGCCGATGATTCCGAAGCGGTAAGTCATCTTGTTCCTCCTCTGTTCGAAATTTATCTTCAGGGAATAAGAATGCCTTTGATGCCTTTCTTTTCTTCGAGGACAGCGAAAAATTCTTCCCAGCGATCAAGGCCCCCTCGGTGGGTGATGAGCGGAGCGGTATCGATTTTTTTCGAAGCCACGAGCCGGATGGCCGTCTCCCAGGAGGTGTAAGATGTGGACAGGTTAAACACATAAGTCGCGGCTTTGAACATGGCGCCGTCGTAAGGGAAGGGAATTTCAGGCTTGCCGGTTAGACCGATCGCCGTCAGCCGGCCGAGTTTACGGACCAGACTGACTGCCAGCGCGATCCCTTTGGCTGCGCCGCTCGCTTCAACGACCAGGTCGGCTCCCCGCCCCGAGGTCAGGTCGTGGACGAACCCGGGGACATCGTCTCGCTGCACGTTCAGCACATGATCAATCGCCTTGAGCTTTCGGGCGGCCGGAAGTCGAAGCTCCTCGTCGGCGTCGGTCCCGATGAGCACAACCTCACCGGCCCCGCCGGCTTTGGCAGCCATGGCGGCGAGAATTCCGATCGGTCCGGGACCGACGACGGCCACGATATCGGCCGGTTCGACTCGGCCTCTTTCCAAGACATCCGTTACGACATTGGCGGTCGGCTCGATCAGAGCGCCTTCTTCGAAGGCCACGCTGTCGGGCAGGCGATGGAGTAGAAACGGTTCGGGGAAGCGCATGTAACGGGCGAAACAACCGTCGATTCCCCAGCCGGGAGATCTTTTTTCCGGGCAGAGCTGCCGATTCCCTGACCGGCAGAGCCAGCATCGCCCGCAGGCCAGGGTATGCGGCTCGCCGACAACCCGGTCGCCCGGCTTCCAGTCGCGGACATTTTTTCCCGCCTCGACGATGACGCCGGCGAATTCATGGCCTAGAATGACCGGCGGCCAATAAGGGAACTGATCGTGGAAAATGTGGAGATCCGTGCCGCAGATCCCGGCCGCTTTGACTTCGATGAGGACTTCGTTCGCTCCGATCTCGGGGATCGGAACCTGCCGGATTTCAATGAGGCCGGGCCCTTTTCCGGTCTTCACCAAGGCTTTCATCGTTTTCTTGATCATGCGAATCCGCTCCATCGGTCGATGAAATGGAGGAGAGCCAGGGCAGCCGACCGAATTTCGGAAATGGCGATCTGTTCATCGACGGCATGGGCTTTGGCGATCGAACCTGGCCCGAAAACGACGGCCGGGATGCCGAGCTGCTCGGTGTAGCGCCAGGAATCGCAGGAGGCGTTCATGAAGGCCGGAGAAGCTTTGATTCCGGCTTCCCGGGCGGATTCCATCACGGCGGCAACGAGAGGATGGTCGGCGGGGATGTAGGCCGGGTCGCTGTTGAGCATGTTGAAGCGGATTTCCGCCCGATGAAGGGAAACGGCCTGGCGGAGTCTTTCCTGAATGTCGCGGCGCTTGAAGGGCGGTAGGAACCCGAAGACTCCCTTGAGGACGGCTTCGGAAGGAGCCGCCGCCGGCCAGTTGCCGGAATGGAGCATTCCGAAGGTGACGGGCATGGGGTTGGGGTGATCGGCGATCATGGGGAGCTTTTCCTTCGAGACGGGCAAGAGCTCTTCTCTTACTTTTTCGATCGAATCGATCGATTTAATAGCCTCTTTGAGGGCGCTGACCGTCGATCCGGGGCTGCCGCTGTGGCCGGCGACGCCCCTGGTCATGACCTCAAACCAGACGGCCCCGCGAACAAGATGGGCCACCTGAAGTTCGACTGGCTCGAGAACGATCGCCGCGTCGGCCTGAAGTCCCTTTCGAACGACGAGGAGTGTCCCGTTGCCGCCGCATTCCTCCTCGGCGACGAAGTCGAAGACCAGATCGCCGGCCGGCCGGAGCCCCAGATCGCCCATAGTTTTTATGACTAGCCAGAGGACGGCGATTTGACCTTTGGCATCGCAGGCGCCGCGGCCGTAAACTTTTTCATCCTTGACGATAGGGGAGAAGGCGTTTTCTTGGCCAACGGTCGGAGGGACGACATCGAGATGGGTGTTGAAAGCCACCGATTTTCCGCCGCGAGCGCCCTCGACCACAGCTCGCAGGTTGGCCGTCCCCCGATAGGAAAATTCGGCCAAGCGGAAAGAATAATCGGGGTCGTTCATAAGATCGTCAGGAAGGGGGATGAGTTCGGTTCGGTCGACCAGGCTATCGAGCCGCTCCTTCAAGAAGCGGCTGATCTCCTGTTCGTTTCCTCGGGTTGAGGGGAAGCGGATCAAATGGGAAAGAAGATCGACGGCTTGGGTTAGATTCCGATCAACGGCCTGGAAAAAGAAACTTTGATTCATGATCACTCAAAGCCTATGACGTCAGCAAACGAAAATCAACTCTCTCCGCCACGCAGCGTCAAAACACATTGTCCTTGATATTGTATCTGATATATGATATATAACGCAAGTGAAACCGCGCGTCAAAATTATGGTCGTTGGAGAGAGGAGTGCGATTTTTTTCGGGACGCAGTGGCCGGACCCCGTTCGGTCATTAAGCAGAGTCGGGCCGAAGATTAGGGCATAAAGAACGAATGGTGCGGGCGTCAAACTTGAAAACTTTTTTTTTGAAGCTTTTGGTCGGACGAGGGACGGAGTCGCGACGCGCCGGAGAATTTCCTCATCTATTCGGGGGTAACGATGAAACGAGTAGCCGCCTTTGGTGAAATCATGCTCCGGCTTTCGCCGCCGGAAAGGGAAACTCTTTTTCAATCACCGCTTCTAATAGCGCGATTCGGCGGAGGAGAAGCCAACGTGGCCGTCTCCCTTTCTCTTCTCGGTCATAAGGTCCGCTACATTTCAGTCATTCCGGCGAACGATATCGGCGAGGCCGCGGTTCGGGAACTCAGGAAATACGGCGTGGAGACGGATTTTATCCTCCGGCAGGGAAAACGCCTGGGAATTTATTTTGCCGAAACCGGAGCAAACCAGAAGCCTTCCCGGGTCATTTACGACCGGGATCAATCGGCGATCGCCGAAGCCAAGCCCGGGGATATCGACTGGGAGAAAGCGTTCGACCACATCGACTGGCTTCATGTGACCGGAATCACGCCTGCCCTCAGCGCCTCGGCCGCTGAATTGACCGAGGAGGCGGTCCGCAAGGCGAGAGAAAAAGGGATTGGGATTTCCATCGATTTCAACTATCGGGGAAAGCTCTGGAAATACGGGAAGAGCGCTCCTGAAGTCATGCGCGGGCTTGTCCGGCTGGCCGACGTGGGAATCGGGAACGAAGAAGACTGCCAGAAATCCCTCGGCATTCGGGCGGCTGCGGACGTAGAGAGCGGCAAGCTCGATCTTGCGATCTACGAGAAATTGACGGCCGATGTCCTGGAGGCTTTCCCGAACCTGAGCCGGGTGGCGATCACGCTGCGTGAAAGCCACAGCGCCGATCATAACAGCTGGTCGGCATGCCTGCGGAACAAGCAGGGATTCATCGCCGCGACCAAGTATGAGATCGCCGATATCATCGACCGGATCGGCGGTGGAGATGCCTTCGCCGCCGGCCTGATTCACGGGCTCGATCTCTTCCCCGATGACGCCGCAGCGCTTGAATTTGCCGTGGCCGCTTCGTGCCTCAAACACTCCATCCCCGGCGATTTCAATCTCGTCGGTGAGAAAGAGGTCCTGGCGCTCATGAGGGGAGAGAAATCGGGACGGGTTCAGAGATAGAGGTCGGCTGGCGAGAGGAGGAAAAAATGAGACGAGATGAAGCCCTGGAGATCATCTTGGCGACAAAGGTGATCGCCGTCATCCGGATGTCGGACACAGAAAAGCTCGCCAAGGTGGCAGAGGCGATCAAGCAGGGCGGAGTGCAGGCCATCGAGGTGACGATGACGACACCCGCGGCGCTTGAGATCATCGCCTCCATGTCCAAAAAGAAAACAGCCGGCGTTCTCGTCGGCGCCGGAACGGTGCTCGACCCGGAGACAGCCGTCCAGGCTGTTCATGCCGGAGCGGATTTTATCGTCTCGCCGATCTTGAACGTCGAAATGATCCAGGTCTGTCGGAGATATGATGTCTTTGTCGCTCCGGGAGCTTTTACTCCGACCGAGATCGTCTCGGCTTGGGAGAAGGGAGCGGATGTCGTCAAGGTCTTTCCGGCCACCTCTGTCGGACCGAAATATTTCAAGGATCTCAAGGGGCCGCTGCCTCAGATCCGGTTGATGCCCACAGGAGGCGTCAGCCTGGAGAACGCCCGTGAGTTTATCGCCAGCGGCGCCTGCTGTGTGGCTATCGGCACAGCACTGCTCGACAAGAAGGCGATCGAATCCGGGAATTGGAGTGTCCTCACGGAGAAGGCCAGGGCACTTATCGAGTCTCTGAAATAGAGAAAAACGATGAATAAAAAATTGACCACCCAAGACTGGCTAAGAATTTCCGAGCGCTTCGAGCCGGGCTGCATGAACTGGCAGGCGCCCGTGGTGTGGGACCGAGCTCAAGGGGCAGAAATCTGGGATGTCGAGGGGAAGCATTATTTCGACTGGACTTCCGGAGTTCTGGTCACGAATGTCGGACATGCCCATCCTCGTCTGGCGGCGGCCATCTCCGAACAGGCCCATCGGCTTCTCAATACCTTTGATTTCCCCACGCCGCAGCGCCTGGCCCTGGCGGAGAAACTCATCGCAGCCATGCCGCCTCATTTGAGCAAGGTCATCTTCATGACCACGGGAGCGGAGGCGATGGACGCGTCTTTGCGGATTGCCCGCCGCTATACCCAAAAATTTGAAATCGTCGCCTTTTGGGGCGGCTTCCACGGCCGGAGTTACGGTCCGATGAGCGTCACCGGGCTGGCCAAAATCAAACGTCATTTCGGGCCGATGGTTCCGGGGACGATTCTGGCTCCTTATCCATATTGTTACCGCTGCCCGTTCGAAAAGAACTATCCGGAATGCGATCTTTTTTGCCTCACCTTCCTCGACCGCGTCGTCGAAGCAGAGTCGTCGGGTTCCCTGGCCGCGGTCATCGTCGAACCTTACCAGGGGACGGCCGGGTTTGTCTTTCCGCCTTCCGGCTACTTAAAGAGGCTTGAGGAATGGACAAAGAAGAGAGGTCTTGTTTTTATCCTCGATGAGGTCCAGTCCTCTTACGGCCGGACCGGCAAGATGTGGGCCTTCGAGCATGAGAACCTGGAGCCGGACATTCTCTGTCTGGGAAAAGGAATCGGCAGCGGCGCTCCGATAGCCGCCGTCGTCTCGACTCCCGAAATCTTTGGCTGCCTCGGACCGGGCGAAATGTCCTCGACAATGGGCGGCAATCCCCTAAGCTGCGCCGGAGCGCTCGCCGTCCTCGAAATCATCGCCGAGGAAAGGCTGGTCGAAAAGGCTGCAACGAACGGGGAATACCTAAAGAGCCTTTTGCTTCGCCTGAAAGACAAGTTCTCTTTTATCGGAGATGTTCGCGGGATGGGGCTGGTCTACGGCATAGAGTTCGTTAAGGACAGAACGACCAAAGAACCCGCACCCGACCTGGCCAAAGAAATCGTCCTTCGGTGCGTGAGCAACGGCCTGATGTGCGGCAAGCTGGGAATTTACGGGAATGTCATGAGGGTCGCCCCTCCGCTAGTTATCACTCCAGATCAGATCGATCAATCGACGAAGATCCTGGAAAAGGTCCTGGACCAGATTCATCATTCTTAGAATCCTGACCAGTCAGGCGGATTTCGTGAGAATCTTTTTTGCCGCTCTGATCTGCTCTTCGGCCAGCTCGATTTTCCCCGCCCTGGCGTTTTCGACGACCTGCTCGGGAGTTGAACAGGCGGCGATCACAGGCCCCATTCCGGGAATCCGGAGCATGTAAGCCAGAACGAACTGGGTCAGAGTCAGCCCTCCCTCGTGGGCGATTCTGGCGAGTTCGTTGAGAATGGTGACGACTTTTTCGGTAAGCTCGGATTCCAGACGGTTCTCATCGACGAGCCGATCTCCCTTTTTAACCTTGGCCCGATCAAGATAGCGCTCGCTGAGGAGGCCTCCTCGGAGCGGACTCCAGGCGATGTAGGAAAGGCCGTTCGCGGCGCAGTAGGCGAGGACACCGCGTTCTTTCTCCGTTTCGCCGTAAAGGATATCGAACTGGTTTTGGACGGAATGGACTCTGGCCCGACGGAAAATCGACCCCCAGGTGGAGCACATCTCAAGCTGAGTTAGAGTGATATTGGAGAATCCGAGATAGCGGACAAGATCCTGGCGGATCAGGTCCTCGGCTGCTTCCAGGCTTTCTTCTAAGGGGGTTGTATCGTCGAACTGATGAAACTGGAGGATATCGATTCGATCCGTCTGCAGGCGTTCGAGGCAAGCATAGGTGGCCTCAAAGATGTTCGTCCGAGAAAGACGGCAGTGATTCGGCGTCCGGCCGTCCATGGTGCCGTAGATTTTTGTCGCCAGCTCGATATTGCGCCGCGCTTCGGGGTTTTTTCTGAACCATCGGCCGATGACGCGTTCCGAATTGCCGCTCGAATTGTTGTAGCGATTGGCCGTGTCCCAGAACGTCACTCCCTCTTCTAAGGCTTTGTCAAAAATCCGGAAAGCGGTCTTCTCGTCCACTCTCGAACCGTCGCCCGTCTCCGGATAGCCAATCTTCCAGGTGCCGAGTCCGACGCTGGAGACTCGCAGGCCGGAATGGCCAAAACGGCGATAGGGCATGCCGTGAAAATCGTCCACGGTGAAAGGCAAACCGTAGAGCTCTGGCTTGACTCCGGGAGGGAGATGGGTTTTTGGGGCGGATTTCATGGCATTTCTCCTCTTTAAAAATCGGGCCCGCAGGCCAATGGATTTTTATTCGAATTGGCGGCGCGGTGTCAAGACGAGGCCAAGGAATGGGCTTTGCGCTCGCCGACTGTTTCAGCTAAACTAATCCGTTCGCTGGCCGAGAAGCGGATCGAGAGAGACGAGCGAAAAATCATGAATTCGGTTAGGAGTTTCTGGAACAAGAATTTCCTTCTTGCTCTCTTCGGCTATTTTTTTCTTTTCATGAGCATCAGCCTCTTTTTTCTTTTTCCCGTATTCTTAAAACAGTTTCAGGCGACGGAAAGTCGGGTCGGCCTGATCATGGGGATTCACAGCTTGATGGCAATTTTTATCCGGCCTTTTTTCGGCCGGCTGATCGATGTCCGGCCGCGGAAAGAAATGTCTCTTTTCGGGATCGGACTGCTTCTTGTTGTCATGCCGTTCTTTCACCTCATCCGGGACGCAGGCGTTCTGCCCGTTGTTCTGCGCGCTCTGACAGGGATTGGCTGGGGGGTGAGCATGACAGCAACGATCGCCATCTGTTCCGACCTGGCACCCGTGGAGAAACTGGCCCATTCGATGGGCATCATCGGCGTGGCCGGGTTGATTGCCAGTGCCCTCGGGCCGTCTCTTGCCGAAGAGATCGTCAGCCGTTTCGGATTCCACGGCCTTTTCTGGGCCAGCGCGGCCTTCCTTGTCTTGTCCATGGCCTGCGTTTTAGCGGCCAAGGAAGCGGAACAGCTTGAACGTCAAGGAAAAACATCTGGGCTGAGAAAACTGAGGGATTTTTCCTTGTTCGTCCTCATTCTCATCGGCTGCCTGCCGGTCTTTCATGGTGCGGTGAGGAGTGCGGTCGTCTATTTCATCGCCGTTTTCGCCCGTTCGATCGGGGTGGAAAGGATCGGACCCTTCTTCCTGGCCTTTTCCATCGCCGCCATCCTGACGCGGTTTTTCATCGGAGATCTCTCCGACAGGTACGGTCGGAAGCAGGTCATCCTCCCGGCCGCACTCGTCATCAGCTTGAACTGTTTCCTGCTTTCTTCTGTGCGGACATCCCCGTTCTTCATCCTGGCGGGATTGATCGGCGGTTTCGGCCAGGGGTTGATCTTTCCCGCTCTGAGCACCTATATCATCGATGTTCTGGGCCGAGAGAATAAAGGCTTCGCTTTGAGTCTCTATCTCTCGCTCTTTGACGTCGGAATGGGGCTCGGGTCACCCTTTTTTGGCTGGGTTTCCGACCTCTTCGGCTTCCGGAAAATGTACCTGATCGCCGGCGGATTCCTGTTCGTCTTCAGCCTCGTGTTCACCCTCTGGGCTCCCTCCCCCCCAAGAACGGGGGAGGGGGGAGCGAGACTGTGAATCTGCTCGGGCTTCCGTCGATAAAGGGAAAAAAGATTATTCTCACATCCGCCCCCCGATGGAGATCGATCTTTGAGGGAGGATCATCGGCATGAGCACCTACGAACTCATTCTTTCCCGGCGGACAATCCGTCAATTCAAGCCCATTCCCATTGCCAGGGCGATTCTGGAAAGAATCGTCAATGCCGGCAGGCTGGCCCCTTCTGCCGGGAACATGCAACCCCTGGAGTTTGTCGTCGTCGACGACCGGGAAATGTGCCGCCGGGTTTTTCCCTGCCTTCGCTGGGCGGCCTATATCGCGCCTCATGGAAACCCCAGACCGGGACAAGAGCCCGTCGCTTATATCTTTCCCGTCATCAACCTCGGCATTCGCGAGAAGGGCTATGAGAACGACGTCGGCGCCGCGGTCGAGAACATGATCCTGACCGCCTGGGAAGAGGGGATCGGCTCCTGCTGGTTGATTTCCGTCGAGCGGGCCAAAGCGGCGGAGATGCTCGGCCTTCCGCCGGATTACAGAATCGACAGTGTGCTGGCCCTCGGCTATCCGGCCGAACGTCCGGTTATCGAGGATTTCGCGGGCTCGGTGAAGTATTGGAAAGACGAACAGGACGTTCTCCATGTTCCCAAAAGACGATTGGTGGATGTCCTCCACTTCAACCGCTTCCGCTGAGCTCATTCGCCGGCCAGGGTGAGACCGGACACTTTGATCGTCGGACCGCAGACGGCGCTTCGCCAGTCGATATCTGTTCCCACGATCTCGATATTGTTCAGCACATCTTCCAGATTTCCGGCGATGGTGATCTCAGAGACAGGATAGGCGATTTCGCCTTTTTCGACCCACAGTCCGAACGCTCCTCGCGAAAAATCTCCCGTCACCGGATTCAATCCATGGCCGAGCGTTCGGGTGAGAAGCAACCCTTTTTCCGTCGAGGCAATGATTTTTTTCGGCGATTCCGATCCAGGCACAAGATAAAAATTGTTTGGTCCGACCCCTCCGCCGTCGGCGTTTCCGGTCGATTGAAGCTTGAGCTTTCGGGCTGCATAGGTATTGCAGAGAAAGCGGCGCAGAACGCCCTTTTCGATGACGGTCGTTTGCCGACAGGGTACCCCTTCGCCGTCGAACGGTCGCGAACCCAGCTTTCCTGGCATCAGACCGTCATCGATGATGGTGACGAGTCCGTTTCCGACTTTCTCGCCGAGTCTATCGGCCAGGAATGATGCCTTCTGATATACGGAGACGCCCGAGATGCAGGCGAAGACAAAGCCGACGAGCCAGGCCGTCATCGGCGGCTCAAAGATCACCGGCGCCGTCTGGGTAGGGATTTTTTTCGGATGAAGGTGACGAACCGTCCTTTCCACGGCCCGGCGGGCAACGGTTTCGGGAGGATCAAGCTTTCCCAAGAACCGATCCACGGTGAACCAATAATCTTCGGCCTTTTCATCCGTCTCCCCCGCCTGAAGACCGATGCTCAGGTTGCAAAACGTTTGATCGTAAGAACCGAGAAAACCGTTCGAGTTCGCCAGGATGGCCGTGCCGACGCTCGTATCGAAACTCGCTCCGTGAGAGTTCGTGATCCGCTTGTCGGCCAGAGCGATTCGCTCGGTCTCCAGGGCGAGCTTGATTTTTTTCCGGGTCTCAAATCGGGCGACTTCAGGGTCGTAGAGGTTGAGATTTCCGACGGGGAGAGAGGCCTTGGCCTCGGCCGGAAGGCCGGCGCATTCATCCCGATTTCCGAGCTCCGCCCGAGCGACAGCATTCCGAATGAGAGAGCGAACTGTGTCGGGGTGGAGATCCGAAGTTGTCGCATACGCTGTTCTTTTGTCCCTGATGATTTTGATCGCCAGATGAGTCGAGCTCGCCTCGACAAGGTTTTCAATCTCACCCAGCCGGACGTCGACACTGAATTCCCGGCCATCGCCGATTCCGACTTCGACCTCGTCGGCACCGCAGGAGCGAGCGTATTCGACCATCTGGACGGCGAGATTCTTCAGCTCTTTTAGGCGGGCCGAAGGGCTCATGATTCTCCTCCGACCGTCATCCGCGAGATCTTGATGGTCGGGCAGCCGTCGTTCACCGGCACGTCCTGACCTTCCTTGCTGCATGTTCCCGTCTGCATGCCGAAGGCCAGGTCATTTCCGACCATCTCGATCTTTTGCAGGATGTCGACATTGGTGCCGATGAGAGTGGCCTGTTTGATCGGCGCCGTGCACCGTCCCTTTTCGATGAGATAGCCCGAGCTTATGGAAAAGGTGAATTTTCCCGAGTCCTCGACCTGACCGCCTTCGAATTTATCGGCATAGATGCCCTTGTCCACGGATTTGATGATCTCCGAAGGATCATCCTCCCCCCGGTCGATGTAGGTGTTGGCCATTCGCGGAATGGGAAAGCAGGTGTAATCCTGACGCCGGCCGTGGCCGGTCAAGCCTGCGCCCAACAGCCGGGCAGACAGCCGGTCCTGAAGAAACCCGACCACGGTTCCCCGGTCGATCAGGAGCGTTTTCTTGGGAACGGTTCCCTCGTCGTCGACATTGTACGAGCCTCGGAACGAGGGAATGGTCGGGTCGTCATAGATCGTCAGCCGAGAAGAGGCGACTTTTTTTCCCATCTTATCCCAGAAGATCGAAGTCTTCTTGCGGTTGAAGTCGGCCTCGAGAAGATGCCCCACGGCCTCGTGAACGAGGACGCCGCTGTGGCCCGGAGCCAGGACGACGGGCATTTCCCCGGCCGGAGCCGGTCGAGCATCGAGAAGCCGAAGAGCGTCCTCGGCCGCTTCCTGGCCGATTTTTTCCGGAGTCAAAATCTTTTCGAAATACTCGAATCCGACGCGGCCGCCGCCACCGCAAAAGCCGGACTCGCGCCTTTTCTTTCGCTCGGCGACGGCGACACAGCTCAGCTTGACCAGAGGCCGCGCATCCTGGGCGATCAGTCCTTCCGAATTGAAGATCAGGACGTACTGAACCTGATCCTGGAACAAGACTTTCACCTTCTTGATCCTGGAATCGCTTTTCCGGCATGACTCGTAAGCTTTCTTCACCAGAGAGATTTTCCTGCTGAGATCAATCCGGTGAAGAGGAGATTCGACCTCATAGACGTCCCGGCCGGGTTTTGGGGACAGGAAATCCAGCCGCGGCTGCCGGCGGCCGTTCTCGGCGATGGCAGCGGCAGTTAGGGCCGTCTCCCGGATGCTTGACGGCGTCAGATCGTTGGTGAAGCCGTAGCCCGTTTTCTCGCCGGCGATCACCCGGATACCCATTCCCAGGCTGATGTTCTCGCCGGTTTCCTTGATGATGTCCTCTTCCATGTGGACGAAAAGGTGGGCCCGGTATTCGAGATAAACCTCGGCAAAATCTCCGCCCCTGGAGAGGGCCAGGGACAGCGTTTTTCGGCGGTCCTCAGCGCTGAAATGAAAATGATCCTCAAAGGCGATCATCGGCGCCTCTCCTTTTTCGAAAATAGGGGCCGGCAAGAATCAGGAGGCTGGCAATCCCGAGCGTGTATTCGAAGACGTTCGTGATCAGGTGAACCCCGATCCCGGAAAGAACAGCCAGCCGGACATCGAAATTCATCAGCCGGAAAGTCAGGGCCCAGGCGGATTCCCACGTGCCGAACCCGGCCAGCCCCTTGATCGGCAGGGCAGAACTCAGCTCTGCGCCGCTGAGGCCAAGGAGAAAAACCCAGAAATTCAGGTCCCGGACGGCGTGTCCATGGTTTTCCAGCAGGCCGAAAAAAAGGCAATAGATGGAGATATATTTTGCCAGCCGAGTCAGAAAGGAAAGCCCAAGAACAGGGAAAAAAAGTCTTTGCTCTTTGATCGGAGAAAGGGATTGAATCGTCAGCTCGAGTTTGGCTATCGAGAGACGGGAGAATTTTTTCTCTCCCGCCCCGAGCCGGTCCAAAGCACGGCGATAAAAGGCAAGAAAAGCGCGGCCCAAAGGGATGATTTTCCAGAGAACGAGGGACACTGCCAGCAGAAAAACCATGGAAATCGGCAAAAGTGTCCGGCCGGAGATGACATCCGTTTTCAGACCGATGGCCAGGACGGCCGTGATGAGAAAGGGCCCGAGCGTCAGAAAGTCGAAGACAAAGGCCAGGATGAACGTCGAGGCGGCGGCTTCAAAAGGGAAAGCAAACCTTTTGTTCAGAACATAAATGAAAGAAAGAGAACCGATTCGAGCCGGAAGAAGGTCGATCAGACTGTTCCGGATGAACGTGGTCATTAAGATATTTCCCCAGCCGATCGTTTCCGGCCGAAGGAGCAATTTATAGCGCCAGGCCCGGATCCAGGCGCCGAAGAGAGCCGCGATGATGTAAGCCCCGAGAGCGGGGAGACTTAGACGAGAAAGCGTGGTCAGGACGTCTTGCGTCTCGACTTGCGAAAAGAGGAGCCAGATCAGGACGATCGAGACGGCCGCCGAGAGCGCGAGGTAAATAACTTTGTTCTTGGACACGCCCGTATATTCTATGACAGGCGGCGTGATTGTCAAAGGAGGCGGATACTTGTTCTTAATTCCTTTCTTGGAATTTTGTATAATGCCGCTGACCGTGATGTTTGAATCAGGAGGCGATCCATGCTCTACTCTTGCCTTGTCCGAATTTCCGGGCTGGCTTTGTTTGTCCTGTTGGTTTTTGGCGTCATGAAAGCCGCGGCCGGACCGAGCGGCCCGCAAGCTCCGACGGAGCTCCGTGTCGAATATCTGGTCAACCCGCTCGGTGTCGATACGCCGAAGCCGCGATTCTTCTGGGTCAGCAACCACGACGAAAGAGGTCAAACCCAATCCGCTTATGAGATTTGGGTTTCGCAGATTCCGGCTGTGGAAGCAGGCGATATCTGGGCAAGCGGCAAGGTCGAATCGAGGATCCCGGGTCAGGTCGTCTATAACGGCAGACCGCTGGCCAGCGGGAAAACATATTTCTGGAAAGTTCGTTATTACGACCAAAGCGGTCGAGTCAGTCCTTGGAGCAAAATCGCCCGGTTTGATACCGGCCTTTTTTCCCGGGAGGACTGGAAAGGTCGTTGGATCGGAGGGGGAAGCGAGCTCCGGCGAGAGTTCTTAGTGCAAGGGAAAGTTGCACGTGCCAGAGCGTACATCTGCGGTCTCGGCTACTCCGAGCTCCGGATCAACGGCCGCAAGGTCGGTCGGAGCGTGCTCGACCCCGGCTGGACGACCTACGAAAAGCGTTCGCTCTATGCAACCTATGACGTAACCGGTTTCCTGGAAGAGGGGATGAACGCCGTCGCCGTCATGCTCGGCCATGGCTGGTTCAAATCCCTGGCGCTTCTTTTCCAGATGAATATCGAATTCGAGGACGGTCAGAGGATCGAAGTTGTCAGTGATTCGTCTTGGAAGGTCACCGACGGACCTATTATCTCGGATAGTATCTACAACGGAGAAATCTATGACGCCCGCCGGGAGAACCCGGGATGGGATCGTCCGGGGTTTGATGACACCGCCTGGAAGCGGGCCGAATCCGTCGAGGGGCCTAAGGGAATCCTTTCCTCGCAGATGATGCCGCCGATCCAGGTCGTCGATACGATCGTTCCCTTAAGAATGACCAACCCGAGACCGGGTGTCTATGTCTTCGACATGGGCCAAAACTTCAGCGGCTGGGCTCGGCTTTCCGTCCGGGGACCAGCGGGAACGGAAGTGCGGCTCCGTTTTGCCGAGATGCTTTATGGCGACGGGATGATCAACCAGGAGAATCTGCGCAACGCCAGAGCGGAAGACGTTTATATTCTCAAGGGTGAAGGAGAAGAGGTCTATGAGCCGCGCTTCACCTATCACGGCTTTCGCTATGTCGAATTAACCGGTTTTCCCGGGACTCCGACCTTGCAGACGCTGAGAGGCCGCGTGGTCCATACCGCCGTCGAGCCGGTCGGCAGTTTCGCCTGCTCGAAACAGATCCTGAACGATCTGCAACGAATCATCGTCTGGGGACAGAAGACGAATCTTCACAGCATTCCCACCGATTGCTGCCAGCGCGACGAGCGCATGGGCTGGATGGGCGATGCCCAGGGCACGGCCGAAGAGGCGATCTACAATTTCGATATGGCCGCCTTCTATACGAATTTCCTCCGCAATATCCGAGACGTTCAGGATGAAAAGGGAACGATTACAGATACGGTTCCCCATGTCTGGGGTTCGCGGCCGGCGGACCCGGCCTGGGGAACGGCCTATCCTCTGATTTGCTGGTACGTTTATCAATACTACGGCGACCGGCGGATCCTCGAGGACCATTATGAGGGAGTGAAAAAGTATGTCGAATACCTGAGGACGAGGGAGGAAAACGGCCTGGTCAAGTTCAGCTATTACGGCGATTGGGTGGCCGTGGACAAGACGCCCGGAAGCCTCGTCTCTTCGTTCTATTACCTTTACGATGTCCTGATCTTGAGCGACATGGCCCGCGTTCTGGGAAAAGAACAAGACGCCAAGCTCTACAGCGATTTGGCCGAAAAAATTAGAGCCGCTTTCCACCGGGAATACTTCGACCCGAAGACCAAGAATTATGCCAATGGCACTCAGACGGCCAACACGCTTCCCCTTTTCTTGGGAATCGTTCCCGAGTCGGAACGCGGCGCCGTTTGGGCAAATTTGTTCGACAACCTCGTCTACAAAAACAACTCTCATCTCACAACCGGCATCATCGGCACCAAATACATCATGGAGTTGCTGAGCCGGCAAGGGAACTCCGACCTGGCCTATGATATTGCCGCTCAGACAAGCTATCCGAGCTGGGGATTTATGATCGAAAACGGGGCCACCACCCTCTGGGAGCTCTGGCAACTGCGGCAGGGCCCGTCGATGAACTCCCACAACCATCCGATGTTCGGCAGCGTCGGGTCTTGGCTTTATAAGGCCCTGGCTGGGATCAACCTTGCTCCCGGGACGGTGGGGTTTGAAAAAATTCGGATCGCTCCTCAGATGGTGAGAGATCTGCGTTATGCTTCCGGATCAACCCGAACCCCCCGGGGAGAAATTTCTTGTTCCTGGTCGCGCGACGAGCGGAATGTCCGCTTGGAGGCGGTCATTCCCGTGGGAAGCGAAGCCGAAATCGTCCTCCCGAAATTCAATTTGCAAAATGCCGTCGTCAAAGAAGGCGGGCGGACCATTTGGGACGCCCAGGGATTTCATCCGGGAATTGAAGGAGTCCAAAACGTCTTCGAGAAGTCGGGAACTTTGACCATCCAGGTGGGGTCCGGACGATATGTCTTTGAGCTCACGGGGAATTAGTTGACCGAGAGAGACTTTTTGCCGCCTTTCGACCACAGCCCGGCAAAGACGAACCAGCTGACAGAGGCGACGAGGAAGATCAGCTTGAAATCCCCAACCTGGAGCTTGGCCAAGAAATAGAGAATCGAGGAAAAGAGACACGCCGCCAGGCTGGCGAGAGAGAGAAGCCGGGACAGGATTTTCAACATCTCATTTTCTCCGGAGGGCGCTGAGCGCCGTATAGGACAGGAGAGCGATCAGGTATCCCGGCAGCCAGCGAAAAAAAAGATGAACGGGGAGGAAAAAGCTTATGGCCAGGGTTCCGACCCAGACTACGAGAGCTGGCCAGTGGAACGGCCGGTCGAGCTTTTCAGCTCGATATTGCTCCAGCTTAAAAAGCGGGAAAAGCCAGTGCTCGGCGAAAACCACGGCGCCGATCGGCATGAGAACAAGCCCGTAAATCGCCACATAATCGAGCAACTTGAGGAAAAAAACAGGGAAAGAGGAAAGAATCGTGGTTCCGAGGCCGGCGACGAGCGTGACTTTCCACCGCGGCCAGTTGGGCGTGATGGTCTGGAGAGCCAGGCCGGCGCGGTAGAGGGTGGGGTTTGCCGTCGTCCAACCGGCGAAAAGGACACCCGCCACACCGGCCATGCCGAGAGCTTCATAAGCCATCAGTCCGGGATTCATTTCCCGGCCGACCGCAGCGACCATGACTCCCGAGCAAATCCAGGCGAGCATGTGGCCGGGATACATGCCGAAGGCGGAGAAGAATCCGTAGGTCCATTTTTTGGCATAGCGAAAAAGGGCTAAGTCCGAAAGACCGATGTGCATGGCCAGGTTACAAAACCAGGCAAAAAAAATGATCTGTCCGATTCCGAATCGGTCCTGGCCGGAAAGGGGGACGCCGTTCCAAATCTTTGTCGTTGCGATCTCCCAGAAGTTCCGCAGGTTCGGCCGAACTCCGAGCCGGGGAAGAACGGCGATGGCTCCGGCGATGAAGACCGTGAAGATCCAAGGCGAACAGATTTGAGCGAATCGGCTGAGTTTTTCAAACCCCAAAATGGCCAGGACGACGAACAAAGATCCGATGGCCAAAGTGAGAATCACCCAGCCGACACTGTTCGGCCAAACCGCGTCGAGAGCCGGGGTCTTGACCTTGAAGGCCAGCCCGACGGCCGTCGCCGAGACGGCGATCATCGCTCCGGCGAGGATGCAGTAGAGCACGGCGTTGGCGATATTGTAGATGAAGGTCAGGCCGGGGCCGGCGATTTTTCTGAGATACCAATAAAGAGTGAGGCGGGTTCTCGTGGCGATCGGCGCGCAGACGAATGTCCAGGAGAGCACGGCCAGAAGATTCCCGACGGCAAGGCCGAGGAGCAGGTCTTTGGCCGTTACGCCGTGAAGAACGAAGAATGCGCCGATGACGAATTCGGTTGCCGCGACGTGCTCGCCCGCAAACAGCCCGGCGAACTTCCAGCCGGATTGAAGCTTGTTTGCGCTGACCGGCTCACGGTCGAATTCGTACAGGCGATCCATGCGCGAGGCGATCGAGGCGATTCGTCCGACCATGAGGTTTCTTTAGATATCATAATTTCCGATCTTCTCGCAAGAGGATTCCTTTTTTGCTATAATCAGCGCTAATGCTGGACGCAAAATTCATCCTCGATCATTTCGCTGAGGCGCGCGAGCGATTGGAATCGCGGGGCACGCCGGCTTCGCTTCTCGACGAATTTCGGGACGCCAAGGTGCAAGAAAAAGAATTCCGACGGAAAATCGAGGAGCTTCGAACGAAAAAGAACCGGCTCTCGGATCTTTTTATCAAAGAAAAGCAGGCAGGGAAGGAAGTCGACGGTCTGGTCCTCGAGAGTCGACGCATCGGGCGGGAGATCGAAGCTCTCCATCAAGGCATGGAGTCGACGATCAAGCGGTCGAATGAACTTCTTCTGTCGATTCCCAACATCCCCCACCCGAGCGTTCCGATCGGCCGGAGCTCGGCGGATAACGTCGTCGAGCGAGCGATCGGCAGTCCGCCGGAGTGGAGTTTTATTCCCCAGTCCCACTGGGAAATCGGAGTGCGGCTCGGCATCCTGGATTTTGAGCGAGCCGCCAAGATCGCCGGCTCGCGGTTCGTCCTTTATTTCGGGGGCGGCGCCCTGCTCGAGCGGGCCCTGATCAACTTCATGCTCGACCTCCACACCGGTGAGAAGGGGTTTAAGGAGGTTATTCCTCCTTTTATCGCCAATGCACACAGCCTGACCGGCACAGGAAACCTGCCCAAATTTGCCGAGGATCTCTTCAAGCTCGAAGGCTATGACTGGTATTTGATCCCTACAGCAGAGGTCCCGCTGACGAACATTTACCGCAACGAAATTCTCGACGCCTCAGCTCTGCCGCAGAGGTTTGTCTCTTACACGCCCTGTTTTCGAAGCGAGGCCGGGTCCTACGGCAAGGAGATCCGCGGCCTTGTCCGCCAGCACCAGTTCAACAAAGTCGAATTGATGGTTTTTTCTCTGCCGGAAGAATCCATGATCGAGCTCGAGCGGATGACCGCAGCCGCCGAGGAAGTCTTGAGGAGGCTCAATTTGGCCTACCGCGTGGTATCTCTTTGCACCGCCGATCTGGGATTTGCGGCGAGCAAAACCTACGATCTTGAAGTCTGGATGCCGAGCCGGCAGGGCTATCTCGAAATTTCCTCGTGCTCGAATTGTGCCGATTTCCAGGCCCGGCGTTCGAACATCCGCTTCCGCCGCGGACCGAAAGCGAAACCTGAGTTCGTCCATACCCTAAACGGATCAGGGTTGGCCGTGGGAAGAACGGTGAGCGCCATCCTCGAAAACTATCAGCAGGAAGACGGCTCGGTAATTATTCCGGAGGCCCTGCGGCCCTATATGGCCGGGATAGAGAAAATCGCTCTTTCTTGATCCCTCCCGGAGAGGCGATCGTTTATCATCGTCTCTTCCCACCGAAAGAACTTCCCAAAGTTAAACCGGCCCTCCATCAAAAAGTTGTTGACAGGGCTTTAAGAATGTATTACATCTTTCCCTCTAAGGAGGAAAGGAAATGATAAGAAAAGGTCTTCTGGCCTGCTTGATGGGGCTTTGCGTTTTCGTTCTCTTCGGGATTTTTTACGGCGGCGCTCAATCCGAGATCCCGGTCCGGGCGCCCATGAACCCCGATTTTGTCCAGTTCATGGAAAAAATGGAAAAGGGAATCGCCGTCATGGTGTCTGACGATGGATATCCCCTGGGATACATCCCCCCTCCGGTAGAGCTGTCTGTAAAAGGCACCCTAAAAGAGGTGTCGGGAGCGGCATATCCGGCGACCTATGATCTGAGATCGCTGGGAAAGCTCAGCCCGATAAGGAATCAGGGAGGATGCGGGTCTTGCTGGACATTCGGAACGTTTGCTTCTCTCGAATCCAAGCTCCTTCCGGGAGAGGCAAGGGATTTTTCCGAGCAGGATCTCAATGCCACCCACGGCTTTGACTATGCCGAGTGCGCGGGGGGAAATTCCTTTATGTCCCAGGCTTATCTGGCCAGATGGAGCGGCCCGCTCAACGAGACCGATGTCCCTTATCCTTATACCGCAACTTTCAGTCCGGTCAAACATGTTCAGCAGGTCATCTGGCTTCCGGCAAGGGCGAGCGCTACGGACAATAATGCCATCAAAGATTTTGTCATGAATCATGGGGCCGTTTATTTTGCTTTCTATTGGTACAGCTCAAATTACAACGCCGCCACCGCGAGCTACTATTACCCCATTTCGCACTCGGCCAATCACGCGGTCGCCATTGTCGGCTGGGATGACAACTACGCCGCCGCCAATTTCAACCCGGTGCCCCCGGGGAACGGTGCCTTTATCGTCAGAAACAGCTGGGGGGGCAGCTGGGGGCAGAGCGGGTATTTCTATATTTCTTATTACGACGCCACCATCCAGGAGTTCGCTTCCTTCAACAACGCCGAGTCGACCTCGAATTATCAGGGCCTCTATATGTATGACCCGCTGGGATGGGTAACCTCTTGGGGATATACGGGGAGCACGCTCGCCTGGGGCGCGAACATTTTCACCGCGACTTCGAACGATCCCATCAAAGCCGTCGGTTTTATTACAAACGACGTCAACACCCAGTACACGATCTCCATTTATACCGGCGTCACGGCCGGCAATCCGACAAGCGGAACGCTGGCGGCGACCAAATCGGGAACGGCTTCCTATCCCGGTTATTATACGATCGCCCTGGATACCCCCGTTGCCGTAACCGCAGGCGGGAGATTTTCCGTGGTCATCAGATTCCAGAATGTGTCGGGTCTTTATCCGGTTGCCACCGAAGATAAGTATTCCGGCTATTCTTCGGCGGCGACTTCCAATTCCGGAGAGAGTTTTATCAGCTTGAACGGAACAGTCTGGTCTGATTTCTATTCCCTGGGATACAACAGTAATTGCTGCATCAAGGCATTCACCGGAACGGCGGTCGCGGCCAAAGCCCATAAGCATGCGGCGGGCGATTTCGACGGCGACGGCTCGGATGAGGTGGCCATGGATTTCGGAAGCTCGGGCGTCTGGATGTGGAATGGGGGAATCTGGTCTCAGCTTTCGCCCAATAACCCGGAAAACATCATCGCTCTCGACATCGACGGCAACGGCGATGATGAGATGGCGGTGGATTTTGGCTCCCTCGGGTTGTGGATGTGGAACGGCGGCATCTGGAGCCAACTTCACGCGAGCAATCCGGACTATCTGATTGCTGCCAACACCAATAATAACAGCTTTGAAGAACTCATCGTTGACTTCGGAACGGCGGGTCTCAAATGGAGGCAGGAGAGCGGGACCTGGTATGACATGACGGGCGTTGATCCTCAGGACATGGTTGCCTTGGACGTTGATCACAATGGCGATGAGGAAATCATGGTCGACTTCGGGACGACCGGGATGTGGCTCTGGACAAGGGTCGGAAGCACCTGGACGATGCTGACCGGGGCCGACGCGAATGTGATGGCGGCGGTGGATCCGTCCGGACTCGGTAATGAAGGCGTCGTCGCCGGCCTGGGAAGTCTGGGTGTCTGGCTTTGGGGAAGCGGAGCGTGGACGCAATTGAGCGGTGTTCAGCCGGACAATCTTGCCGCGGGGAAACTCGTCCTCGGAGGAGGGGAGGAGATCGCCGGGGATTTCGGGTCGATCGGATTATGGCTCTGGTCGAGCTCTGTCTGGTCCCAGCTGAGCGGCGTGAATGCCGAGGACATGGTGGCCGCAGATATCGACGGGAACACGAGCGAGGAGCTGGCGGTGGATTTCGGTCCGCTTGGATTGTGGCTGTGGAATGGCGGGGTCTGGACTCATCTCACGGGCGTTAATCCTGAGGGGATCCTCGAAGGAGATGTTGACGGCGATAACCAGATCGAGCTCGCCGTGGATTTCGGCTCGCTCGGCGTCTGGCTCTGGAACGGCGGCGTCTGGAGTCAGATCAGCTCCAGCAACCCCGATTAATTCGGAATAGATCCGAATACGATCTGGACGTATTTTTATTATTCTTGATCAGAACGGATTCCTCATTCATCCAAAATCCGGCCGTCCGACGGCGAGAAATAAAAAAAAGGATCGTTTTCGGACGGACGATTTTGAGGAGGTCGCCATGTGTCCGACGAGCGCCTTTTTTGACCGCCGGAAAGGAGTGGCCGGCGCTCTTGTTTTGTTCGCCTTTCTTTTTTCCTCTTTCGCTCTTGCCGAGCAGAAGATCCACGAGGAATACACCAGACAGATCCGCCGATTTACCACGGACCCTCATTTCTCGACGAAATACGTCAATTATTTGCCTTATGCGGCCGGCATTCCCACTCCTCTCGAAATTTTGGGTCATATCGCCGGCGCGGCGGATGTCCTGAGCTATTCGGCCGATGTCTATAAGTACATGAGAGCCCTCGATGCGGCTTCGCCCCGTGTCAAATTGTTCACCGTCGGCAAGACCGAAGAAGGCCGGGACTGGATCGTCGTCGCTGTGGCGGACGAAAGGACGATCGCATCTCTTGACCGCTACAAGGAGATCAATGCCCGGCTGGCCGATCCGCGCCGGACGAGCGAAGCGGAAGCGCAGAATCTCCTCCGTCAGGCCAAGCCGATCTATTGGGCGACCGGCGGAATGCATTCCGGTGAGACGGGGTCGGTCGAGATGCTCATGGAGCTGGCTTATCGACTGGCCGTCGACGAATCGCCGTTTATCCGGACGATTCGAGACAATGCCATCGTCCTGATCACGCCGATTCTCGAAGTGGACGGGCGGGATAAGCAGGTCGATATCTTCATGGCCCGCCGCAAGGATCCCAAAGCGAATGTTCCGAGCCGCCTTGTCTATTGGGGAAAATACGTCGCCCATGACAACAATCGCGACAATCTCGGATTGGCCCTGGCCCTCAGCCGGCACATCCTCAAGGTCTTTTTCGACTATCACCCTCAAGTGATGCATGATCTTCATGAATCCATTTCCCACCTCTATATTTCCACGGGCACGGGTCCCTATAACGCTTGGCTCGACCCGATCGTCGTCGACGAGTGGCATCAGCTTGCCTACCAGGAGGTCGACGAGTTGACGCGGCAGGGCGTCCCGGGGGTCTGGACGCACGGCTTCTATGACGGTTGGGCACCGAACTATGCGTTCTACGCCGCCAACGGCCATAATGCGATCGGCAGATTCTACGAGACTCAGGGCGCCGGAGACGGAAGCACCCGGATCATTACCGCCAGGGGAGATCGAGATTGGTATCGTCCGAACCCGCCTCTTCCGAGGACGCTCTGGTCGATCCGCAACAATGTCAATCTGCAGCAAAGCGCTCTCCTTGTCGGGATAAACTATGTCGCCGCTAACCGGGCCCGATTCATGGAGAACTTCTGGCTGAAGAGCAAGCGCTCCGTGGCCAAAGCCCGAGCCGAGGGACCGGCCGCCTATGTCTTTCCCGGCGATGAGCCGCGCCCCGGCCAGGCGGCGAGACTCTTGCGCCTCCTTCAAATGCAAGGCGTGGAGGTCCATCGGGCGAATGCCGCGTTCAAGGTCGGTAAAGACGAATTCCCGGCCGGAAGCTATATCGTGAGGATGGACCAGCCGTATTCCCGGATGGCCGATATGATTCTGGATACGCAGTATTTCAACGTCAATGATCCGCGGCCTTATGATGATGTCGGCTGGACCATGGGACCGCTGTTTAATGTCCGAACGGTCAGAGTCGAGGATGTGGCCGTGCTCGATGCGCCGATGACGCTCGTCCGAGGAGAAGTCAGGGCGCCGGGCGGAATCGTCAAACTCGGGGCGATTAGCGGCCCGCCGCAGGCGTACATCATCAACCACAACGCCGATAACGGGATCGCTTCTTTCCTTTTCAAGCAGCAGGGCCTGAAAATCCAGGTCGCGGAAAAAGCTTTCGAGACTCAGGGAAAGAAATTCAACGCCGGAAGCCTGATTTTGAGAGCGGACCAGAATGACGTCCGTCTGGAAAAGACGCTCGAAGACGCCGGCCGGGAGCATGGATTCGTCGTCGCCGCCGTTTCGACGGTGCCTGAAGTCGGCGTTCATGAGCTTGTCGTCCCAAGAATCGCCCTCCTGCATACCTGGCAAACTACTCAGACGGAAGGCTGGGTCAGGATCGCGCTTGATGAGCTTGGGATCCCCTATGATTATATCGACGTCCAGGCAGTAAGAGACAATTCGAAACTCCGCGATAAGTATGAGGTCATCCTGTTCGGGCCTTCGCTCGGCGATCCGCTGAGCATTGTCCAGGGCCTCACAGGAGACAAGCCCCAGCCCTGGAAAAAGACGGATCTCACTCCCAACCTCGGGCTTCCGGTCTCGACCGACGACATGAGAGGCGGCCTGGAGTTGGAGGGAATCATCCATCTGCGGGATTTCGTCAAGGCGGGGGGGGTCTTTATTACTTTGGCCAACAGCTCTCAGTTGCCCATTCATTTCGGCCTCGCCCAAGGGATTTCCGTCAAACAGACGCCGAACCTCTGGGCACGAGGAGGAGTCTTTCGGGTCGATGTCGCCGAAGGCGCAAGCCCGATCGTCTATGGATACAGCGATACGCTCGGCGTTTATTTCAATCAGGCGCCGGTGTTCCAACCGGGCGGATTCGGCGGGTTCAGAGGCGGGATGATGGGTTTTATGGAGAGCGGCCGGACCGGAAGAGTCTCAGGACGAGGGACCGCAACCGAACCCGACATTCCTCAGGCCAGGCCCAAAGACCTCGGACAGAAGACGATCGAGGAGTGGCAGAAAGCGGAGAAGGAAAAGAAAGAAAAAGCAGGCGGGCAGCCGGCAGGCGCGCCGGAGGGACCGGCCGAGGAGTTCCTTTTCGGACAGGCGGGACAAACGGCGGCATCCAGAACGAAGACGATCCTTAAGTTTACGGCGGACCCCAAAAACCTTTTGATCAGCGGCGGGCTGGCGAACGGTGAGGAACTGGCCGGAACCCCGGCGCTTGTGGATTCGAAGCTGGGAGATGGTCACATTCTCATGTTCAGCTTCAATCCCATGTGGCGGCACCAGACGCACGGCTCGTTCTTCCTGGTCTTTAACGCCATGCTGAACTGGAAAAATTTGTAACCTGAATGAATGGCGACGCTTGCGGCGTTCGCCTGCGGCGTATAAAATAGAACCTCCGCCGGAGGGATGGCCGAGTGGTTGAAGGCGGCGGTCTTGAAAACCGCTTTCCGGTCTCCGGAACGGGGGTTCGAATCCCTCTCCCTCCGCCACCTCATCCGTCTGAGGGAAATCCGGCAGATTTCAATTATCTCTTTTACTATCAATAAAATAGATACGGAAAAGAAATCAAAGACGCGCCGGACAATCAATGGATTCCTTTTTTCGAGTTCGAGGCAAGATCCTCGAGTCCTGCTTTTTTTAGACCGCGAAACATGCTATGATAAGGCCGCTTTTCAGGCCGGTGCGGAGAGGTGCTGGAGTGGTCGATCAGGAACGCCTGCTAAGCGTTTGTCCTGGTGAATGCCGGGACCGTGGGTTCGAATCCCACCCTCTCCGCCAGCCCCGTTTCTCTGAGGACGGTCCAGGACCGATTTTCGGGCCGACGGTTTTCGCTTTCTTTCTGAGTCAAAAAACATGTTTTCTTATCGGTCATCATGATCATCGGCGCCGAGGGCGATTTTGACTTTTGAATTTTCATCGACTATAGCTATCTAAGCGATGAGCCTGCAAATTATCATCGTCGGGCTGGGACAGGTGGGCCGACATCTGGCCAAAGTCCTTTCCCGCGAGAGTCACAACGTCGTCGGATTCGAGATTGATCCGCGAGGAAAAGACGGCCAAAGAGATCGTCCGGCTCATCAAGCGGAGCGCGGCGACTATCTCCAGAGAGATCAGATTTTCTTCATCGCCAAAGCCGAGAACATCGCCAAGATCGTCGAGCTGATGGGAAAATCCGAGGGAAAGCTAAAATCTTCATCTTCGCCTTCCTCGTCATGAGCTTTCTGGGCCTCGATATGATCAGTGCGTTGGCCTCTGTGGCCGCCACTCTGGGAAATGTCGGCCCCGGGCTCGCCGCCGTCGGGCCGGGGGAAAACTATTTCGCCATTCCTGTGGCAGGAAAATGGCTCCTTTCGTTTTGCATGCTGGCCGGCCGCTTGGAAATCTACACGATCCTCGTCCTTGCCACCCGGGATTTCTGGAAATAGAGAGACAGCGCCGATAGGCATTTTTTGGTTTTCAGCCGAAAGATCTTGAGGTGAGAATTTCTCAACGCATGAAGGAGGGATGGATCAATGGCGAAATGGTTGGCTTATGGCTCAGTGTTTTCGGCCTTGACGATCGCCTGCTTATGCTGTTCCCAGCCGGTTCCGACGGATTCTTACGCCGAGATCTTGGCCGAGTTCGAGGACCCGCCGGCCGAATACAGGAGCGCGCCGCTCTGGGTTTGGAACGACCGGATCACGGAAGAGCAGATTGAGACTCAGCTGGCCGATTTCAAGGCCCATGGAATCGGCGGCGTTTTTATCCACCCCCGTCCCGGATTGATCACTCCCTATCTCAGCGAGGTATGGTTGTCTTTGTGTCGTCACGCGGTCCATTGCGGCCGAAAGCTGGGAATGAAGGTCTGGATCTATGATGAAAACTCCTATCCCTCGGGCTTTGCCGGAGGACATGTGCCTGCGGAAATGCCGGATTCCATCGGCCTTGGACTCCGCATGAGCAAAGCGGCCGACCTGCCGGCCGAATTCCGGGAGAAACCGATCCTTGTTCTTCGCCGGACGGATTCGGGTTTTGAGAATGTGACGGAGCGGGTTCTCCAGGTCGGACCGCAATCGCTCCCCGTCCCGGGCGATTATTATGTTTTTCACGTTCAAAAGGCCGAATCCTCGCCCTGGTTCGGCGGCTATTCTTATGTCGACCTCATGCGAAAGGAGGTCACAGAGAAATTTCTCGAGATCACTCTGAACGCCTATCAACGGGCCTTCGGCGAGGAATTCGGCGCCACTGTGCCGGGGAGTTTTCAAGACGAAGCCCATATTCATCCGGCAGGAGGACGAGAGGCGATCAATTTCACGCCCCGGCTTTTCGAGGTCTTCGAAGCGAAATGGAATTATGATTTACGGATCCATCTGCCCTCCCTATTTGAGGAAATCGGAGACTGGAAAAAAGTCCGCCATGACTATTATGCCACTCTCCTCGGTCTCTTCATCGAGAACTGGGCCAAGCCTTATTACGAATACTGCAGTGCCAATCATCTCGCCCTGACCGGTCATTATTGGGAGCATGAATGGCCGATTCCGAGGCTCTGCCCGGACAACCTTGCTCTGGCCGCCCAGGCGCACGTTCCGGGGATCGATTGCCTGATGAACCAGTGGCGGACCGATCCGCATGCCCAGTTCGGCAATGCTCGGGCGGTCCGAGAGATTCGTTCGGCGGCCAACCAGCTCGGCCGCCGCCGCACCCTGTCGGAGACCTACGGCGCGAGCGGCTGGGACCTGACTTTCTATGACCAGAAGCGCATCGCCGACTGGGAGTTTGCCCTGGGTGTCAACTTGATCAACCAGCATCTTTCTTATGTCACGATCATGGGCGCCCGGAAGCGGGATCACCCGCCATCCTTTTCCTACCATGAGCCCTGGTGGCATGCCTACAGGCTCCTTGGGGATTATTTGGGCCGGATGTCCGTCGTGATGAGCCGAGGCGAGCAGAGGAATTCGATTCTGGTCATCGAGCCGACGACATCGGCCTGGATGTTTTACTCGCCGGTAGCGGAGAGCGATCGGTTCAAGGCGATCGGCGAGGACTTTCAGAATTTCATTAACAGATTGGAGTCGGCGCAGGTGGAATACGACCTGGCGAGCGAGGACACTTTGCGAAATCATGGCCGCGCCGCCGGAAAGACGATGCTCGTCGGAGAGCGAAGTTATCATCTTATCGTCCTTCCCCCAGGATTAGAAAACCTCGAGGGATCGACGGTCAGTCTCATTTCTCAATATTTGGAAAAAGGGGGCAAAATCCTGTCTTTTGTCGGCTCCCCCGGGTATGTCGATGGCGCGGCCTCGGACCAGCTGAAAGATCTCGCCTCTTCATGGCCGAAAAATTGGCAGGAGAAGAGCGAATCCGAGGCCATGGCCGCCCTTATGGATGCCTGCGCGCCGGAGATTGAATTTTCCGGCCTCGAAGGAGATCGATCGGCATTTTTCCATCAGCGACGCCATCTTGCCGACGCCCAGATGGTTTTCTTGGCCAATATCAGCCCGACGGAGGCGATGAGCGGTCGGTTTAGCGCCCGGGGCAAGTCCGTCGAGTCCTGGGACGCTCTGAGCGGGGAGGTTTCGCCTTATCCGAGCGTTCGGAAAGGAAGGAGAGTCACCGTCTCATTTCAGCTTCCTCCGGGTGGAAGCCGCCTTTTCTGCCTCCGGCCAAAAAAGGCGGCTCCGGTCGGCGCCGCCAATCCATTGGTCCGCGAGGTCGCGAGGCAAGGAGAATTGGCCATTGAGACCCTATCTCCCAATATTTTGACCATTGATTATTGCGATCTCCGCCTGGCCGGACGCTCTTATCAGGAGATCTATTTCTATGACGCGCAGAGAAAGATTTTTGAACAGCACGGGCTGGGACGGAATCCCTGGGATAGCGCCGTTCAATTCAAAACCAACATCCTCGATTTGGACAAGTTCGGGCCGCATTCGGGATTTGAAGCGACATATTGGTTTTCGGCGGCTCCGGAGACGGACCTGACATCGCTTGAACTCGTCGTCGAGAGGCCTGAGCTCTATACGGTATTTGTCAACGGCCGAAAAGCGGAGGCGATTCCAGGAAGATTCTGGCTCGATCGGGCCTGGGGCGTTTTTGCCATCGGTCGCCTTGCCGATTTCGGGAAAAATCGGATCACGCTGAGAGCCCGGCCTTTTTCCATTCATACGGAACTTGAGCCAATCTATATTCTCGGGAATTTTTTCCTGGAGACGGCGGACAAGGGCTTCAAGCTTGTGCCGAGCGGAAGGCTTCACCTCGGATCCTGGAGTGAGCAGGGATTGCCTTTTTACAGCGGCGGGGTAAGCTATACGAAGAAACTGCGAATCGATTCTCTGGAGCCCCGGCTCGAGCGATACGTTGTCCGACTGGGCCGCTGGTCGGGTTCCGTCGCCGAGGTCAAGGTCAGGGACCGGTCAGCCGGGTTCATTGCCTTTGAACCCTTCGAACTGGAGATCACGGATTTCCTTGAGGAAGGAGAGAATGAGATCAGGGTGATCGTCTACGGAACGCTTAAGAACACGCTCGGACCGCATCATCAAAACCCGCAGCTCGGGACGGCCTGGCCGGGTATGTTTCAACGGGGAGCGGAAGGCGGATACCCAGCCGGTTCCGCTTATCATGTCGTCGGCTACGGACTCCTGGATGAATTCAGCGTTCTCGTTCGGACTGAAGAATAGAACTGGCCGCGGCTGCCCTTACGGCGCGGTGTTTTTTCGGGATCAAAAGATTCAAGAGGCCTTTTCACCTGGCCGAGGACCTGATCCTCGGGACGTATTTTCCTGTCCAGCTCCTTTTCATTTTGTCCATTGAAAAAGAAAATCGACAAGACGTTGACAGAGCAAATTCCATTCGATATAAGTTCAAATCAACGACGGAGGCATTGGCATGACGCGGAAAATCGGGTTCGACAGCGAAAAATACCTCAGCCTTCAGACTGCCGCCATCAGCGAGCGGCTCGGCAGGTTCGAAAACAAGCTCTACCTGGAGTTCGGCGGCAAACTCCTGCACGATTTTCATGCCGCCCGCGTCCTTCCTGGCTATGAGCCGGATGTCAAGATGCGGCTTCTCCAGAAGCTCAAAGACCGGGCTGACGTCCTCCTTTGCATCTATGCCGGAGACATCGAAAAACGAAAGCTGCGGGCCGATTTCGGAATTACCTATGATGTCGATGCATTGAAGTTGATCGATGATCTGGCCGAATGGGAAATCGGAGTCCTGGCCGTCGTCATCACTCGCTTTGAAGAGCAACCGGCCGCCCGGATTTTCAAAAATAAACTGGAGCGAAGGGGACTTCGGGTGTACACGCACCGCTACACCCGGGGCTACCCGACCGATATCGATCTCATTGTTAGCCCGGAAGGTTATGGGGCCAACGAGTATATCGAGACCCGTCAGCCCCTGGTCATTGTCACCGGCCCCGGACCGGGAAGCGGCAAGCTCGCGACCTGTCTTTCGCAGCTCTATCATGATCATCAGCGGGGCATTCGGTCTGGCTACGCCAAATTCGAGACATTTCCCATCTGGAATCTTCCCCTCAAACACCCCGTCAATCTCGCTTATGAAGCGGCGACGGCGGATATCGGAGATTTCAACCTGGTGGATCCCTATCATCTCGAGGCTTATTCTCTCTCCGCCGTGAACTACAACCGGGATGTCGAGGTCTTCCCCGTCCTGAGGCGGATTTTGGAGAAGATTACGGGCGAGCGGTCCGGGTACAAGTCTCCCACAGATATGGGGGTGAACTGTGCGGGATCGGCGATCGTTGATGACTCCTTCGTCCGAGAAGCCGCCTCCCAGGAGCTCATCAGACGCTATTTCCGTTATGCGTGCGAATTCGCCATGGGATTTATCGATAAAGAAACGGTCGAACGGGCCGAGCTGTTGATGAAAGAGCTCGGCCTTCGGCCGGAGGACCGGAAGGTCGTCCTTCCGGCCCGACAGGCGGCCGAGGAAGCTCAGAGAACCGGCAAGGGAAATCACGGCGTTTTTTGCGGCGCCGCGCTCGAGCTACCGAGCGGTGTCATCATCAGCGGCAAAAATTCCCCGCTGCTGCACGCCGCCTCAAGCCTGATATTGAACGCGGTCAAAGCTCTGGCCGAAATCCCCGACAAAATTCATCTTCTTTCGCCGGCGATCGTCGGCTCGGTCGGAAACTTGAAGCAGAATGTCCTTGGAGCAAAGAGCGTCAGCTTGGATGTCGAAGAGGTTTTGATCAGCCTGAGCATCAACGCTTCGACGAACCCGGCCGCCCAGCTCGCTCTCGAAAAGCTCAAAGATCTCCGGGGCTGCGAAGTCCATTTGACCCATATCCCCACCCCGGGCGACGAGGCCGGGCTGCGCCGCCTGGGTGTCAACCTGACCAGTGACCCGACGTTCTCGAGCAAGAATCTTTTCGTCAACTAAAGCATGGGGAGGAATCGACAAGCGGTGTTCCGAGGAAAGCCGCGGGCGATCGGTTGAGAATCACGGAGAAAACGATTTTCATTGGGAAAAAATTCGGATGACGAGAAAAAGAGGAGGAAAAATGAGAATGGCGAAGAGGAAGGCGATTCTTTGCAGCTTGGCCTTGGCCCTCTTTGTCTTCGCCTTGGCCGGCAAACAGGCCTTTCGGGCAGAAAGGTCCGAGGCAAAACTGCGCTTCGGCTTGGCTTTTTCCCAGAAGCTTTCGGACGCTCCGCTCGACGGCCGGATGCTGCTCCTCATTTCAGCCGACGGGACGAGCGAGCCGCGGTTCCAGATCAGCGACGGCCCCCAGACTCAACTTGTTTTCGGGGTTGACGTCGACGGGCTGAAGCCGATGGAAAAGGCGATTTTTGACCAGAGCGTTTTTGGCTATCCGGTCAGGAGTCTGAGCGCCATCCCGCCGGGTGAATACTGGGTCCAAGGACTTCTCAACCGTTATGAAACCTTTCACCGCTCCGACGGGCACACGGTCAAACTCCCGCCCGATAAGGGAGAGGGACAGCAGTGGAACCGGAAGCCGGGGAATTTTTACAGCCTTCCGAAAAAGATGTTCTTGGACCCGGAACGGGAGGAGCTCGTGACAATCGTTCTCGATCAAGAAATCCCTCCAATTCCTGACCCGCCGGAGACAAAATATATCAAGCATATCAAGATCCAGAGTCCGCTCCTGAGCAAGTTCTGGGGGCGGCCGATGGAGCTCGGGGCCCATGTTCTTCTTCCTGAGGGCTATGACGAGCACCCCGAGGCTCGCTACCCGCTCATTATCTTTCACGGCCATTTCCCTTACACATTTGGCGGATTCCGGGAGACGCCGCCCGATCCCGACCTTAAACCCGATTACAGCGAGAGGTTCAAGATTGAGGGCTATAACCGAATTGTCGAGGAACAGGCTTATGAATTCTATCGTTACTGGATCGCCAAGGACACGCCGCGCTTTTTGATCGTCGAGATTCAACACGCCAACCCCTACTACGACGATTCCTATGCGGTAAACTCGGCCAATCTCGGCCCTTACGGAGACGCGATCACCTATGAGCTGATCCCGGAGATTGAGAAAAGGTTTCGCGGGATCGGTCAGGGTTGGGCCCGTTTTCTTTACGGAGGTTCGACCGGCGGCTGGGAGGCCTTGGCTGCCCAGATCTTTTATCCCGACGAATACAACGGTTGTTGGGCCGCCTGCCCCGACCCGATCGATTTCCGGGCTTATACGATCGTCAACATTTACGAACACAAGAACGCTTATTATCTGGACAGCCGCTGGAAACGGACGCCGCGGCCCGGACGGAGAAATTATCTCGGCGAGGTAAGTTGCACTCTCGAAGAATCCAACCACCGCGAACTCGTGTTGGGAACGAAATCTCGCTCCGGCGACCAGTACGACATCTGGGAGGCGGTTTTCTCGCCCGTGGGAGAAGACGGCTATCCCCAACGGATCTGGAACAAAATGACTGGAGAGATCGACCGCCGGGTGGCCGAATACTGGCGCGAACATTACGATCTTCGCCATATTCTCGAGCGGGACTGGAAGACTCTCGGCCCCAAGCTCAAGGGAAAAATCCATATTTATGTCGGGGATATGGACAATTACTATCTCAATAATGCCGTCTATCTGATGGAAGATTTCCTGGAAAAAACAACCGCTCCCTACTATGACGGGGAGGTGGACTACGGCGATCGGGCCGAGCATTGCTGGAACGGCGATCACACCCGGCCGAATTATCTCTCCCGCCTCCGCTATCATCAAATGCACATTCCGAAAATCATGGAGCGGATCCGAAAATCCGCTCCGCCTCAAGCCGACCTGACGAGCTGGCGATATTGACGCCGGAATCGAGGTCTCTTAAGATAGAAGAAAGAAGAAGAGGATGAAGGGGCAAAAAACGAACGGGAGGGAGCCGGTTTTGCGCGCTTATTACCATTCTCCTATCGGAACGATCGAAATAATAGGGAATAAGGCCGCCGTGTGTGGTCTAAAGTTCTCGGATAAAAGGCCGCTTTCATTTCCCTCCCCTGAGCCTCGCTTAAAAGAAGCGATTCGGCAAATCGATGAGTATTTTCGAGGAAAAAGAAGAGCCTTTACACTTTGCCTCGACCTCCAGGGGACCGAATTCCAGATTTCTGTTTGGCGCCGGGTAGCGGAC
>CAZNVB010000236.1:0-6067 GCA_964576265.1 uncultured Eubacteriales bacterium | reverse complement strand
ATTTTGCAGAGCTTGGGAAAAGTGAGAATCACGGTCAAGTTTCTGGGCCCCTTTCGGGACCTCTTTCTGGCGAAAGAGGCGACCGTCGAACTTTCTTCTGGTTCCGTCCTTCGCGATCTTTTGACCGAGCTCTGCGATTCGACCGAGCGACGCCGGGCCATTCTCGCAGACGGTGGGGAAATTCGTTCCGATATCGTCGTCTTGAAGAACGGATTACCTTGGCAATCGACTGGTGGAATGGAGACTCCGCTCAACGACGGAGACACCGTCGCCGTTTTTCCTTTTCTCGGCGGCGGGTGATCAACTTGTCAGACGGCCGCCGATCTGTTATCCTTCGAGCCTAAAAAAACGAAACGATAAAAGATGCGATGAGCGAACCAGCCTTCGGTGTCCACGGCAGGATCCTTGAAGTTGATCTCACGAGCGGGAAAATATCCGAATCCTCCCTTGAGACTTGTTACGTCGCCGAGTACATCGGCGGGCGAGGTCTGGGGGCGCGAATCCTCCTGGATCGGATCGATCCCCGTTGTGATCCTTTGAGCCCCGGCAATATCGTCGTCATCGCCGCTTCCCCCCTTGTCGGAACTAACGCTCCCACCGCCGGGCGAGGTCACATGGTTTTCAAGTCCGTGCTCGGCGGCTCGATCGGAAGCTCGAATTGCGGCGGGACCTGGATGCCGGCCTTCAAATCGGCCGGTTTTGACGCTCTGGTCATCAGGGGCAAAGCCCCATCCCCCGTTCTAATCGACATCCGGCCGACCGGAGTCGAAATTCAGCCGGCGAGCCATCTCTGGGGTCTTGATGTCCCGCGAACGACCGAGATTCTGCTCGCCGAAGCCGCGGACCGGCGGGCGCGCGTCCTCTGCATCGGCCCGGCGGGGGAGAATCTCGTCCGTTTTGCCTCGGTCATGAACGACCGGAACCGGGCCTACGGTCGCGGCGGTCCGGGAGCCATCTGGGGAAGCAAAAATCTCAAGGCCATCCGGGTCTTCGGTGATAAGAGAATCCAGATCAAGGATAAAGAAAAATATCGGTCAGGGCACGAGCAGGCTTTCTATCTCCTCAAACAGGCTCCGGCCACCAAAAGGCTCCTCCGGGAACTCGGAACCTCCGGACTCATCGAGCTGATCAACTTGATCAACATGCTCCCCCACCGAAATTTTCAGGATACCGAGCACCGGGCGGAAAATGTAGAAAAGGTCTCGGGCGAAACGCTGGCCAAGAAGCTCCTGGAGAGAGCGGCCGGATGCTATCTCTGTCCGATAGCCTGTCAGCGTCACACGCGGGTTGGAGACAAAAAGGGAGAAGGGCCGGAATACGAGACCATGGTCATGCTGGGACCGGACTGCGATATTTATGACCTCGAGGCCATCACCCGGGCGAATTACCTCTGTAATGAGTTGGGGATGGACACGATTTCTTTCGGGGGCACCGTGGCCTGCGCCATGGAGCTCTATGAAAAAAACCTGTTGAGCGCGAAAGACACGGAAGGGTTGGAGCTTCGTTTCGGCCGGGGCGAGCTTCTGGAAGAGCTCGCCCGCCGGATCGCCTACCGGCAGGGGATCGGAAATCTGATGGCCGAGGGATCGTATCGTCTGGCCGAAGCGTTCGGCCAAGCCGGTCTTTCCATGACCATCAAGAAACAGGAAATCCCTGCCTATGAGCCGCGGGCATCTTTCACTCAAGCCCTTGGATACATGACTTCTCCCACCGGAGCCTGCCATCTCAAAGGCGGATACGCCGTTTCGCTCGCCTTTTTCGGCGGCCCGAAAGAAATCCCCCGTTTCAGCCTCCTCCAGTCGCCGATCGGCATCCGCAACATGCACAACCTGGGAATCATCCAGGATAGTCTGGGCGTCTGCCGGTTCACCGGGTTCGCCTTTTCCTATGATCCTTGGGCCAGGATGCTGACGGGCGTGACCGGGCTTGATTTTTCGACCGCCCGGCTGGAGGAAATCGCCAACCGGATTGCGGCAGTGGAAAGGCTGTTCAACCTCGCCGCCGGTCTGACGGAAGACGACGACACGCTTCCGGAACGCTTCAGCCGCGAACCGATCGTCGCCGCCGGAGAACCGCGGGTTCTCTCCCGCCAGACGATCGAAACCCTGAGGCGGGATTATTACCGGGCCCGCGGCTGGGACGAGCAGGGGCGCCCGACGGAGAAGCTCTTGCGGGAACTGAATCTCCTGGAGGTCCTGCGGTCGTGATCAAGAAGACCTGGAAGGTAAGTGAGCAGATTCTGGGCCTTTTTCAGAGCGTGGGACGGGCTTCGCTTCTCTATGACATTCAGGACAGCCACAGCGGCAATATGGCCATCCGCCACACCGATGAAGCGGGGAATGAATGGATCGTCATTACCGCGACCGGGTCGCAGAAAGGCGATCTCGACGCGAGCCAGATCTGTTTTCTTTCGCCGACGGGGACCGATTTCGGCTATTACAAGGCCTCTTCCGAAACGGATATCCATGCCCGGATTCTTTCCCTTCCAGGAGTCCGGGCTTCCATTCATGCCCACACCAAAGAGCTGATGATCGTCACTCTTGACGACGCTCCCAAGCCCCATCAGCCTCCGCCCTTCGTTCCCATCGACCCGCTCGGATATTATCATCTTGGAGGCGTCGTCCCGGTCGATTGGGTCGAGGTTCCGAGCGGTTCGGCCGAGATGGCCAGGATCATTCCCGAGCGCCTGGCTGCCCACCCCGCCACAGTGATCCAGACGCACGGGACATTCGCCCGCGGCCGAACTCTGAAAGAAGCGTTTTTTCTCGTTTCCATCGCCAATCATGCCGGCTATATTGTTCGCCTGACCGAAAAGCTCGGGGCGGACGTCGATGGTCTCAGACGGACCGTCCGGGAAGATCCTGAAAGGGCTTTTTCTTTCCGGCCGTCTGCCTACACGATCGATGACGACGAGATCTGTGAGTTTCCCGAAGAGAAAGAGATTTTGGTGGAATTCCGGCGCGCCGGAGGGCGGATCTTCGAGTCCAGGCTTTCGCCCTTCCACACCGGTTCCATGTCGGTGCGAGGCGTGGAGAGCATGCTTTACGCGCCCAAAGCCTCTATGCCTCGAGAGATCGGGGGTCCGCTCGTTCGCGTCCCCCTGGCTCCCCGGGACAATGATACGCCCGAACTTCTCCGCCACAAGCAGATTTACGCTGCCAGCGATTTTCAGACGGTCATGCATTGTTATGTTCCTGAAGCCGAAGCCATGGCTCATTTCATCTATCCGGGCGAAACCGAACCGGTGCAGCGGATCGTCCCCATCGACGCCGAGGGCGGTTTCCTCTATCTCGTCATCCCCGTGGTCCACCCAAAAGCAGGCATGGGAGAGATCATCCGCCTGCTCCATGATTACAAGATGGTGATCGTCCGGGGAGGCGGAGTCTGGGCCGTCGGCGGGCAGTCCCTCTCCGAAGTTCTGCACCATCCCTCTTCACTCCGCGAGATATGCCTCTACCGCATCGGCGCCTACGAGCGCGGCCTGGATTTGAGGAAGATGGAGCCCGAGAAGGCCAAACGCTGGTAGGCGGGGCTTGCGGTGCGGGCGGGCAGTCCCGCCGGCGCGCCCCGCGAGAGGAAGCGGCCCTGCCCCGGCTCTCCATCCGCCTCGAGGAATTCCGGCCGCTTCACCTCCCGACGGCGTTTTTTCCCGAGCCCGTCCTTCAGTCTGATAACTTGAGGAACGGTGAGATCTGAGAAGCCAGGAAACGGGCGACGGCATCCGTAGCGAACGGCCAGGCATAGATGAATTCGGTCCCCGGATGCCTCTTGCGGGCCCGCTCAACAGCCTGGGGAATTTCGACCGCCGAATGCTCGCCGCCGCGGGTCATCATCGGGGTGATGACGATGACCTTTCCCTCAGCCCGGGAGACCGCTCGATCCAAGGCTTCATCCACGGTTGGGGCGCAGAATTCGTTGAACCCGACGATGACTTTGAGACCCGAGGCCTGCTCGAGTTCGGAGGCCAGGTCGAGCGATCCGGCGTAAAAAGGATCGTTCTCGGACGTCCGCGGCCAGGTCCGTATTTTTTCTTCCAACTCTCTATAGCGGAGCGCGGCCGGGCTTTGAATGTCTTGACTTTCTCCGTGCCCGATTCTCGCCTGAAGGATGAAGAACTCGGCCAGCTCAGCCCGCGGAAAGTCGAGCGGCGGAGCGCCGTGGATGGCCAGGACAATGACCGTCTTCTCTCCTCGATTCGGTTCCGTCATGCGTTTTCTCTCCCCTTTCCCAATCCGCCCTCTGCGCCGATCGGAATTATCATCCCTCTCGCCGCCTAATTTCTACTTATCCTATCGGAAAAAGAGGGAATAGCTTCCGGCCGGCGCGGCCATCTGTTCCGTTCAGGAGCCCCCCGTCCAGGCCGGAGAGGCATTCAGCCGGGCGATAATCGCTTTGCTCTTATCCGGCGTCGTGTCTTTTGAGAAAACGTAGTAAGCCCGGCGCGCCGGCGAAATTTTTTCCATAGCTGGATCGTACTTGCGGTGTAGCGCCGTCTCGATTTCGATTTCCCTGCGCAGTCCCGTTTTTTCAAACTGATCGACCCACCAATCGCTTGTCGCGCAGATGATATGGCCGTTCTTCGGATAGCCGTAATCATCGACGGGGATCGTCCGGAAGGCCCGTCCTGCTCTCGCGTCGTCTCTCCATTCCGTCAGATCCAAACCGAAGATTTCGCCGAAAGAGCGGTCCGCGCCGTAAGCGGGGATATTGGCGTAGAGATACCCCCCTTCCTCGAGCAGGCGGTGAAGCCGGGAGAGATAAAGATCGAGCCTGTTCGGGTTGAGGTGCTCGAAGATGTCCAGGCCGAGGACCAGGTCGTAGGTTCGTCCGAGGTTGAGGCGGAGGAGATCCCCGAAGTGAATCCGGTCGGCGATCTCGGGAAAGGTCTTGTCCATGGCCAGACGGCTGATTTCCACCCCCTCGCCGAAAATTCCTTTATCGAATAGACACTTCAGGACGGCGCCGTTGGCGCAGCCGAAGTCGAGGACCGAAAAGGGCTCGAACTCCGCCGCGAGATCGGCCAGGAGGCGCTTGTCCTCGTCGATGAAAAAGCTCCATACGCCGGGCCGCTCATAATAACCGTTGTCGATGATTTTTCGCTCGAGCCAGTCAAAATCGGCTTCGTCCCTCACCCGAAAGACTCGGACTTTTTGTTTTCTGTCTTCCGAGGCGAGGACGTCGTAGTTTTCGGGACGCTCCTCCAGGATGGGAAGGAGTTTGATGTAATGGTGGATGTTGTCCCTGACGATCTTGAAGAGAAACTCGGGCGCTTCGGTGATGTTGAGGAGCAGCGCGGCGCGGGAGTTTCCGGCCCGCAAAAACTTGAGCTGGTGGGCTTTGCCCGTCGGATCCGGCTCCCTCCCCAACATCTTTTTATAAATATAGTCGAGGAATTCTTCATCGTTCAGACGATCGACGTCGACTCGTTCCTCAGTCGAGGGAGAATAATTTGGAACGGAGGGTTTCCGGAAAATATTTTTCCAAGACATGACCGTCTCTTCTCTCCGCCGCTTGCGGTCTCGACGGTTTTTTTATATCATAGACCAATCAAGGCATCAAATCCTTGCCCGACCGAGGAAACCCGCCATTCGGTCGATCGGGCCGTCCGGTTCTCATGTCGGCTGACCTCCTGGCGACGGCCGGCGGGCCAAAGATTGAGCCTTTTGACGGGAGAGGAGGAATCGCATGTTTGGGAAAAGCATTACTTTGGTCAGGCTTTTCGGTTTCGAGGTCAAGATCGACCTCTCCTGGCTGATCCTGGGCATCCTCATCACCTGGACCCTGGCTAAGAGTCTTTTCCCCTCTTATTATAAAGGCCTGCCTCAGCAATCGTACTGGGCGATGGGCGTTGCCGGCGCGATCGGGCTTCTTTTTTCCATCGTTTTTCATGAGCTCTGGCATTCTCTGATCGCCCGGAAATTCGGCTTGCCGATGAAGGGAATCACCCTATTCATTTTCGGCGGCGTGGCCGAGATGACGGAGGAGCCGCCGACTCCGAAAGCGGAATTTTTCATGGCTGTCGCCGGCCCCATTTCCAGCATTGTCCTCGGCGGGGCGCTTCTTAGCC
>CAZNVB010000235.1:0-13589 GCA_964576265.1 uncultured Eubacteriales bacterium | reverse complement strand
TCCCGGAGCCAGACGTTCAACGACCATAAAATCTTCCGTCTTGATCGGGCCTTTTCCATCGAGCGGCTGGCCCAGCGGGTTCACCACCCGGCCGACGAGGGCCGGTCCGGCCGGGACCTGCATGATCCGGCGGGTTCGTCGAACGAGATCCCCTTCCCTGACCAGATGGCTCTCGCCGAGGAGAACCGCGCCGACGCTCTCCTCTTCCAGGTTTAGAGCCAGGCCGAAAACACCCCGGGGAAACTCGAGAAGCTCGTTGAACATGACCCGGTCCAGCCCGTAGATTCGGGCGATCCCGTCTCCGACCGAAGTGACGGTTCCGACCTCCCGGATGTCGACTTCTGTTTGGTAGCCCTCAATCTGTTGCTGAATGATTTTGGTGATTTCGTCGGCTTTGATATCCATCGGCTCACGACCCTTCGATAATTTTCTCCCGGATTCTTTCCAGATGCCCGTAGACCGAAGCGTCATAGATGATATGGCCTTTTTTCAGCCGGAGTCCGGCGACAATCCCCGGATCGACCTGAAAATGGAGATGAACGGGCCGGCCCTCCAGCCGCTCCAGCTCCTCCTGCAGCCGTCTCTTCTGGCTTTCGGAAAGGGAAACGACCGAGTGGACTTCATAGGTCGCCATTCCCCGCCGCTCGTTCCAGATCACCGGCAGCGCCTGAAGGATGGGCTCGACAAGCCCGATCCGGTTATGCTCCTGGAGCAGAAGGAGAAAACGGGAAGTTTTCTCGGAAAAAGAGGCGGCCGCCAGGATATCGCGGACGATCCTCCCTTTGGTTTTCGCCGGGATAAAGGGGCTGGCGAGAAGCTCGCGGAATTCCTTGTGTCCCGTCGCGAGTTCCTGGAAGCGCCGGAGCTCCCTGCAGACCTGGTCGAATTCCGGCTGATCGCGAAGAGCCCCGACCAGGCCCTGGGCATACCGCTTAACCAGAATATGACTTCTCATATAGCTTTCCGATGTCGTTGATCGATTCGTCGATCAGCCGGGAATGAAGTTCAGGCGTCAACCGTCTTTCGATTCGTGAACGGGCAAGAGAGATCGACAACCCGGCCGCATAAGCTCGGAGTTCCCGCCTTGCCTCCTCGGCCTGATGGCTGATTTCCTGCCGGGCAAAAGTCCTGAGCTTCTCGGCTTCGCGCCGGGCTTGCTCAAGAATCCGCTCCCGATCCTGTCTTCCCTCCACCTCGCCTTTTCTCTTGACTTGGGCGACTTCCTCTTCCAAGCCTCTAAGCCGCTCGCCGATCAATTGGAGCTGTCGCTCCGCTTCCCGTCTTGAAGATTCGGCTTCCTCCATGGCAGCTTTCACCTGAGCCGCCCGCGCCGCCAGAAAAGCTCGAACCGGCCTGGCCAAAAGAAACCCGAGGCCGCCGAAGAGGAGCAGGAAATTGAGAGTTTTCCCCAGATATTCGAGCAGCGGTGTTCCCTGGCTCTCCCCGGAAGCCGCGGAAAGGAGAAGCGGCCCGAAGAGCAGGAGAAAGGCGACAAGTCTTTTTGCCGGCATCAGTGAAGGAGCTTCTTTTCGATTCTCTGCGCCAGGTCCTCGGCTTCGGAATCCAGTCGCGCCTTGAGTTCTTCGACCGTTCGGCCGAGGTCCGACCGGGCCGTCTTGACCTGATCCTGGCATTCGGCGCTGATTTCCGCCAGCATCCGGGACTTCTCCTTCAGGGCGTCCTCGATCATTGCCTGGCGAATGGCTTCCGACTTTATTCTTGCGTCTTGGAGGTTTTTTTCAATTTCCCGGATGCTCCGGTCATAGGACTCGAGCGCTCTCCGGCAGGACTCCCGGTTCTCGACGATGCCCTTTTCTCTTTGATCCCGGACCCGCCGGACAGGGTTGAAAAAAAGGCGGGAAAGGATAAGGACAAGAACCCAGACGATGATGAAAACGACGAGGACGTTGCCGTCAAGGGAGAGCATGATCGCTATTCTCAGCTATAAAGTGAGGCCAAAATTTATCATTATTACCCCAAAAAATCAAGAAATCCCGCCGGCCGCATGCATCCTCTCCGTGATTCATCAGGAGGCGGGCTGGGCCCGGAATCAAGCGGGAAACAGACCCCGCCTTTTGATTTCTCCAACCAGGAAAAGGGAGCCGGTAATCAATATGGAGCCGCGCGAAGGCGTCATCCGCCGGGCGACAACAACCGCCCGACCCGGGTCCGGCTCAAGGAAAACGGATCTCCCATGCTCTGGATAAGCGGCGAAGATGAGCTCGGGGGAAGCCGCTCGATGATAGGGGATCGTCGTCAGGACGATCGTCCGGGCAAGGGGAAATAACGGCCGGGCCACCCGTCGGATGTCCTTGTCTTTCATGGTGCCGAAAACCAGGCTGAGAGGCTTCGGCATGACCTCGCGGGCGTAAGCGGCTGCCGCCTTCGCGCCTTCTTCATTATGGGCTCCGTCGAGAACGACCAGAGGCCGGCGGCCGACGATTTCCAGACGGCCTTCCCAGCGGACCTGCCTGATCCCGCGGAGAATCGTCTCTTCATTCAGGGGCTTCCATCGGCGTCCGATCTCGAGCGCGGCGGCGACGGCCAGAGCCCCGTTTCGGCCCTGATGCGCTCCGGGAAGAGACGGAGAATAACGGAACGTCCTGTCTCCCCAGCGGAAGGAAAAGGAAAATCGGCGGCCTTTTCGGCTCCACCGGAGGGCGCTTTTCTCTTCAAACAGGTCAAAGCAAGGCGCGTCCATTTCTTTCGCTTTCCGCTTGATTACGCGGGCCGCAGGCCCTTCGGAGACGCCGCTGATCACGGGCACCCGGCGCTTGATGATGCCGGCTTTTTCCGTCGCAATCCGGCTCAGAGTCCGGCCGAGAAATTCCACATGGTCATAAGAAATCGAGGTAATAACCGAGACGAGCGGAACGACGACATTGGTCGCATCCAGCCTCCCTCCCATGCCGACTTCGAGTATGGCGATGTCGACCTTGCGGCGGGCGAAATAAAGAAAAGCGCAGGCGGTGAGTGTTTCAAAATAGGTCAGCGGAAAGCGAAGGCTCCCCTGCCGAATGAGCCTGTCGATCGTCCGTTTGACCAGGGAAAGGCAGGAGCAGAAATCGCCGGGGGCGATCATTTCTTTTCCCACCCTGATCCGCTCTTCAACCCGGACAAGATGAGGCGACGTAAATAGGCCGACCGAATGGCCGTGAAGGGAGAGGATTTCCGCCAGCATGGCGCAGACGGATCCCTTGCCGTTTGTCCCGGCGACGAGAACGGAAGGATATCGAAGTTCGGGGTGCCCGAGCGCCGCCAGAACCGCGCGGACGTTTTTCAGCCCGAACTTGATCCCGGAAGAGGCAATCTCTTGAAGATACTCCTGGCACCGGCCATAATTCATGAGGCTCGATTGAGAAGAAGACGCAGGGCGCGGACAAGATAATTCCGCAGGTTCCGCCGCTCGACGACATCATCCAGAAGACCGTGCTGGAGCAGAAATTCGGACCGCTGAAATCCCTTGGGCAGTTTCTCTTTGATCGTCTGCTCGATGACCCGAGGGCCGGCGAATCCGATGAGGGCATTCGGCTCGGCGATATTGAGATCGCCGAGCATCGCATAGCTCGCCGTCGTCCCGCCTGTCGTCGGGTCGGTGAGGACGGAGATGTAGGGAATCCGGGCTTCGCTGAGCCGGGCCAGGGCGGCGCTCGTTTTCATCAGCTGCATCAGCGACAGCGCACCCTCCTGCATCCGAGCCCCCCCCGAGCAGGAGAAAATCACCAGCGGAAGTCTTTCCGCCGCGGCGCGTTCGATGGCCCTGGTGATTTTTTCGCCGACCACCGAGCCCATGCTTCCGCCCATGAAGAAAAAATCCATGGCGACGACGATGACCTCCATCCCCCCGATTTTTCCCCGGGCGGAGAGAACGGCATCGGCGAGGCCGGTCTTTTTCTGGTTCTCCTCGAGCCGAACGGAGTATTTCTCCGTGTCTTCAAAATGAAGGACATCCAGGGGAAAAATGTTCTCATCCAGGAGCTCGAATTCTTCCCCGTCAAACACCATCGCCAGGCGGTCTCGGGCGCCGAGGCGAAAATGAAAATTGCAGGCGGGACAGACGAATCGGTTGTCCAGGATATCCTGCTTGTACATAATTTTCTGGCAGTTATTACAGCGCGTCCAGAGATTTTCCATGGGAGGAGTCATCTTCCTGAAGGAGCCGTCTGGCTCTTCCTTTTCTGCTTCAACGCTTTGATGACCTGGTCGGGGGACGGCAAGTCCTCCACGATTTCTTCCTCGGCGCTGAGCAAGCTCATGACCGTCCGGACAAGACGTTCCCCATCCACGGGCTTCTCGAGATAATCGGTTGCCCCGAAGGTCGAAAGGGCTTCCATTCTGTACTGCGGACCCCGATAGAGACCGGTGACGATGATGACGTGAGTCCGTCCCCGGCTCTCCTCGCTGATTCTCTTGGTCAGGTCAAAGCCGTGAATCTTGGGCAGGATGGCCTCGAGGATGACGACATCCGGTTTCTCTTCCTTGAATTTTTCGTAGGCTGCCTGGCCGTCCGTCGCTTTGATGATCTGGAATTTGCAGGGCTCAAGGATTTTCTCCAGCTTTTCCAGGCTGGAAACGTCATAATCGACGATCAGGATTTTATTTTCCGGCATCGGATGGAACTGATTGTAGCCAAAACTCCCCCGGGCTGTCAACGCCAGACGACTTCTGGCTCCTTTGACATCCCAGGAGCCACGGTTTATTCTCCTCTGAGAATGACCAAGAGGGAAAATCGTCATGGCGAGGCTTGCCCCGCCGGCAAGGCCAAAAAGAGAACTCTCAGTTTTTTTGCTCCGACTCACCTCATAATTGCTTCAACCAGACAATCAACAAGGAGACGTAAGATGGAAATCAGAAATCGGATCTCGATGTCTTTCCGATTTTTCCTCGTCCTCAGCGCCATCAGTCTTATCGGAACTCTGTCCATTTTCGTTCACAGTTACTATTTGGGAAATTATTTTGACGTCCACGTTTTCCACGACCCCCGTTGGCGTATTTTCAACTTCAACAGCCGGCAGGCGTCTGAAGCGGACATCTACAACGTCGCTGAAATCCCTGCCGTACGCAGGGTTAAACTCACGGCGAAGAGGCGGCTCAGGATCGAATTCATGCCTGCGATCAAAGCTCCTTCTTGGAAGGTAATCAATGCAGCCGATGGCACGCTGAATACGGAGGGACCCTATCCCGAGGTCCAATTCCGGAACGAGCCGCACTCCCTCGCCTGTCGGTTCATCCCTCAAGGATTTGATCTAAGAAAGGAGATCCTAATGAAGTTTCACTTCCATCCTGCCGAAGACTACCGCCATTCCGGGCTATCATGGGATGACAACTACCATGTCTCCGAATCGAGTGTCCCCTTCAGCCTTAAAAAAGCCTACTCCGTTGACGACTGGGCCGGCATCCCGAACAATGATCCCGAGCTCATGGAAGCGAAGCGGATTCTTGGCAATACGATCGATCCTCGAGCTTGTGCCATGGAGCGGTTGGAAGAAGTCTTTCTATTCGTCATGAAAGCGTTGGAGAAAGCGACAGGACCGCGTTCCGATGCGATCCAGCAAGCCTCGCCCCTTGAAACATACCGCCTGATGAGCAGCGGGCTTTCCGGGGGAGCCTGCGAAAACATATCTCTTGTTTATTACCTGTTCGCCAACGCCGCCGGAATCAAGACCCGACTGGTTGATGTCGGCGGCAAATTCGGCCCCCTCAAGCTGACTGGACATCACTTCTGTGAGAGCTGGATTCCTGAAGAAGCCGGCTGGTGTTATGTGGATCCGCAATCAAGGATCGCCAGCTTGCGATCTCCAGAGGGCAAGCCTTATAATTTCCTCGAAGTGAAGAGAATATACGACCTCGGATTGTTCCGACATTGCACGGTTCGCAAGTATGATCCCACCACGATCAACCTGGTCACCCGGGGAGCGGAGGAATCGGGCGGCTATTACTTCCGAGGGGACATCGTCGCTGCCTTCAGATTCGGCCACGGAAGAAACAAATCCTTCTCCCCATTGAAGGATTTCCTCACCCGCACGACTTTGCTTTACGCACCGTTTACACTGCCCAAAGGCTATCTCATAAAAGCCGTCTTCCTGAACGGATTCTTCTTGAGTCTGGCGCTTGCCCTGATCTGCGGATTGACGCAGATTGTCTTTATGATCAATCGACAACGGTCGCGTTGATCCGTCGTCAGGAAAAGCTTGCCTTGGACTCGGAAAAAATGCCATGGGCGGGCTTGACCCGAAGAATGGCTACTTCTGGCATCGACGAAAGGAGATGGAATGATCAAGCGCCGAGATGTCTTGAACGCGGCTGCCGCAATCGCAGGCATCGGCCTGCTCAAACCCCTCAGCGGTTTCGCCCCGAGGAATCCGGCAGTCAGAAAACAGAGAATGGACTTCCAAACCTTCCTCCCTCAGGACTTTGACGGAAAGCCTTTTGGCCCCGCGGAGCTGAGAGCCATGGAGGACGAAGCTGGGATCGATCGCTTTGTGGTTTTTCCGGAGACGACCGTGCGGCCTGATAATCTGGGTCTGGCGATGGCCATCAAATCTCAGCCGCGAATGATCGGCTGCGCCTCGATCAACCCGACTCTCGGGCCCGAAGCGGTGAAGGAATTGAAAAGAGCGATAAAGGACCTGGGGCTCAAAGGTGTCCGGCTGTCTCCCGCGGCGCACAGGTACCCGATTGACGCCGAAATCGTCTATCCCCTGATCGAAATAGCCCGCGATATGAGAGTCCCGATCACGATTGACGGCGACGTCGACGATTGCAAGCCCAGCCGGATCGCTGCCGTAGCGAGCAAGTTTCCCGAGGTGCCGATCATCGTGGACATGGGTTTCCGCGCGCCCGTGCGTCCACCGGGGGAACCTGCCGGCAAAGAGATGGCTGAAATGGTTGCCCAGCATCCGAATATTTATCTTGGCCTCACGGCGCTGACCACCTGCCAGCCGGCCTATCTCATGTCGACCATTTGGGTCGGCGGACCGGAACGTGTAGTTTTCGGATCAAACGCCCCCTCCGGCATCCCGCTCTTTGCCGTCAAGGGAATAGAATGGGCCTCCCTGGGAGCAGAGACCGAAGCTCTCATTTTTGAGAAAAACCTCAAAAAGCTGTACAAGCTCGCCTGAAGCCTGAGAGGAGAAGGAGAATGATTTTCTGTTGCGAATCATACCTGGCCCTGACCGGAAATCCATACCTCGTCGGGAGGCCGGGAGGAGCGGACGAGCTGGTCAGGTTGCTGGACGAAGCAGGAATCCAGGCGGCCATGACGCTGCTCTCCGGCGCCGATCCGGCGACCAACCGGACAGTAAAGGAAGCAATGGATAAGTATCCGGACAGAATCTTCGGCATGTGCCTGGTAAATCCGCGCTTGGGACAGAGGGCCGTTGAAGAGTTCCGGATGACAGTCGTGGAGTGGGGCTTTAAGGGATTGAAGCACTCCGCTGAAATGGATGATGTCGTCAAAGCTGCGGCAGAGATGGGGATCCCGGTGACCATTCATACGGGAGGGGAATCCTGGAATCCGCAAACAAAATCTTTCTATGAGAAAATTGCGGCGATGGCCAAGACTTATCCCGATCTTCCCATCATCATGGAGCACATGGGGTATCGTTATAGCGTAGACCTGGCGATTGAGATTGCTCGACGGCACTCGAACCTCTACCTTGGGACCACCATTCCGGCTGCAGCCGAGCCCATCGTGGTAAAGAAAGCGGTGCAGGAGCTTGGAGCGGAAAAGGTAGTTTTCGGTTCTAATGCACCATTCGCTATTCCCTATTTAGGAGTCGAAGGCATTCGGAGATTAAAGCTGTCCAAAGAGGAAGAAAGGCTTGTGCTGGGAGGCAACTTTCAAAGAATTTACCGAATAAAAAATTAGATCGCCTCAGCGCTCAAAAGCTCCTATTCCGCAGTGATATTGGCCGTCCGTTATGGGGAAGGAACCATTGTTACTCTCTCTGAATGTGAATTCGCTGGAATGGGTCGCTCGCCTGAAGATGCTGATCGAACCCGAAACGAATGTGGGAGCGGAGCAGGTCATGCGCCGTGCGGAGCGAAAGACATGTCTTTCGGGCGCCGGAGTGAGAAGGAGGGAAATCTGTTGGGCACGGCACGCTGTAGCTTTGCATTCCTAAGCTGCGCAAGGGCGAATGTGTGCCCTTTTTCGTGTCAAAATGCGAGTGCTCGAAGATGGCGCTGGCCTGGTTGATCTAAGAGTCCTTTATCAACGGGGTAAGGCATGAAAGGATCGGACAGCGCGGATCATTCTCCTTGTTCTCATCCTCTCATTGCCGTGCTTCGGCCGGGGATTGGGATGGTCGTCCAAGTCCCCGCAGTCGGAGCGTGACCGGAGATACGATGCCCTCCATTATCTGATCAAAATCCGGCTTGACCCCGGTCGCCGGACCTTTGAGGGTGCGACCACGGTCTTCGCCGGCTCGCTGCGGGAAGGCCTCACAGCCTGCGTCCTCGACGCCGAGGAATTCGCCGCGACGTCGGTCCTGGAAGCCGACGGCCGGTCCTTGGCTTACGATCAGACAGCCGCGACCTTCCCATCTTAAACGAATTCCTCCCTTTTGTTTGATATCTCAGGCTGGAATTTTAACTGCGGCCCGATTCCCGGGCGATCGTTTCAGGCGACCGTCGTATAAGCCAGTTCGCCTTCTCTTCCTTTGCGGTCGACGGCGGCCACGGCGAACCGGTAAGAGGTTGCTCGGATCAATTTCTTGACCGTATAAACGAATGTCTTCTCGTCCACGTCTCCCAATTTGGTGAGATTTCCCGCCGCGTCCAGCTGCCAAACCCGATAACCGCCGACCAGCTTGTTCAGCGGGTTCGGGCTCCAGGCAAGGTGGATATCGACTTCTGACGACATACCCCCTGCGGCGTCCGTTTTCCAGCCGCGAAAATTCCGCGGCGGGAAGTTGAAAAACGGATCAATGGTCAGCCGAACGGAAACCTCTCCGGCAGGCCCGGACGGGTCGTCGCTCTCCACCGTGATTTTACCGCGATAACTTCCCTCGACGAGACGCCGCGTCAAAGCCTTGACCGTGATTTCTTCCCACTCTCCCCAGCTCTCGCCTCGCTTTGGCCAGAGGTTGATCCAGGCCGCGTCGGACTTGAGGCTGAAATGGAGCGCCCCGCCGCCGTCGTTTTTAATCCGCAGGGTTTGGGGCGGCGGTCCGCCTCTTCCTTCGGTGGCACGAAAAGCCAGTTCTTTCTGTTCGATGACCAGCCGGGGGGGCGGGTTGACCAGGCGCCGTGTCGATAAGGTCGTCCCAGCGCCGGAAGTCTGGGGAACGTTCGTGTAAGGCGAATATCCAGAGAGGATGTACTCGATCAGTGTCTCACTTTTCCGAATGGTCAGCCGGGTCAGACCCGGAGGACCCCAGAATCGGGAAGCCGGCGGTTCGGCCGGGCCATAATACCTTCGCCAGTACTCACCTTTCCACCAGCCGGCCTCTCCCATATATTTCGTCGCCCCGCAGCAGACGCCCAGCATGTCTTTTCCGCCCGCGCCGCCAGCAATCAGCTTCGAATGAAAGATATGATCATGGCCGTAGAAGAACGCTCTCAGGCCGTTTTCACGTCCAAGATCGGTGAGCCGGACCTGCTCGACCAAGGCCGGATTGGCGCAACCGAGATAATCCTCAAACGTGAACAGCGGACCGCGGCCGTAAGAGTAGCTTTTTTCGAACTCGTTCGAGCCGGCGGGCCAGCCGCCGAGAACATGATGAAAGCAGGCAAATACCCAATCCCTCTCGCCCATCTTGAGGACGCGTTCAAACCAGCGGAATTGAGCCTCGCCGAGCGTCCAATCCTCGGGTGTTTTGGGATAGTGACTCCCGGCGAAAGCGGTCGTGTGAAGAATGATGAACCGCGCCCCTCCCCGATAAGACCGGTTTGATCCTAAAGAAAGGCCGAAGTAGAGGCTGTCGGGATGACCGCCCTCCGGATAGGTCAAGTTGTCGGGCTGGGGGAAGAGCGTCTTCCGCCATTCGGCCGCCCGGAAACGGGCCGATGTCCAGTTCTCCTCGCCGTCGTGGTTGCCCTGGGCAATCAATAAAGGCACGTAAGGGGTTAGGCCGGAGTATATTTTTCTCATCCGGAGCCACAGGACGCGGGCGATCTCATCGTATTCTTTATCGGTCAGCCCGGCCGTCGGGAGTCCGAGCCCTGCCCACTTATAGTTCGCTCCGATGCCGGTCGAATCGCCCAGGTTGATGATGAGGTCCGGGTCTTCGTTGGCCATGATGTAGCGCAAGGCGTGAGCCAGGCAGAGCCCGTTTCGGAGCGACTCAAGGGGTGTTTGGGGCTTAAGGAAAGGATTTGTCCGGAGCTCCCGGAGAAGGACGTTGACATAATCGCCGTTCAACTTGGCCGCTTTATGCTCAGAGGCGACCGGATAATCGGCATCGTCAAAGGTGTGATCGTCGCTGATCAAGATAACCTTGATCTCACCGCCTTTGTCGAGTGCCGCGGGGAGCTTGACGCTTTTCGGAGCTAAAGCCTTCCAAGCCCCGCCGCCCTCCCGATAGAGAACCTGATAATAGAGACGAGGGATATCCGGAGCGAAAAGATCCGTCTCCAGCCTTTCGGAAACGCCGTAAAATGTCATCACATCCTTGGTCGTGGCAAGGCCGTTCTTGCTTTCGGCGGCCAGGATTTTCAGGTCCAGCGTTTTCCCCGGCTTCAGGATCAGGCTCAGACCGGCCCGCCAGCCCGTCTCCGTCGCCCGGACATTGAAAACCCTCTCGGCGCAGGCAAAATACTGGTCGTCAAAGGGAAAAGGAAAATCCGGATCGAACAGTTGTTCCCTTGATAGAGACGGAGAGCCGGATAAAATTCCAGACGACTGGGATGAAGGAGTCAATAACCGGGGCGAGAGCCCGATGCCCGCCAGGCTCGCCCCGCTCCATTTGAGGAATTCTCTCCTCCGGAGCGCCATACCTCCCCACTCCTCCGAAGTTCGTCGGAAGAAATCGACCTGCCTCCCTCCAGGGGCGAGCGGACTTTTAGCACAAAAAAAAGGCAAAGTCAAGCTTCAAAAAACCAGAAAGAAGGCAAATTAAAGCAAATTGATGGACGACCCTCTTTATGATATAGTGGCGCCGATGGACAGAGCGGATCGAGTCGATCTTTCCTTCATCGTTCCTCTTTATAATGAAGCCGAGAATTTGCCGGAACTCCATCAAGAACTCAGCGCCGCCGCGAAGCGTCTCGGCCGCTCTTACGAAATGATATTCATCGATGACGGAAGCAGCGATAATTCCTGGGAGGTTCTGAAGTGGCTCCAAAAAAACGATCCCCTGGTCCGGATCGTCCGGCTGAGGAAAAACTTCGGTCAGACGGCCGCTCTGGCCGCCGGGTTCGACCTGGCCGGAGGCGAAATCATCGTCAGCCTTGACGCCGACCTGCAGAACGATCCGGCCGATATCCCTCTTCTCCTCGCCAAGATTGAGGCCGGGTTCGACCTCGTCTCGGGCTGGCGGAAAAACCGGCGGGATAGATTTCTCAGCCGCCGCGTTCCTTCGGCCGTGGCCAACTGGCTGATATCACGCATCACCCGTGTCCGCCTCCACGACTACGGTTGCACGCTCAAGGCCTTTCGCCGCGAAGTCATCAAGAACATCAAGCTCTACGGCGAGCTGCACCGTTTCATTCCCGCCATCGCCAGCCACATGGGAGTTTCGATCGCCGAGGTCGAAGTCCGCCACCGCCCCCGAAAACACGGGAAATCCAAATACAATATTTTCCGTTTCACCCGGGTCATTCTGGATACGCTGACGGTGAAATTCCTCCTCAGCTACTCGACCCGACCGCTTCAGATCTTCGGGATCGTCGGGCTGGTCAGCGGCGGACTCGGGTTCCTCATCTCCCTCTGGCTCTCCTACCAGAGGCTTTTCCTCAACAAATCCCTGGCCGAGCGCCCCCTGCTCTTCCTCGGCGTGCTCCTGATCGTCGTCGGTTTTCAATTCATCACCCTCGGGCTCCTGGCTGAGATCATGGTCCGCGCCTATCATGAGTCTTCGGGCAAGGCCATCTATTTCATCCGCGAGATCATCGATTCCTCGGAGGAGAATCGCTCTTCATCCGACCTTCCATGAACATCCTGATGCTCGCCCCCGAGCCGTTCTTTGAGCCGAGGGGAACTCCGATCAGCATTTATTTTCGCCTCACCGCCCTGTCCCGGCTCGGCCACCGCGTGGACCTCCTGACCTACCCGATCGGGAGGAGCCCGGTTCTGCCCGGCCTGAAGATCATCAGGCCGCCCAACGTCTTCGGCATCCGGCGGGTCAAAATCGGACCGAGCCTGGCCAAAATTCCTCTCGACGCGCTGCTTCTCGGCCGCGCGATCGCCCGGCTTTCCGCCCGCGGGTACGACCTCCTCTTTTCACACGAGGAAGCGGCGTTTTTCGGGACGGCGCTGGCCCTTCTCTGGGGCAAACCGCACATCTACGACATGCACTCCAGCCTTCCCCAGCAGCTGCGAAACTTCGAGTTCACCCGATCCGCCGTTCTCATTGCGCTCTTCGAACGTCTCGAGCGCTTCGTCCTGAAGCATTCCCGGGCCGTCATCGTCATCTGCGCCGACCTGATGAAGCGGGTGAGCCAGCTCGGATACGCGGAAAAGGCGGTGCTCGTCGAGAACTTTCTTGATTTTCCGGCAGCTGAAACCCCGGCCTCCGAGGTCGAGAGAAAGAAACGCGAACTGGCGCCGGCAGGGGAAAAAATCGTCCTCTATGCCGGAAATTTCGAGCCCTACCAGGGAATCCCGCTTCTCCTTGAAGCGGCGGGGAAATTGGGAACGAGCGCCGTCTTCGTCCTTGTCGGGGGAAGAGGACCCGCGCTGGCGAGGATGAGGGAGCTCGCCTCCTCTCTGGGCATCGCCGGGCGGACGATCTTTATCGAACCCGTCCCTCCGGAGTCTCTGCCGCTCTATATTTCGCTCGCCGACGTCCTCGTCTCCCCTCGCCTTTCCGGGACCAACACCCCGCTAAAAATTTATTCTTTTCTCAAATCGGGCAAGCCGCTCGTCGCCACCAACCTCTGGACCCACACCCAGGTGCTGAGCTCCCGTCTCGCCGTGCTCGCCGAGCCGAACCCGGAGAGCCTGGCCGAAGCGATCCGCTTCGCCCTCGAAAACGAGGAAGCCCAGAAAAGAGCCCGGGCGGCGAAGGAATGGGCCGATCGCGAATACACTGTATCCCGCTATCTCGAAAAAATGAGCCGGGTTCTTGATCTGGCCTTTCGAGACCCCGGGAAGAGGAGCCCTGGCTGATCCCATGCGCGCTTTCATCACCGGCGGATCCGGATTCATCGGCAGCCATCTCATCGAAGCGCTTCTTCAGCAAGGATGGAAGGTCCGGGCGCTCGTCCACGAGACGCCGATCCGCCAGGAAGGACGGGTCGAGGTGGCGCGAGGGGATATCGGGGACGGCGAGCTCATCAGGCGCGCTCTCGGCGGAATCGACACAGTTTTTCACCTGGCGTCCGTCGTCGGGTCCTCGAAGATCAAGCGGCGCGAATTTTTCCGGGTCAACGCCGAAGGAACGGAAACTCTCCTTCGGGCGGCGCGGGAAGCGCGGGTCAAGCGA
>CAZNVB010000234.1:0-6655 GCA_964576265.1 uncultured Eubacteriales bacterium | reverse complement strand
GTGCTATAGTGAAGAAAATCCTATTCTCTGAAAGGAGGTCTGAATGAGAAACGAATTCGGCCCCCCGGATATCAGGCTGCCGAGAATTTCGGGCGGAGTTATCCGCTGGATCCTCATCGCTCTCGTCGTCGTTATCCTTCTTTTCGGGTCGATCTATCAGGTCAGCCCGGAAGAGATCGGTGTCATCCTGCGGTTCGGCAAGTTCGTCCGGACATCCGATCCCGGACTTCACTTCAAGCTGCCGCTGGGCATCGAGAAATTGACCCGCGTTCCCGTCCAGCGCCAGCTCAAGCTCGAATTCGGGTTTCGGACGACAAGACCCGGCATTCGTTCGGAATACCGCGTCACTCCCGAAACAGCCAAGGAAGCCGTCATGCTGACCGGCGACCTGAACGTCGTCGATGTGGAGTGGATCGTCCAGTACAAGATCAAGGATCCCTACAAGTTCCTCTTCAAGCTCCGCAATCCCGAAGAGACGTTCCGTCTGATGAACGAAGCCGTCGTGCGCAAGATTGTCGGCGACAGCTCCGTGGACGAAGTCATCACCGTCGGCCGAGCCCGGATCGCCGACGAAGCGAAAGAAACGCTGCAGCAGCTCTGTGATATCTACGAGATCGGAATCGACGTCAATCAGCTCATCTTTCAGGACGTCAACCCGCCCGATCCGGTCAAGCCGTCCTTCAATGAAGTCAACGAAGCGCTTCAGGAAAAAGAGCGAAAGATCAACGAGGCCTGGTCCGAGTTCAACCAGGAGATCCCGAAAGCGGAAGGCGAAGCCGAACAGGTCATCCGCGCCGCCGAGGGGTATGCGACCGAGCGGGTCAATCGCGCTCAGGGAGATGCGAACCTCTTCCTCTCCGTCTACAAGGAATATTCCCGGGCTCCGGCGGTTACGCGCAAGCGACTGTATCTTGAAACACTTAACGAGATCCTGCCTAAAATCAAGAAAAAATACGTCGTCGATGACAAGTTGAGAAGCGTCCTGCCGCTTCTGAATCTGGGCGAGGAGGTGAAGAAATGAAAGCCTCGGTCAGAAACGCCCTGATCGTCGGCGCGGTGCTCGTCCTGCTTCTCGTTCTTGCCGACGCCATCTACATCGTTTCCGAAACGAACCAGGTCATCATCACCCAGTTCGGAGAGCCCATCGGCGGGGCCGTTACCCGCGCCGGGATTCATTTTAAAACGCCCTTCATCCAGAAGCCGAACTATTTTGAAAAGCGCTGGCTCGAATGGGACGGCTTCCCCAATCAAATCCCGACCAAGGACAAGAAATACATCTGGGTCGATACCTACGCCCGCTGGCGGATCAGCGACCCGCTGGTGTTCTATCAAAGAGTCCGGGACGAACGAGGCGCCCAATCCCGACTGGATGATGTCATCGACGGCGAGACCCGAAACGTCATCGCCAATTATGACCTGATCGAAGTCGTTCGGTCGTCCAACAGGGAATTTGAACGGACTGAAGAGACGGCCATTCTCCAGGCCGAGACAGAGGTAGCCAAAATTTTCGTCGGACGGGAGAAAATCGCTCAGATGATCCTGGAAAGAGCCTCCAAGATCACACCTCAGTTCGGCGTCGAGCTCCGGGATATGCGGATCAAAAGGATCAATTATGTCGACGAGGTTCAGCAGAAGGTTTTCGATCGGATGATCGCCGAGAGAAAGCGGATCGCCTCAAAGTACAGGTCCGAAGGAGACGGCCGGAGCGCGGAAATCCGCGGCCAGAAGGAAAAGGAGCTGAAACGGATCCAGTCGGAAGCCTATCGAAAAGCCCAGGAGATTAAAGGCCGGGCGGACGCCGAGGCGACGCGGATTTATGCCCAGGCCTATTCCCTCGATGCCGATTTTTATGAGTTTCTGAAGACGCTTGAAACCTACCGTTCGAGCCTGGACAGCGAAACCTGGCTGCTGTTGTCGACGGACTCTGAGTTCTTAAAGTTTCTCAAAGGGGCACAGAAATAAGGATCTCGGCCCCGGGCCGGATGAGCGGGCAGCGATCGGTCGGCAGCGATTTATTTTAAGAAATCGAGAATCGTCCTGCGGTGAGGAAAAAGGGCCGGTGTCCCGCCGGTGTGAAAAAAGACGACCGTGTCTTCTTTTTTGAAATAACCTTGGCGGACGAGGTCGATCAGCCCGGCCATCGCTTTGCCGGTGTAGACGGGATCGAGGACGATGCCTTCGAGAGAAAAGATCAAGCGGATCGCCTCAGCGACTTCCCTGTTGACGATGCCGTAGCCGTCCCGAATATACTCATCAAAGACAAGAATATCCTTTTCCGGCCGAAAAGACGCGAGACCGAGCTCGCGCTCGGTTTGGTCGGCGATCGTCCCGACGATTCGGGCAAAGCTTTCTTTTTTATCTGAAACGCTGATTCCGATGACCCGGACATCGCCTCCCGTCGCTCTTGCCCCCACCGCCAGCCCGGCTTGAGTCGCGCCCGAGCCCGTCGCCGTCACGAGGTGGCTGATTTTCAGGCCAAAGGAAAAAGACTGTTCGAGGAGCTCGATAAACGCCAGAACATAGCTGATCGCTCCGAGCGGCTTGTCCATCGACAATCCCGGCACAGATCCGCCGACGGAAACGACATAGGGCTTTTGGCCCTGGCGGCGTAATTCCCCGGACACCTCGTCGAGGGTTGGTTCGACCTCTTTCAGGCCGATGACTTTGCCCTTTTCGGCCCGCCGGATGCGGATGTCTGCGCCGAGGATGTGGTCAAGGAAAAAGTTGCCGTCAATTTCAGGCGCAACTTCCGAAGTGTGGAACAGGACCAGGACCGGCCGGAGGCCGAAGCGACGGGCCGCCGCCGCGGTTTGCAGGCACCAGTTCGACTGCAGGCTGGCCCAGGTGACGATCGAATCGCATCCTTTGTTCAGGGCGTCGGCGATGATGAATTCAAGTTTGCGGGATTTATTTCCGCCGAAGGCCAGGCCGGTCAGATCGTCCCTTTTGATCCAGAGGTCCGGCCCTTTGAGTTCTTCCGTCAAGCGATTCAACCGACGAAGTGGGGTCGGCAGGTGGATCAATTCTTTCCTGGGGAAGCTCAGGATGATTCTTTTTATGGATTCGAGGCCCGGCTTCGGCTCCATTTTCGTCTCATTTCCATCGGCCGTTTTTCACTGACTGCTTTTAAAAACGTCGCCTTCCCTGCTTGTTCAGAGAGAGATAGAATAATCCAGCATTCTGCGAAAAGCAAACCGAGAGGTTAAGACAGCCAAAGCTTACGGCCTTTTGTGGGCGGCAAGCAGTTCGGCAATTTTCTGCCTGACGACAGTGCGGACGTGATCCCCGTAAAAATAAAAAATGGGAATGACGATGAGAATGAAGATCGTCGAGCTGATCAGCCCTCCGACGGTGGACAGCGCCAGGGAGGCCCAGATGCGGCGCTTGGCGACTTCCGTTTGGATCAGAAGGAGGGGGAACATCCCGAGGACCGTGGTCCCGGTGGTCATAAGAATCGGCCGCAACCTCTCCTGGCTGCCGACAAGAATGGCCTCAAGAAGAGGGAAGTTTTGCCGTCGTTTGAGGTTGATGTGGTCGACAAGAAGAATAGCGTTGTTGACGACGATGCCGCCGAGGAGAATCACCCCGATATAGGCTGAAGAATCAAAGGAGAAGTCGGCGATGACGAAAGCGACAAAGACGCCAATCAGGGCCAAGGGGACCGCGAGGATGATAAAAAGGGCCTGGACAAAAGATTCATAGAGCGAAGCCAAAATCATGAAGATGATGGCCAGCGAAAGGAAAACGGCGAACTTGATCTGGCCTTTTTCTTCTTCCGTCATCCGCCATGTCTCCTCCAGCGTGGCTGAGAAGCCCGGCGGAAGCTCGAGGCTCGAAAAGACCGCCTTCTTGTAGTTTTCGGCCGCCTTGGAGGGACCACGGAATTCCCACATCAGCGTCTGCTGGAACTGCTGGTTTTCCCGGTCGATCGACCCGGCGATGGGCCGTTCCTCGAGGGTCAGGATTTCCCTCAGCCTCAGATATTCGCCGCCGGTCGTCATGATCAAGGCGTCCTGGAGGGCATTGAGGTCCAAGCGGTCGGATTCGGGGAACTTAATCGAGACGGCGATCTCCTTTCCTTTCGTCCTCCATTTCAAAGGCGTCGAGAAATCGCCGCGCAAAAGAGTCTGGAGATAGAAATAGAGATATTGAGGGTCGACGCGGTATTGACGGAGCCTCTCGCGGTCGATCTTAAGAACATGCTCAAACGAGTCCACCCTCCACCAGCCGTAGCGGCTGGAGACGATCCGCGTTTCTTTAACCCGCGGATTCTGGCGCAATCTTTTTTCTAGGCCGGTCGTGATTTCCGTGAGCTTTTTCAGGTTGTAGCCAAAAAACTTGATCGAGGAATCATAGAACGTCCCGGTCCCGAATCCGGAGTAATATCCCTGGGGATCAAACCCGTAGACACCGACGCTGATTCCGGCAAACTGGGTGGCCAACTGAATGAGTTCCTCTTTAAGGAGATAAGGACGGAATGAGAATTCCACCTCCGGCGGAAAGGTGATGACGATGGTCGAGTTTTCGGCGCTGATCAGCGAAGTCATTTCTTTTTCGTAGTTTTTCTCCATCACTTTGTCTTCGAACTTGCGGACGACTTCGTCCGTATGCTCCAGGTCCGAGCCCGGCGGCATGCCAATGCTGACAATCAGCCGGTCGCGGGAGTACCAGCGGAAAAATTCCCCCAGGGTGACTTCTTGACGAAACCATTTGTAGCTTCCGTAAAAAATCAGGCCGACGATGATCAGGAACTCCAGGGGATGACGGAGGAGAAATTTCAAGAATCGCTTGTAGAATTTCGCCGATCGGGGCGGCCGCTCTTTTCTGCCGATCGTCAGCAGGCGCGGGCTCAGGGCCGGAATCAGCGAAAAGGAAATGAACAGAGAGATCGCCAGAGCCGAGGAGATGACCACGCCGATCGGCAAATAATACAATTTCAACCGTCCTTGGAAATAGGGAAAAGCGAAAAAGACGGACACCGTCGTCAAGGTCGAGGCGAAGACGGCGACGAAGACTTCTTTCGGCCCCTGGACCGCCGCATCCAATGACGAATGCCCCTGTTCTCTCAGGCGGAGGATGTTCTCGAAGACAACGATCGAGTTGTCGACAAACAGGCCGAACCCCAGAGCCAAAGCGCCCAGGGTCAACATATTGATGGAAATCTTAAAAAAATAGATTAAGTTGAAGGTGATGAGCACGGAAAAAGCGATCGAACTGAGGATCAAAAGCGAGGGTTTGAAACTCCGGAGGATGAGAAAGACAAGGAGAAAGATGACGGCGAGAATCACGCCGACAAGAAGATAAAGCTCGCGCAGGCTCTTTCGAATTTCCTCGCCCTCATCATTGACGATTCGGAAAACAAGATTCTTCGGCAGCTCTTTTTTCAGTTCTTCGATCTTCGCCTTGACGGCCGCGGAGACGCGGAGCGTGCTGGCTCCTTTTTCTTTATGCACGGTCAGCCGGATGGTCGGCTGTCCGTTGATTCGATTGAGATAACGAATCTCGCCGAAGGTCGGCTCGATTCGGGCGATGTCTTTCAGTCGGACCGCCACCCCTCCATGAATAGCGATGATCATCTCGCTGAGATCGCGCAGACTGTCGAGCGAACTTGAAATTTTGAACAGGTATTCCTGGCCGCGGCGTTCGATTTTGCCCGCCGGGTAAGTCTGATTCCAGCGATTCAGGGCCATCAACACCTGATAGGGATGAACATTCAAGTTTTGCGTTTTTTTTCGTTCCAGGCTGATCCGGATTTCCGGGTCCGAACCGCCCGAAACTTCCACGCCGGCGACGCCCTTGACTGCGCCCAGCCCGTACTCCATTTTCTCTTTCAGCATTTCCCGAAGCTCCTGGAGGGAATAATCGCCTGAGATCGTGTATTCCAGGAACGGAGCGGTGCGGAAATCCTCGGGGACATAGGGGATGACCTGAGGACGATTGGCGGCATAAGGGAGTTCGCGGCGAATTTGGGCAATCCGTTCCATGAGTTCCAGGCTGGCGAATTCCATGTTGGTCTCGGGGTGGAACTCGAGGGTGATCGACGACAGACCGATCGACGAAGAGGAGGTGACTTTCTTTACGCCTTTCACGGTCGAGGCGACTTCCTCGAGCGGGGCGGTGATCTGAGTCTGAATGATCTCGGGAGGGACGTCGGGCCACGGCGTCCGGATGCTGATCTGGGGATAATCCTCTTTCGGCGCCAGCTCGAGCGGGACGTGGAGAAATGAGTAGGCGCCCAAGAGCGCCGCCGTCAAGGCGGTCATGACGACGGCAATCGGGCGCTCGATGAGAATCTTCATCGGATTCTCTTTTTTTCCCGGCGGCGCTCCACGGCTTCATAAATCACGGGGATGAGGATCAAAGTGAGAAAGGTCGAGAACAGAAGTCCGCCGATGACCGAAATGCCGAGCGGCCTCTGGAGCTCGGCGCCCTGCCCGAGACCTAGGGCAAGGGGAATCAGGCCGAACATGGTGGTGAGCGAAGACATCAGGATCGGCCGCAGACGCACGGCGCTGGCCTCGACGACAGCCTCCCGAAGGGGCATTCCGCCGCGCCGGAGCTGATTTGTATAGTCGATTTTGACGATCGCATTGTCGGTGACGATACCGACGAGCACAACGATGCCGATCACCGAGATGACATTGATGCTTTGGCC
>CAZNVB010000233.1:0-2932 GCA_964576265.1 uncultured Eubacteriales bacterium | reverse complement strand
CTAAGCAGCGGGTCGGGAGTTCGAGTCTCTCCAGGCGCGCCAGAAATCCTTTCAGCTTCGGGTCCGCTTCAGCCCCTTATCTATCTCGTTTTTCCCGATCCGGATGACGATCGGACGGCCGTGGGGGCAGACGAGGCGGTTTGAGACCCGCCAGAGCTCTTGGACAAGGAAATCCATTTTTTCCCGAGAAAGAGGCTCGTTGGCCTTGACGGCCGACCGGCAGGCGAGCGTCGCCAGGACTCGTTCTCTTTTCTCTCCGGCTCCCGACTCCCCTATTTCTTCAAGAAGTGCCAGGAGGGTCTCTTTCGCTTCCTCGGCGCCGAAAATATCGGGGAAGCCGTTCAGGGCATAAGTTCTTCCGCCCATCGGGTCGACCCGGAAGCCCGACTCTTCAAGAAGCGCCCGGTTCTCCTCGAGCCGGAGGGCTTTTTCAGGCGAAAGGTCGAAGAGGACCGGAATGAGCGGCGTCTGCTCGGGCCACTTCTTCGCGGAGTCGATTTCCCTGTATTTCTCGAATAAAACCCGCTCGTGGGCGTTGTGCTGGTCGACGATCAGGAGCTCATCCTCTCCGGCGACAATGATATAGGTGTTCAGGAATTGCCCCAGAACTCTGGGATAGTGTTCTTCCTTTGATTCTTCCGGATAGGTCCTAAAAAGCTCCGGCGGTCCTGTTTCGGACCGAACTCCTCCCGAAAAGGTGGGCGGCGAAGGCGCCTCCGCGACTCGCGCCGCGCCGCTTCGCTCTCCCGACGACCCATAGGCCGAATCGAAACCCCTGTCCTTGAGTCTTGAGGCCTCTATACCTTTTAAAACAAGGTGAAAAACGCGCTGGGAATCACCAAACCGGACTTCGGCTTTGGCCGGATGGACGTTCACGTCCACCTCCTCCGGCGGAAGAATCAGAAAAAGAAACGCCTCGGGAAACAGGTCTTTGGTCAGAAATCCGTGGTAACCCTGGTTGAGAGCGGCCTGGAGGATGCGGTCCCTGACCGGCCTCCTGTTGACAAAGAAAAGCTGGTGCGCCTTATCCGTCTTCCCTTCCGGGGGACGCGACCCGAACCCGAAGATCCGGCTTTCCCCATCTCGAAAGTCGATCTCCATCAGCCTTTCCAGGACGTCGTTCCCAAAGAGCTCGAAAATTCTTTCCCGCAGACTCCCGACCGGAAGACAGTTGATGATCTCTTTCCGGCCGTGAACCAGGACAAATCGGACTTCCGGAAAGGCGAGCGCGGCAGAAGTCAAATAGCGAACGCTCAGCCCGAGCTCCGACTGTTCGGAGCGGAGGAATTTCCGGCGCGCCGGAAGGTTGAAAAAAAGGTCCCGGACCTCGACGCTCGTCCCGCGCGGGAAAGCGATCTCCTTGACTTCCGTCTCGACCCCTCCCTTCGAGCTGACCTCGATTCCCGCTCCGCTCGATCCGTCGGAAGTCCGGATGACAAGCTCCGAGACGGCGGCGATGCTGGCCAGGGCTTCGCCTCTGAATCCCAGGGTCGAAATCCGCTCCAGGTCGGCCGCGGTCGAAATTTTACTCGTCGAATGCCGTTCGATCGACAGGCGGGCGTCTCCCGGGCTCATCCCGCTCCCGTTGTCCACGACCTTGATCAGTCGCTTTCCCCCGGCCTGAAGCTCGACCCGGATTTCCGTCGCCCCGGCGTCAAGCGAGTTTTCCACCAGTTCCTTGACGGCGGAGAAAGGTCGCTCGATGACTTCGCCGGCGGCGATTTTCTCGGCCAGCTCGGGAGGCAGCCTGCGGATTTTATCCATTTCCGATCCCATGATCGAAGCCAAGATCTTCTTTCTCCGAATCCGCTCCTTTCGTTCCGGCCGTCTCTCCCAGAACCCGGTCTTCTTCCACCCGGAGGATCCGCACCCGGATGTCCTCTCCCGTCGCCGCCCGACAATCGCCGAGCTCGACGGTGAGATAGTTTCCCGTAAGGACCTGGGCCCGGCTTCCGTTTTTTTTGATCACGACCGCATCGAGCTCTCGGCCGAGCATCGACCGCCGGAAGGCCAGGCGCATCTCCCGCGAGAGTTCCCTCAGGCGTCTGGAGCGAGCGTTTTTCGCGGCTTGCGGAACCTGCGGCATCAGAGCGGCCGGAGTTCCGGGTCGGGGCGAATAAGAAAAGACATGGAGATAATTGAGCGGAGATGAGGCCAAATTCTCGAACATCCTCTCAAAATCTTCCTCCGATTCTCCGGGAAAGCCGACGATGATGTCCGCACCGAGCGCCGCGTCCGGCGCTCTTTCCCGCAGGCGAACAAGAAGAGACGCATTTCGAGAGGATGTCGAGCCCCGGCCCATCAGCGTCAACATGCGGTCGGTTCCGTGTTGAAGCGAAAGATGAAAATGCGGACAGATTTTGGGGTTCGAGGTGATGAACTCAAGGAGAGGCTGATCGAGAAATCGCGGATCGAGCGAGCTCAACCGAATCCGGCCGAGCCCGTTTTCCGAAATAAGCCGCCGCAAAAGCCCTCGAAGAGAAGACGGCGGGCTAAGATCGCGGCCGTAGGAGGAAAGGTGAATTCCGCAGAGGACGATCTCCCTGAAACCGCGGCGGATGAGGGAGCGGGTTCGGGCGACAAGCTCGTCGCCGCCCACGCTCCTCGCCGGACCCCGAACCTTGGGGATGATGCAGAACGCGCAGCTCAGGTCGCAGCCGTCCTGGACTTTGAGCAGAGCGCGCGACCTGAGCGGCAAGGAGACGGCCGCGGCCGATCTGCCCGTCCGGGAAAGGACGCTCTCGGGCAGTCCGCTCTTTTCCTTATTCTTCAGAATCAGCCAGGCTTTTCCCAGATCCTCGGACGAAACCCGGCCGCCGTCCACCCCGCAGCCGGTGATGACGAGCCGCGCGCCGGGGTTGAGGCGAGCGATCCGGCGCAAGAACTTCCGGCCGTCCCGATCGGCCCTTGCCGTCAGGGTGCAGGTATTGAC
>CAZNVB010000232.1:0-1912 GCA_964576265.1 uncultured Eubacteriales bacterium | reverse complement strand
CATGACCACGACCAGAGTTTGGAGCAGGATATCGTAATTTTTGATGTGCGACATCTCGTGGGCGACGACGCCTTCGAGCTCGACCCGGTTCAGCTTCTGAAGGAGGCCGGTGGTTACGACGATCACCGAATTCTTCGGGTTGCGGCCGGTGGCGAAGGCATTCGGCGCGGTATCCTCAATGACATAACATTTCGGCGGCGGAATCCCGGCCGCAATGCTCAGCCCCTCGACGACGTTATAGAGAAAAGGAAATTCTTCTTTCCTCACCGGCCGGGCCCGGCTCATTCTCAGGACGATCTTGTCGCTGCTGTAATAGCTCCCGATCGTCATGGCCACGGCGATGATGACCGCGGCGACGAGCCCCTCGGTCCCCAGGCCGAGCATTTGCTCTAACAGCCAGGCGAGGAGAAAGATCAGGGCGAGAAAAAACAAAACGAGGAAAAACGATTTCCTCTTATTCGAACTGATCTGTTCATACATGATGAAGCCTTGACGTCGTTACGCCTCTCGCTCCGATCTCGTCAGGTTTTCCATCCCCTTCCTTTAAGCAATCGGTAGGCGGGAAAATTCGGGAAGCAGAAGCGGATTTCTCAGAAGCTGACTTTGACCGGCTCTTTCGCCTCCGCCTCGCCGATCTCGAAGTAATCCCGTTCCTTGAAGCCGAACATATTGGCGATGATGTTGGCGGGGAAAACCTGCTGCTTCTGGTTGAATTTCATGACTGTGTCATTATAGAACTGGCGGGCAAAGGCGATCTTGCTTTCCGTCCCGGCCAGCTCCTCCTGGAGCATGAGGAAGTTCTGGTTGGCCTTCAAATCCGGGTAATTCTCGGCCACGGCGAACAGGGACTTCAAGGCCCCCGTCAGCATGGTTTCCGCCTGCCCCTGGTCTTTGACCGTGTTGGCGTTGATGGCGCTCGTTCGGGCCTGGGTCACGCGTTCGAACACCTCGCGCTCATGCTTGGCATACCCTTTGACGGTCTCCACCAGGTTCGGAATCAGGTCATACCGACGCCTGAGCTGGACATCCACCTGGGACCAGGCGTTTTCGCAGCGGTTCCTCAGGACGATGAGCCCGTTATAAATCCCGATCGCCGCCACGATCACTAGGCCGATGATAATCAGCAAGACAAGCAACGCACCCATTTCCTTTCTCCTTTTCGTTTATTGGATTTCGAACACGGCCGTCGAAATTTCACTCGTCATTCTATACGGCCGATGCCCGGGAAAAATTCAATTCGGCCCCGTTCTCCTCCGCCGAAATTTTGCGTTCGCCTGGTCTCAACATCATCCTTCCTGAAGACTCACCGGCCCGCCTGAATCGAGATCGGCGTCAGCGCTCCAGAGAGAATTTTCTTCCTGTCAAGAATAGAAAGGCAGGGGAAAAAAATCAACTGATTTTTTCGGCCGAAATGGCGACGATTTTGTTTGACACCGGCCTTGCCGGATGATATATTTCTCTAGCCCGACGTAAGGGAGATCGAAATTTTCATAGGAGGTTCTCATTATGCCCTCTTTAAAGGAAAAGTTTGCCGCCAAGATGGTCCCCATGCGCGAGAAGGTGCAGGGCATCCTCAAGCAGCATGGAGAGATGAAGATCGGCGATGTCTCAGTCGCCCAGGCTTACGGCGGAATGCGCTCGGTCAAGTGCATGGTCTGGGAGACTTCGGCCCTCGACCCGATGGAAGGAATTCGCTTCCGCGGCTTCACCATCCCCGAGCTCAGGGAAAAGCTGCCCAAGGCTCTGGGAGGCGAGGAACCGCTTCCGGAAGGGATTTTCTATCTTCTCCTCACTGGTGAGCTCCCAACCGACGCCGATGTCGCGGAAATCACCAAAGAATGGCAGAAACGCAGCGCCCTCCCCGATTACCTGATCAAGATCATGAACACCCTGCCTGTCGACATGCATCCGA
>CAZNVB010000231.1:0-3705 GCA_964576265.1 uncultured Eubacteriales bacterium | reverse complement strand
GGATATTGAGAAGCAAAATTTTTTTCCCTTTTCGGCCTATGAGCTGATAGACGCCGAGGAAATCTGCCCTGGCAACGCGGATCTTAGCGGAGATGCGGGCAACCAACGGAAGTTTCCTGCACTCAAGGTGAAACCGTTTTTTAAAATACAGCCCGAGGACCGCCAGAAGAAGCAGAGCTGTCAAGCCAGTGGGGAGATAGTGCTTCCAGGACTGAAAACGAAAGGAAAACGACTTGTCTACCAGGGAATGAGCTGAAGGGGAAAAGATAAGCGCCGCGGGTATGGCCGCCAGAAAAAAGAAAAAATCCTCCACCGTCATCAGCGTCATAAGAGAGGCGGCCTTTCCCGGAGACATGCCCTTCTCGACCAACATCGCCAGCTTGACGTATCCGCCACCCAGGGCAGTCGGAGTGATGGCCGAGCCGAGATCACAGCCGATAGAGATGGGCAAAATGTCTCGGAAAGAATGTTTTTCCCCCAAAAATCGTGTCCAAAGCTGGGTCCGGATGGTCGTTGTCAGCCAGGGCACAAGGGACAGGATGGCCGTCAGAATGAGATAGGAAGGTGAGAAAGCGACAACCGACGAGAACATCTTTCGGCCAGACTGCAGGTAAAAAAAGGTGAGGTTGCCGGCCATGCCGATCGGGATGAGTATCAGCAGATATCGGATGAGCTTTTTGGCTTCAAAATGTCGGCGAACCCGGGCCTGGCTTCGCTCCGAATCAGCAGTCGCACGCACATGGGATGGAAGAGCGAATTCGAGCATGAATTCAATAAAGATTAGAAGAAGGATGTTAAAGCTGGATGAAGGGGGATTCAATTCTATGTGAAGAAAGGCTCGAAAAATCAATCTTTGGCCAAGACCGGCCGTGACGCAACCATTTTCCTCGCTGCTGCTGAAGCGGGGTCTCGTCGTCGATGAGCTGGCTTTGTGGACGATGATCGCGCGAATTTCCGAGCTCGGCTTTAGCCTCAATTAGACGGCGGCACTCAGTCTGAACATTCTGCGAATCGAGTCATCTGAAACCTACCCGAGGGAGGTAGGATCTTGTCATATAAAATCTAACCGAAATGGACAAGAAGACAAAGCCCTTTTATAACCTTACTCAGAAAAGGGAATTTGGAAAATGCGTGGTCTCAGGGAGGATGAGAAGGCCCTAGTGCGCCTTGAGCCAGGTTTCGAGAACTCGGCTAATCATTGCCACATGGCTCAGCTTATTGGAACAGATCTCGTATGGCTCAGGCTTTAGCCAGGGCAGCCGTCTGCAGACCTCCCCTCTTGAATCAATCATCGCGGATTTGGAAATGGCTCGCCATAACCAAAAGACGGCACCGTCCTCATTGTCCCGGAGGCGATGGTTATGGGATAATGAAGTTGTCCGTTCAATTGCCAGGCGAAGGATTCAGAAAATGAACAAACATTTCGCCCTGACTGCACTCCTCTTTCTTTTTTGCCCCCATCTCTCGGCCGCCCAACAGCCGCCGGCCGTCGAGGATGCGCTGATCGTGAAGGCGCGGGCTTTCCTGGAGGCCCTAAACCGCGGCGATTTCCAGACCGCCGCCGCCGACTTCGATGAGACCATGATGAAGGTCTCCGGGCCGGAGAAGCTGGCCGAGTTCTGGAAGCAGGTGCCCAGCCAGCTGGGCGCGTTCAAGAAACAGACGGCCGCCCGCCGCGATCAGCTCGGGTCCTACGACATCGCGCTCGTGACCTGCGAGTTCGAAAAGATCACCCTCGACGCCCGGGTCGTTTTCGACAAGGCGGGAAAGATCGCGGGTTTCCAGTTAGTCCCTTCGCTTCCGCCGGCGAAGTACGAACCGCCGACATATGCCGACCCGGCAAAATTCGAGGAGAGAGAGGTCACAGTCGGCAACGGCGATTGGACGCTCCCCGGCACGCTGGCCGTTCCCAAAGGCGAGGGCCCTTTCCCGGCCGTTGTCCTCGTCCACGGCTCAGGGCCCAACGACCGGGACGAGACGCTCGGTCCGAACAAACCGTTCAAGGATATCGCCTGGGGGCTGGCGACGAAAGGAATCGCCGTCCTGCGGTACGAAAAGCGCACCCGCGTTTACGGCCCGAGGCTTGTCGCCGACTCCGCGCTGGCCGCGTCATTCACCGTCAAGGAAGAGACGATTGACGACGCCCTGAAGGCGGTCCGCCTCCTCCAACAGACGCCGCAGATCGATGGGAAAAGAATTTTCGTCCTCGGCCACAGCCTGGGAGGGATGCTCATTCCCCGGATCGCGCTGGAGGGCAAAGATCTGGGGATCGCCGGCTTCATCATCATGGCCGGGCTGACTCGCCCGCTCGAAGAAACCTATCTCCAGCAAATGACTTATCTGGCCAACCTAGACGGTCAGCTTTCCGAAGACGACAAAAAACAGCTCGACGAGATTAACAAGACGGTCGCCAAAATCCAGTCGCTCAAGGAGACGGATATCGGCTCGGGAGAAAAGCTGATCAACGCTCCTCCTTCCTATTGGCTCGACCTGCGCGGCTATTCGCCGCCGGACGTCGCCCTCAAAATCGAGAAGCCGATGCTGATTCTTCAGGGAAGCCGCGACTACCAGGTGACCGCCAAGGATTTCGAGAACTGGAAGAAGGCGCTGGACGGCCGGCCCGGCGCTGAATTCAGGCTCTATCCCAAGCTCAACCACCTCTTTTTCGAAGGCCAGGGAATCCCGAATCCCAACGAATATACCCTGATCCACGGCTGCGTCGCCGAGTATGTCATCGCCGACATCGCCGCCTTCATCCAGAAAAACGCCTGCCCTTAACGACCGTCCTGAGTAAAATCGTCTTCTATGATGATGTGATGGAACTCCTTTCTACAGCGTCTCCTTTCTTTTCCTCTTTTTTCTTTCTTCAGCCCTCGGCCTGATGAATCATTCTTCTATCCGTGCCCTTAGCCCGAAAGCTAAGTCGCACACATATTAGCATTAGGTCTCGACCCCTTAATCTTATCCGGAACGCGACCTCAGCGGCCCGTTAAGAGTTTGCTGAAGGCAACCGAAAATGAGACCTTGGTCTTTCTCCTGCCATGGCCGGAGTCCATCGCCCTGGTCACTTCCCATATTCCCGACAAGGGCCAGGTCACGGTCCGTTATTGCGACCTCCACGCCCATGCCCACCGCGGGAAGGTCAAGAAGGCGAGCCTGGCCGCTTTCCCTCTCCGGATGGTGGAGGACCAGCTCCGGCCCATCCCCTCCAAGGGCTGGGCCGAGATAATCAGCAAGGGGACATGTTCCGAATTCTCTTGAATTCGGTACGTGTCCCCATTAATTGGATGAAGTCGACGCGATGGTTTGCCCTCACTGCGGCGGGACGATGAAAATCACCTCTTTCCTTACCGACTATGCTGTAGTCGACCCGATCATTGACCACCTTAAGCTCAGCTCTGTCGCCGAGAGGCCGCTACCCTCGCCTATCGCCTATCAGGAAGTTCTGAGGGCCGCTGAGACAAGCGGCGAATATTTTTGTCCCCTTCCCTGAGCAATGAAGGTCTGGCCGATTTCTCGCCCTTTTGGTCTCCCCTCCGTCTTCTGACCCCCCCTATCCCAATTTTTGGGCTTGTCCAAAAGTTACGTGATGGCATTGATCCACCGGTAGTGGAGGTGTAAAGAGACGAGGTGAAGCCGGCGATGAAGACGCAGATATTGCCTCCACAAAGACAACCACAGATCAGGCTGGAAGATCTTGCGGAA
>CAZNVB010000230.1:0-1946 GCA_964576265.1 uncultured Eubacteriales bacterium | reverse complement strand
GCCGGCGAGGGAGGGGGATGATTTCCTGTTCGCCGTTCGCGTAGGCGCGGCAGAATCTGTGAACAGGGCAGCGAAGGCAGGCGGGATTTCTCGGACGGCAGATCAGAGCGCCGAGCTCCATCATTCCCTGGTTGAATTCGGCCGGTAAATCAGCGTCGAAATAGCGGTTCAGATGGTCAAGAAGGAGGCGCTCGGAAATGTTCCCTCGTTCGTTTTTCAATCCGGCCAGGCGCATGACGATCCGGCGAACATTCGCGTCAAGAACAGGATAAGGCCGGCCATAGGCCAGGCTAAGGACCGCCGCGGTGGTGTAAGGGCCGAAACCCGGGAGCTTGATCAGTTCTTCATAAGTCCGAGGAAAAACTCCGTGGAATTTCTTCACCAGGATCTTCGCCGTGCGATGGAGATTTCGCGCCCGCTCGTAGTAGCCGAGTCCCTGCCATGCTTTGAGGACTTGGCGCTCCGTGGCTCGGGCGAGTGCCCTTAGATCGGGGAAAACTCGAAGCCATTCCTCGAAACGAGGGACGACGGACGGAACGGTCGTCTGCTGGAGCATGACTTCAGAAACCCAGATTTTGTACGGGTCGGAGGTTGCACGCCAGGGAAGATCTCGCCGCTCACGCCTGTACCATCGAAGGAGATGGCGACTAAAGCCCGGAAGCTTTCGCCGCCCACAGAGGGCCGCGAGTTGAGCCGATCTGGGCCGGCCTCGTTTTATGGCTTGTCCCCTTTCTTTTCTTCTTTCTTCTCTTCCGCTTTTTCCGGCGGCGGCAAGTTCCAGTCGGACTTTTCCTTGGGGAATTCCGCCAGGACGGAGGCATCGACGCGGAAAAGGTAATCGAGCTTCGGATTTCGGACCACGACGAGTTTTTTCTCTGGCTCTTCGTTTCCAAAAAAGATCTGGAAAGACTGCTCTTTGTCCTCCGACTTTGTCCAGACGGTCACCTCGGCCTGGGGGGGGGCGAGGCCATATTCCTCGAGGCCGGCCGGAGCATCGATGAATTCCGTTCCTTCCAGACTCTCGATTTTGCGGACGAAGGTTTCAATTTTGGACCGATCTGCTTCTTTCGATTCGTCTTCGATCAACCACTTGTCCTCGGCGTTCTTCGAAGCTTGAAGGATGAGAGCGCCTTTTTTGATTTCAACTCTTGTGGCCTGCCAGCTGTTGAAGACAACGACGGCCTTTTCCCTCAAATCGTCGACTTTTTTCTCCAGATCCTGAATGACCTGAGTTTCGGCGACGATGATTTTCGGCGAAAGGGAAGTCGTCACGTAAACCTTTTCCCCATCTTTGTGCAGAGAGAAAGTCGTCTCCTGATCTCTCGCGGGAAAGAAGAGAACAGCGGAATAGTCCGACTTATGAAGGCCGCATTGTTCCATTTCTTGCGGCGTTTTTGCCTCGGTGATGAATTCTTTGGCCCGGACGCCGGAAAGAGAGCGGAGGAGATCCTCGAGCCGGCTTTTTTTGGCCAGGATGGAAGGCTTCCCCTGGAAAAACCACTCGCCCTCTTTTTTTCTGGCTTCCCAGACAATGTCTTTCGCCTTGAGTTTAAGGCCCGCGACCTCGTCGGTCTCGAACTTGAAGATGTCCTTTTGGCGAAAATCGAACACTTTTTTATCGAGCGGAGATTTCAGGTAACTCGCCAAGAGGACGATTCTCGGATCGCCCTCTTTGCGGGCAAATATCGTCTGGTCGATCGGGTTCTCCAGGCCGAAAAGAAGCTTTACAGGCTCCGGTTTGTTTTTATACCAGAGAGTCAGCTCTTTTTTGGGAATTTCATATTTGGCCGGATCGCCTCCTTCAGCCTCAACGACCCGTTCAAAGCGAAGACTCGAAAAATCCTCGGCCAGTCGGTTGACTTCATAGGAATCCGCCTTCGCCTCGAGGGGCTCGACGATCATCCAATCTCCTTTGTCGTCCTTTTTGAAGACGATCGTTCCTTGGT
>CAZNVB010000229.1:0-4090 GCA_964576265.1 uncultured Eubacteriales bacterium | reverse complement strand
AATAGATCCATTTTTTTAAGGCCGTAGAGAGGATTTTTTCCGGGTCCGCATCCTCTTTGGCCTGATGAAGGGCCGCGGCGATGTCCTCCGTCTGCCGACCGTTGCTGACGGCGATTTTTTGACCGAGGATAATGGCCGGGTAAAGCAGGAGATCGGCGTTATTCTTGGCCAGAATATCCGGCGTCAATGGCTCTGTCCAGACGGCCTGGTCTCTGAATGTCAGCTTTCGGGCTTGACTCGAAGGCGAACGTCCGGTGATGGCATAGACCACGACCAGCTCGCCACCCGTCGGGTCGCGGCCGAGAATGATCAGCCTGCCCGGGTAGCGCATTCGGCCCAGAGGATCAAGCGGATGATTCATCCTCATGAACGGAGAAAACGCCCTATTGATAACATAGAAAACCCGGCAAGTCAAAACGCCGCGCTTGTCGGTTTCCCGAGGATCAGATAAAATAAGCCATCCTTTTATCGGGAGAAAAGCGGAGATGAAAAAAAAGAGACCGCCGTCGATCGCCTACGAAAACAAAGAGTTTCTTGCTTCTCCGGAAGCCCGAACGCTCCGCATTCTGAGCGAAATCCTTGAGCCAAAGACGAGGCTGGAAAGACTGAAGGTCCATTCGACTGTCCTTTTCCTCGGCTCCTCCCGCTATGACCCGGCCGATCGGAAATCTCCCTTGAGCAAATATTATTGGGACGCCGAGGAACTGGCGTTTCGCCTGGCGAGCTGGGCCATCCGGCTGAGGCCGAAGGGAAAGAATTTCGTCGTTTGCACCGGCGGCGGGCCCGGGATCATGGAAGCCGCCAACCGCGGCGCGGCCAGGGCCGGCGGGAAATCCATCGGAATGAACATCGAGCTGCCGCATGAGCAGGCCCCGAATCCCTACATTTCGCCTGAACTTTCCTTTCTCTTCCACTATTTTTTCACCAGGAAGTTCTGGCTGATCAACAAAGCCAAGGCGGTGGTGGCTTTTCCCGGAGGCTACGGGACCCTGGATGAGCTCTTTGAGACGCTGACCCTTGTCCAAACCGGTAAGATTTCAAGAAAAAAGATGACGATCGTCCTCTATGGGGAAGAATACTGGCACCGCGTGATCCACTTCGATTTCCTTCTGAAATCAGGCACGATCGTCCCGGCCGACATTCGGCTGTTTCATTATTGTTCAACTCCGAAACAGGCCTTTGCCCTGCTGAAGTCGGAGCTGACAAAGATGCTTTAGATTACGGATCAGGAAGAGATCAAGCGCTTCATCCGCCGGCTAAGATAGACATAGATGATGATTCCGGCGGCAATCCCAACAGCATCGGCCAGAAGATCGGCGAGATCTGCGATCCGGCTCGGGACAAAGACCTGATGATATTCATCCAGGGCGCCGAGAATCAGGCCGGAAAGCCAGGTTGCCCCGACTTTGGCCCGGAGGGAAGCGTTCAGAGCATTGAAAAACCCGACGGCAAGAAGAGCGCCCAGGACGGCGAATTCGATCAGGTGAGCGAGTTTATCCGTCCAGCCTCCGTTTAAGCGGATTCCAAGGTCCTTTGAGGAAAGGAAAAAGACAAGCGAATAGAAGAGAGCGGCAGGAAGGAAATAGCGAAGCTTTTTCATCGGAGGCTCCGAAAGGCCGCCATTTTACTTGAAAATTCGCTCCGAATCCAGGCTGGTAAGCTCTATAACGAAACATGAGCTCTGAAAAGTGTCTGCGCCAGAAAGGGGTTGCTTGTCCGCTCGAGTCCGGGCATAATAGAAGGGAGAATTCGGTGCGGTCGTCGGCTGATGCGGCAAGACTTCGGTTTGGCCAAGTCCTCGTCTGTGTCTTTCTTGTTTCTCTCATTGGCTGTCGGCCGCGACTCCATTATTTTCCCGAGGGGGATGTCCAGACGGGAATCGCGTCCTGGTATGGTGGAGAGTTTCATGGGCGGAAGACGTCGAGTCGCGAAATCTATGATATGCACGACCTCACGGCCGCTCATAACACCCTTCCTCTTGGAACTCTGGTTGTCGTCACCAACCTGAATAACGGCAAGTCCGTCACGGTGCGAATCAACGACCGCGGACCCTTTGTCAAGAATCGAGCGATCGACCTCTCCTACGCCGCGGCCAAGGCCATCGACCTCGTCGGGCCCGGGACCGCGCCGGTGCGAATCGAAGTCCTGAGCAAGGAGTCGCCTCCGCCGAAATTTCCCGCTTATTCCGTCCAGGTCGGCGCTTTCGTCTCCAGAGAGAACGCCGAGGCCCTGAAGAAAAACCTGGAAAAAACCTATGCCGGAGTCGGCATTTCAAGCTTCCGGACGGCGAATCAAATTTACCATCGGGTGCGTCTCAAGGCGGCGACCAGATATGAGGCCGAAGAGCTGGCCGGGAAACTCGCCGTGCAAGGTTTGACGGCCATCATCTTTGAAGAGAAATAGCGCTTTCCGGAAATCCGAGGTCACCCGGTCCGTTTGAAGAGATAGGCCGCTTCTCGGTGTCTGTTTTCTTTTCCATCATGGACAGCGTAGCGGCCTCCGCTCCACAGGCTGGCGGAGCCGTATTCTCCCTTCTTGTTGACGGCATAGAACTCAAGCCCGAAGCGCGGCCTTCCTTCCGGGGTCAGCAAATGAGGATGGAATTTTGTTTTAGCGGAGATTTTTTCCAGAACCCGCAGGCACGCCTCTTCCGGCGAAGCGCCCCGTCCCATTTCCTGAACGACCGCGAAGCTGCCGCAGTTAAGGATGTTGGCCTCTCCCCTGCCAGTGGAACCGGCCGCTCCGATCTCATTGTCGACATACAGTCCGGCACCGATAATCGGCGAATCGCCGACCCGTCCCGCGAGCTTGAAGGCCAGCCCGCTGGTCGTCGTGACGCCAGCCAGGTCGCCCTTCTCGTTCCGGGCCAAGCAGTTGATCGTCCCGTAGCTTTCAAGATACGGAACGAGGACTGCGGCAATTTTATCCTTTCCCGGGGGAAACCAGTTATCTCTTTCGGAAAGAGTTTCCTTCCAGCGGAGCCAGATCTCCCGTGCCCGATCGGTCAGCAGGTTTTCTTCCTTAAAGCCATGCGCCAGAGCGAATTTCAGTGCGCCTTCGCCGACGAGCAGGGCGTGATCGCACCTCTCCATCACAAGCTTAGCGACTTTCGACGGGGTTTTGATATTCCTTAGACTTGCCACCGCCCCGGCATTGTGGGAGGGGCCGTGCATCACCGAAGCGTCGAGTTCCACGACCCCTTCTTCATTCGGCAGGCCGCCGTAGCCGACAGAGGTGTCGTTGGGGTCTTCCTCGACGATGTTGACGCCGGCGATCACGGCGTCGAGCGGATCAAATCCCTGACGGAGAAGCTCCATGGCTTTTTCGGTGGCCCGGAGTCCGTTTCCGCTGGCCACCGCGATCATCCCTTCTCCCTGTGCCGACGCGCTGGATGAGAAATCGGCCGGGTCAGCGGCAGCGCTGCTTTTTCCCAGCGTCAGCGCGGCCACCGCCAGTCCCATCCGCTGAAGAAAATCCCTTCTTGAGAATTCCGCCATCTTCATTCCTCCTTGATGAACCTTGGAAGAAATACGATACTCATTTCCGTCCGGGGAAGCAACCGAATCCCTTCTTTTCCGCCCAAATTCAATCCGCTGAGTTGACAAGCGGCGAGTATGCCGCGCGGCTTGCCGCGGCGAGCTGATGGCGGTCGGTTTCTCCGGGAAGGGCGGAGACAGGAAAGCCGATGAAATCGACCGACCGGTGGAAGCGGGGAACGCAGAGCGGTTCTTCCCAAGTTGACTTCGCCGTTCTTTTCGCTTAGAAACATGTGTCATGACCGACGAGCGGCGGATCTTGATCTCCTCTTCTCTTTTTCATGCTCTCAATGACGGGGCCACGGTGGCTGTCCCGATGGTCTTTCCCATCCTCTATGCGCAGACCGGACTAATCAACAGCTATTCCCGGATCGGGCTTCTTTCAAATTTCGGTTTGCTGACGACCTTTCTATTTCAGATTCTCATCGTCCATGCGGCCCGAAGAGCCGAATACCGATGGATGCACGGGCTGAGCTTTGTTGGGATCTCGCTTTCGCTGGCCTTGATCCCCTTTTCTCGGGACTATATTTCTCTCTTTTTTCTCTATCTCCTCT
>CAZNVB010000228.1:0-3449 GCA_964576265.1 uncultured Eubacteriales bacterium | reverse complement strand
ATCCTTGACCCCGACCGCTCTCTTGAATAAGGATTCGAGAGGATCGCTGATCTGGGCAACGGCGTGAACCAGCGCTCCGGCGAGGAGGGCCCGCCAGAGCTCGACATGAGGAAGCAAAACCTGACGGCCCGCCCAGGCTCCCAGGACGGCGAACAGAATCCCCCCCGCACTCCCTTCCCAGGTTTTGTTGGGGCTGGCGAGGGGAGTCATTTTGTGACGGCCCAGCCACTTTCCCAGAAGAAAAGCCCCCGTATCCCCCAGGAAGATCGCCGAACAGAGAAAATAAATGTAATACGGACCCCATTCAAAACGAATGAGAAAGAGATAATTCAGGGTGAGGCCAAGATAGAGGATACCAAAGAAGGTGACGGTCAGCGATTGGGTCAGGAACGGCAAGTGCTCGATTCGGTTGAAAGTGAAAACAAAATAAGCGCCGACGAGAAAAAGCGCCCCGAACACGGCGACCTCGAGGGGGAAGACGGAGCGGAAAAAAAACGCCAGGCCGAGGCCGAGGGTCAGGACAACGCCCAGAACTCTCTGTGGCTCGAGACGCTTTCTGGCGGCAAGATTGTAGAATTCAATCAGGCCAGCAACGATCACGACCTGAAGCACCACAAAAGTCAGAACTCTTCCTCCGTACTGGATCAGAAGGAAAAGCAAGCCGAGGAGAACGACAGCCGTCGCCGATCTTTTTCCGAAATTCATGGAACAAGGCGCCAAACAGCCGGCAACGAATCAAACATCGGCGGCGGGCTGGCCGTGCACGGCGCCGAACCTCCTTTCTCTTTTCTGATAATCAACGAGTGCCTGGAGAACGTGAAGCCGTCGGAAATCGGGCCAAAACACGGGCGTGATCCAGATTTCCGAATAGGCCATTTGCCAGAGGAGAAAATTAGAAACGCGGAGCTCGCCGCTCGTCCGAATGAGAAGATCGGGGTCGGGGATGGAAGCGGTATAGAGATACCGCGCAAAGGTCTGTTCATCCAGCCGGTCGAGATCGATGTTTCTCTCCCGAAAAATCCGCTTGACGGCGTCGACAATCTCCGCCCGGCCGCTGTAATTGAGCGCCAGGACGACGGTCAGACCATCCAAATCTCGCGTCATGCCCTCGACTTTTTCGAGCTCTTTGCGGACCGAAGCCGGAATGCCGTTCCTCTGCCCGATCGCCAGCAGCCGGATTTTGTTCTTCACCAGCTCTTGATCTTTCTTGCGAAGATAGTCCTCAAGGAGATTCCAGAGACGGGAAACTTCTCTGGCCGGCCTCTTCCAATTTTCTTTGGAAAATGCATAGAGCGTCAGGAACTTGATGCCCAGGCGGCCGCATGTCTCCACGATTTCTTGAACGGCCTTGGTCCCAGCCCGGTGGCCTTCGATTCGGGGGAGATTCCGGCTCGCCGCCCACCGTCCGTTCCCGTCCATGATCACCGCGATATGGCGGGGAAGACGAGAGAAATCAATCTTGCGGACGAGATTGTCCTCCTCGCTCCCCGGGGTTATAAATCCTTCCAAGGTTTTAAGCACGAGGCCATTATAAGGGCTCAACGGCTCGATTGTCAAAGACGGTCCGGAGCGCCAGAGGAAGGCCCGGATTCTTCCCTCGGGATAAAAATACCGGGGGCGGCTTCCTCCACCTCGAGAATCATCAAAGCCGAGATCCATAAGGCGGGCATCCGAATATAGACCGGAAGAGAGAAATCTGTTAATCTGGATAGACTGAAAGACGAGATTCCTATGTGTCTTGCGATTCCGGCCAAAGTCCTCTTGATCGACGAAAACGGGCAGGGAAAAGTCGATTATCTGGGGACCAAAGTCGCCGTGAACTTCGACCTCCTCGAAGGGGTCAAGCCCGGCGATTGGGTCATCGTCCACGCCGGGTTTGCCATCAGCCGGCTTGATGAGACAGAAGCCAGAGAGACCCTCTCTCTGTTGTGCGAGATCGCCGAAAAATAGAGCCGCAGGAGAGAGGAGGATGATGAAAGAGCTCCGAGACAAGACGATCACCCGATCTCTCCTTAGGGAAATCAGTCAAAAGACCGGGTTCCTGGGTCATTCCGTCCGGGTCATGGAAGTCTGCGGCACACATACGATGACCATTCATCGCTTCGGATTGAAGAAACTCCTGGAAGAAGCGGGTGTCGAGATGATCTCAGGTCCGGGCTGCCCGGTCTGCATCACGCCTAACGGTTTTCATGAAGCCTGCCTGAACCTCGTCACTCGGAGAAAAAACCTTATTTTGGCTTCCTTCGGAGATATGACCAGGGTGCCCACCCGTCAGGGCTCCCTCCAAACCGCTGTTCCGGCCGAATCCTCCCAGGTCAAAATCGTCTATTCGCCCCAGTCGGCCCTCGATCTAGCCGCCGAGAATCCTGCCAAAGAGGTCATCTTTTTCGGCGTCGGCTTTGAAACCACCATCCCCTCCATCGCCCTGACAGTGAAAAAGGCGGCGGCAATGAACCTGAAGAATTTTTCCGTTCTCTCGGCCCTGTGGCTGATCCCGCCCGCCCTTCGCGCGATCCTCGAGGCGGGAGAGACCGCTATCGACGCCTTTCTCTATCCCGGACATGTCAGCGCCATCATCGGGATTGAGCCCTATCGGTTCATTCCAGAAGAATATCATCTCCCGGGGGCTGTCGCCGGTTTCGAACCGAACGATATCCTCCTCGGAATCTCCGCTGTCCTCGATCAGATCAACCAGGGAAAACCGGGCATTTTCCTGGAATACGGCAGGGTTGTCGCGGCGGAAGGAAACCCTCGAGCCAGATCGGTAATGGAAGAAATGCTCGATCCGGTGGACGCGCGCTGGAGAGGGCTCGGAAAGATTGCCGGGAGCGGGCTCGAGCTCAAGCCGGAATACTCGGATTTTGACGCCCGAAAGAAACACAAGCTGGCCGTCGGAGAATCCGACGCCGACCTTCCCGGTTGCCGATGCGGGGAAGTCCTCCGCGGCCTAATCCCGCCGAACGCCTGCGCGCTTTTCGGAAAAACATGCCGTCCGGAGTCCCCTTTCGGCCCCTGCATGGTGTCGCTCGAAGGAGCCTGCCTGATTTTATTCAAGTACGGAGAACGATGAGCCGGATCAGCTTGGAGCTTGGGAGCGGAGGAAAATTAATGCGGGAATTCATCTCCCGACGAATTCTCCCTGAGTTCAAGAATCCTCCTCTCGAGGAGCTTCTCGACGCCAGCCTTCTGGCCTTTGAAGCGGCGGCCACCACCGACAGTTATGTCGTCGACCCCATTTTCTTCCCCGGGGGAAACATCGGCACTCTGGCGGTCAACGGAACGGTCAACGACCTCGTCGTCTCCGGCGCTGTTCCCCTTTATTTGTCCCTCGCCTTTATCCTCGAAGAAGGTCTCTCCTGGAGCGATTTCGACAGAATTCTGAGGTCGATCGGCCGCTCTGCCCGCCGGTCCGGTGTCCAGGTCGTGACGGGCGATACCAAGGTCGTCCG
>CAZNVB010000227.1:0-32247 GCA_964576265.1 uncultured Eubacteriales bacterium | reverse complement strand
AAATTGTCGATGGGAGTATCATCCTCAAGCTCAGGGATGAGAATCCAGCTGTCTGCCCTCGATGCCGGCAGCAAAGCCAGAACCTCTACCAGAGAGGCCCCTGGCGCAAGATTTACCATGGTTTTGGGTTTGGACGGAGGGTCTATTTGCTGCTCAGGAAGGACCGCTATTTTTGTCGGGCTTGTGGGCGGGCGTTTTCTAAGCTAACGCCCCTTGTTTCCCCCTGGCAGAGAAGGACAGAGGAAGCAGAACGTCAGATTATGGGGAGTCTGCGGGGCCGAAGTTTTCGCAGCCTGGCGCAGAAGGAAGGGATCAGCTATGGGGTGTCGAGGCGGATCTTGATGAGGCGAGTTGACCCGGAGAAGCTCCTCTGGAGGGAAAAGTCTCCCCGGGAGCTCGCCCTGGGGATTGATGACCATAGTTTTCGAGGCCCCAAGCTTGTTCACACGGTCACCGATTTGAGCGCTCATTCCCCCCTGACCATCCTGCCCGATTCCAGGCAAAAGACGCTCCATCGGTTTCTCCACAGCATCCCAGAGCAGCAGAAGCAACGGATCAGGGAAGTGTGTATCGATATGGACCGGCTTTTGCTCCGGGCGGTGGAAAAGACGCTGCCCCTGGCGAACGTGGTGGTGGACCATTTTCATCTGATTCACGATGCCAATCACCGCCTGGATGAAGCTCGGAAAATCGAGCAGGAAGGCTCGAAAGTGGAGATCCCCCGCAAGCTTTTCCTGATGGGCAAAGAGAAGCTCAAGCCGGCTCAAAAGAGGAAGGTAGAGGCCTGGTGCCAGAAATATCCCTCCCTGAAGGAGTTTTACTGGATGAAGGAAGCCCTGCGCAGCTTCTACAAGCTGAAGGACAAAAAGACAGCCGCCCGGAGGCTTAAGGATCTCATCCAGATGGCCCTCCACTCAGATGATGGAGCCATGATGCACTGGGGAAGAATGCTCCAGAGATGGGAGCGCTACATCCTGAACTACTTCGATCGTCGCACCACCAATGCCTATACCGAAGGCATTCATACCAAAATCAAGATGATCAAAAGAGTCAGCTTCGGCGTCCGCAATGTCCAAGTCTATATCAGAAAGGTCCTGCTTTGCCTCTTCCCACTGGCTACCATCCTCTCTTTACCCCACTTTTTGTCATAGAGCCACCTCTCCATCTGTGTTATAATAAAAAGTAAAAATTGCCGGCAGCGGAGGAAAGATGAAGAAGTCATTTGTCCTTTTGTTTATCGCGTTCTTATTCGGGCCGGGCTGCAGGTTCAACATCGATATCCTGGGCCGCCCGGCGATCGAGGAAGTCACTCTCCTCAAAAGCCCGGCCCGGGAGAAAATCCTGGTCATCGACATCGAAGGGATGATCATGACGTCGGGCGGAGATTCCCTGTTCAATCGCGAAGGCGATGTCCTTTCCCGGGTTTATTTGCGGCTTCAGAAAGCCGCCGAGGATCGGCTTGTTCGGGGCGTGATTCTGCGGCTCGACACTCCCGGAGGCGACGTCACCTCGAGCGATATCCTTTACCATGAGATCCTCAAGTTTAAGAAAAAGACCGGTCTTCCCGTCGTCGCCCTGATGATGGGCGTGGCGGCTTCAGGGGGTTATTACGCCGCCTCGGCCTGCGACGCCATCGTCGCTCATCCCTCGACGATCACCGGAAGCATCGGCGTGATCTCCGTTTTCCCCAACGTTTCCGGCCTCCTGGCCAAGGTCGGTCTGGAAATGAAAGTCATCAAGTCCGGCGATCTCAAAGACGCGGGAAGCCCGTTTCGGGAGATGAGCCCGGAAGAGCGACAGGTGTTCCAACGAATGATCGATGAGTTTTACCGGGATTTCCTTGATGTCGTCTATGAGAACCGGAAGGACCATCTTTCGATGGACGAACTCCGGGCGATCGCCGACGGACGGGTTTATACGGCGGAACAGGCGCTTGAACTCCGGCTGATCGACGAGATCGGCTATTTCGACCAGGCTCTGGCCCGAGTTCAGTCCCTCGCCTCGCTCAAGGCAGCAAGGGTCATCGCCTATACCTACTATCCCGGCCGGCAGACGAACCTCTATGCCGCCGCTCCGGGAAGTCCGGCGCGCTGGCCGGTGAAGAAGCTCGAGGATTTGCTGCCGGAGCTTCGAGCCGGATTCTATTACCTTTGGCTCCCCGAGATTGAAGTCCCCTGATCTCGAGATCACCCGGGGGTTTTGATCGCGATCTCAAAAGCCGGCGGGTGCAGGATGTGGAGCTTAACCGTGCAGCGGTCGACCGCCCGGACGATCGCCTTCCGGTATTTCTCCGGGAAATCGGCCGGAAGGTCAAGCTCGATCGAAATCTTGCCGATCATCTTGGTTTCCGGGTTCTTCTCCATTCGCATGGTCACGCCCGCCCGCTCGACCGGAATTTCCCGTTCCTTGCAGAAGGCAAGGGCATAATAACCGGCGCAGGTCGCCAGCGAAGCCAGGAAAAGGTCGAACGGCGCCGGCGCGCTCCCTTCGCCTCCCTCGTGCACAGGCTGGTCGGTCCTAATGACGAAGCCCTTGTATTCCGCGTCCACCCGGAATCCGCCCGGGAAAGAGACCCTGATTTCCGATAGGCTCATCTTCGACTCCTTTCCGGGCGTTTGATCTCTCGGCGGAGAAATCGCACCCGTCGGTTTTTAAGTTTATTAATTTTATAGGATTACTAAAGAATTTTCAATGCCCCCCGGCCCCCCAACGAACGGCTCTCCGTGGCAAGCCACAGAGCATATTCGCCGCTCGTCGAAATCTCCGAATGGATGGTCGAGATGTGCGGATTCAAGAGAAAAGGGCCAGGAGAAGCCGTCGGTCCCGGTCCGTCATCGCCAGACGGCCGAAGAGATCGCGGATCATTTCGCTTGTGTGGCGCCTGTTCGCCGGCTGGATGAAGCCCCGGTTTTCGAGCTTCGCGAGAATCCGGTCGATGCATTTCTGCTGTTCCCGCTGCGGGAGAGGCGGTCCGTCAGACCGGAAGGCTCGTTGAGGCGAAGGCTTCGAAGCGCGGCGAAAAATCTCGAACAGGGTCAGGAGGACCGCTCCCCCCAGATTATATGAAGGCTGCGGGGAGGCCTGGGGAATCGTGAACCGGAAGTTGGAAAACCCGAGCTCATCCGAAGTCAAGCCGGTCCTCTCGTTCCCGAAGAGGAGCCCGACCTTGATCCAGGGATCGAGCAAAACCATCCGCGAAACAGCGTCTTCGAACGCCAAGCAGGGAAAATTCTTGCGCCTCCTGGCGGTCGAAGCAAAAACGAGTTGGAGATCGGCGACGGCCGAGCCGAGATCGGAGAAAAAGGCCGCCCGTTGGAGGATATCCGCGGAATGGACGGCTGTCCGCACGGAGATGACATCGGACTTTTCCCGGCCGACGAGCCGGAGATGGCGGAAACCGGTGTTTTTCATCGCCCGGGCGACCAGGCCGACATTTTCGGCGCTTTCCGGCCGGACCAGAACGACTGCAAACCGGTCCTGAAGCGCCTGTGGTATAAAGGTTTCTCTCATGCCGACGGAATCGTTGTGGCGGCTATTTCAGGATATTCGCGATAAGGCCGCCGAGGACTGCCCAGTAGATCGTCGAGAGGTAAGGGTTTCCGGTGATGACGCACGTTCCGCTCCGGCAGCCGATAAAGCGATAATAAAGGTAACCGACGACGGCTCCCACGGCCGCTCCGATGACGATGGCGATCATTTTCTTCCCTCTTCTTCTCATCGAGTCTCGCTCTCCGGACAAGACCCGGCGATCCTCCGATGAAATTCATCGGCTGAGTCAATCTAACAAAATAGACCCGGCCTGTCAAAATTGTTCCGGTTCGAGAATTCTTCTTGTCTTCGGTGATTGATGGGAGGCAAGGGTACGCTTCCAAAATCAACGATCACGGTCTTGAAAATTTCTCCTCAACGATGAAAAAAAGAAAAGGGCGGGCTTTTTCTTGACATGCCTCCGCCGCCGTTGATATATTCGCTCTCCCGCTGGTCCATGACCTTTGAAACCGGGCCGGCCGCGAAGCGGGTCGAGGACGATCGGCCGGTGCCGTCATTTCTCTTAAGGAGTCTTAAAATGACAATCTGCTCCCAACGCCGGTTCGCCTGGATGGCCGTTATTCTGTTCGGTCTTTTCCTCCGACCTGCGATCTCCCAGACCGAAGACCTGGGAAACGGCTTCAAACATCACGGAATCGCGACGCCGACGAGCAACCACCGCGGCACCGTCGCCACCAGGGACGGAAGCGGCCGGCCCGTCGTCCTTTCCTGGCTGTTCGACCACCGCGGCGGTTACGCCCTCCTCCTGGTCGATGCTGAAACCGGCAAGAGCGAGGAATTCCCGATGCCTTTTCCGCCCGGCGGCGACTGCCCCTATGCGTCCGTTTTGTCGAGCAAGAACCGTTATTATACGCACTTCAACAGCCATTTCGTCGAGTTCGACCCGGTGAAGCGCGCCTTCACCTTCTGGCAGAAGACGGCCCCCCAGATGGCCATGAGCATGACGGAAGACGACAAAGGCCGCATCTGGTCGGTTACCTATCCGAAGAGCGGCGTCGTCTGCTATGATCCCAAAAAAAAGGAGCTCCGGGACTACGGCCACGTTTACGATCAAAATTGGAATCAGTATCCGCGCGCCGTGGCCGCCGATAAGGCCGGCTGGATCTATTTCGGCGTCGGCAGCACAGCCTGTCAGATCATTGCCCTCGATCCCAAGACGGGCCGGGCCACCCCGCTCATTCCCGAAGAGAAACGCGGGCACGGTTCCCCCTCCCTTTATCGCAGCCAAGACGGCAAAGTTTACGGACAGCCGGTCAGCGATAAAAACAGGAACGACAACTGGCTCGTTCTCTACAAGGGTCGAGCCACCTCTTTGGAGAGACATGAAAAGACAAAAGAAAAGATCTACATCGCCGGCTCCCAAGCTCTTTTCCACCGCGATTTTCCCGACGGAAAGCGCCTCCAGAAGTTCGATCTTGTCGAACGCGAGATGACGGTCGAAGATCCCAAAACGGGGACGTCAAATACCTGGCGCTTCGATTACTCGAGCGAGGGCGCGCATATCATGGGCCTGGCGGCGGCGCCGGATAACACGATCTGCGGCGGCACCGCCTTCCCCATGCGCTTCTTCCGCTACGACCCGGTCAAGGACGAATGGACGAACCGCGTCTCCTACGGCCAGTGGAACACCGTCGCCCGTCAGGGAGATAAGTTTTTCGTCGGAGGATATACAGGCGGGTTTCTGCTCGAGTGGGACCCGGCCAAACCTTGGGTGAACACCGAAAAGGGAAAGGCCGAATCCAACCCTCTTTTCCTCACCGAAAGCACGCCCACGATCAACCGTCCCCATGAGCTTCTGGCCCATCCCGACGGGAAAATCGTCGTCCTGGCCGGAACGCCGGACTACGGGTTTACGGGCGGAGGGCTGCTCTTCTGGGATCGGTTGAACGGGAAGAGCGAAATCCTGACCGATCAGGAGCTCCTGCCGGATCAGTCGACGATCAGCCTGATTCCCTTGCCCAAAGGAAAACTCCTCGGCGGATCGACGACCAGCCCCGGCACCGGCGGCGAAAAAAAGGCCAAAGAAGCCGAGCTCTACATCCTCGACCTGGCGACGAAAAAGATCGAATGGCACCGGGTCGTGTTCCCCGGCGTCCAGGAATACACCGACCTCTGCCCGGGACCGAAGGGCCTCGTCTATGGGTTCGCCGACCGGACGCGCTTTTTTGTCTTCGACCCGGCAAAACGGGAGGTCGTTCATGAATTCGACACGGCAAAAGACTTCGGCCCCACCGCTTACCAGCAGGGCCCCCGAGTCTTCGTCCGCGGGCCGAAAGGAGAGGTGTTCATCCTTTTTCTTAAAGGCATCGCCCGCGTCGATCCCGGAAAATTCGCTATTCGAATGCTGGCCGAATCGCCCGTTCCGGTTCAATACGGCGGAGATTACCTGAACGGCCGCATCTATTTCGCCAGCGGTTCGCACATTTACAGCTATGGCGTGCCCGATTGACCGCCAACCGGGCGGCGATTGATCATTCCGGGGATCACCCAAGGCAAGATCCAGATATTGGGAGACGCCCTCATCCGCCTGATTTCTGCCGGCATCGGATGGATAATGGATCTCGTCCCTTGGCAAAAATACCGACTCCTGACAAACGAGAGTCCCTTCGTAAGAAATTCTCTTCGCCAAGAGGCTTTAGAGAATTATGTTTGAGGACTCCCTGACGAGAAGCGGGAGCGGACGATTTGGGGACGAATGAAGAGCACGGCCGCAGCGCCGATCAGGGCCGCCGCCCCGACTAGGGCAAAGGCCAGGTTGTAATTGCGGTTGAGATCATAGAGCCGGCCGACGAGCACCGGCGCGAGGGCCTGGCCGAGCGAATCGGTGGTGATGATGATCCCCATGATTTTCCCGAGCGAGCGCACGCCGAAACACTCCGCTGTAACAAGCGGGATCAACATGTAGTCGGCGCCCATCCCGAACCCGAAGACAAAGGCGAACACGTAGACCAGCTTGTCCAACCCGGGAGCATAGAGAATGGGGATAGCCGCAGCCACGGCGCTGAACGCAGTGAGCATGACATATTTCTTCGGGATGCGGTCGGCCAGCCAGCCCATGACCAGGCGTCCGAGGATGCTCGAGACGAGGAGAAAGCTCATCACGCCGGCGGCTTTCTCGGCGGCGAACTGCCGATCGCGAAGGAAGAGGACGAAATGCTGGATGATGCCGCCGATGGCGCCGACGCTCAAGAAACTTCCCAGGGCGACCAGCCAGAATTCCCGGGTTCGGAGAACTTCGGATAAATTCCACAGCCTTTCTTCGGCTAAGGCGCTAGGCGGCTGCTTTTCTTTCCCCTTTCCTCCCTCTCCGTCCGGCCGCAACCCGATGTCTGCCGGGCTGTTCCTGACGACCAGGAAGCTCATCGGCACAAGCCCAAGGAGAATTCCAGCACTGATGACGTGCATGGCGCCGCGCCAGCCGATGTGCGAAACCAAAAACTGCGCCAAAACCGGTGCGATCGCCCCGCCGACCCCGGCTCCGATATAAGCCAATCCCATCGCCCTCCCCCGCCAGCGGCGAAACCAACGGGAGATCAAAACCTGGTTGGGAATGGGCCCGGCCGTGACATAGCCCGCCGTCTGGAGGAAATAGAGAAGATAGAACATCCAGAGAGCGCTCATGAAGCCGTATCCCAGAAACGCCGCGCCCGCTGAAAAGAGGCCGAAGAGAAGGATCCGTTTCGGCCCGAAGCGATCGATCAGGAAGCCGGCTGAAACCCCGAACAGGGGCCCGATAAAGACGATGCTCACGGCGAAACCCGCCGTCACCTGGGCCCGGCTCCAGGCGAATTCATCAATCAGAGGCTTATAGAAAACAGGGAAGCTGTAGTACATGATGCCGACGATAGCGAACAAATTGAGAAAAGACGCCCCCGCTACCCGCCAGCCGTAAAAAAGCTTTCCGGATCGGACGTTCATATGATCCTTTCGGCCAACCCGACCTGTCGACCAGATTTCAAAGGCTAGGCCAGCCACTCATCCAAATGCTCGCCGATGAACCGGTCATCCCTGAGGTGCGGGTAGGCCTCCCAAATCCTGTCGATCTCCTCCATCTGACCGGGCGAAAGGTCGGCCGCAGGATCCAGACACCAGCGTCCTTCGAGCAGACCCTGTCGCCTCAGAGCTTCATGAATGCCGGGCAGGCAGCCGGCAAAATTGTGTTCGGCATCGAAGAGCGCGGCGTTGGCATCCGTGAGCTGAGCGCCGAGAGAGAGAAGCCCGGACGAAACGATCCCCGCACCCCGAGCGTCTTTGATCTCCTCCAGAAGTTTGACCGCTTGGCTTGTCCAGACCGCCCACTGACCGAGCAACCCGCCGACAATCCGCGCCTCGATCTCCTTTCCTCCCAGACGAAACCGGAATTCCGTCACCAAGTCAAGGATGATGCTGTCGTCGTTTCCGGTGTAGAGAGCGATTTCATCCGTCCGGCCCGATTCCGCCACCGCTCTGACAACGTCGAGTGTCTGATAGCGGTTGAATGGCGCTATTTTGACGGCAACGGCGCGGGGGATTTCCGCCCACCTTCGCCAGAAAGAATAGCTCAACGTCCTCCCGCCGACAGCCGGCTGAAGGTAGAAACCGAAGAGCGGGATAGCCTCCGCTACGGCTCGGCAGTGGGCAATGAGCTCATCTTCGGAGGCTCCTTTCATCGCCCCCAGGCTCAACATCCCGCAATCATAGCCCAGTTCTTGGGCAAGTGAAGCTTCGGCGACCGCGTTTGCCGTCCGGCCGACCAATCCGGCGACCAAGACGGGTCTCGTCCCGCCCGCCGCAGCGAACCGCCGGGCTTCCTCCGAAGCCAGCCCCAGCACGGGACGGTAGAGACCGACGTTCGATTCGTGGATTTCAAACTGGGTGGAGTGCACGCCGACCGCAAGCCCGCCCGCGCCGGCCGCCAGATAATAGCGCGTCAAAGCCCGCTGCCGTCGTTCGTCGAGTTTCCGCCGACTGTTGAGGGCCAGGGGATGAGCCGGAATCACCAACCCTACGAGGAGACGAGCGCGAAGGTCGGACAACTCGGATCGAGAATCGATCATCTTTTTCTCCTTATATCTTACGGTTCCGAATCAAAACTTTCCGTCCCTGACTTCAAACTTGGTCGGTTTCTGATAGGTAAGCCCGCCCCGTCTCAGCCAATCGGCGACGAGATCGAGGAGCCACTCCAAGGGGACGCGGGGAACTCCGAGCAAATCGCGGCAACGGCAGGCGTCGCTGAGAAGCGCTGTTTCGCTCTCCTCTCCCTCGATGATCGGTTGGCGGCCGAAGCGGCGTCCGAATTCCTCGGCGAGACGGCGCACGGAAAGAATCTCGAGACCGGTGACATTCAGCACCGCCGCCGGGCTCGCGCCAAGGCCCAGGGAGCGAAAGACCGCCGAGTTCGCGTCTCCCTGCCAGATGACATTGACATAACCCATGCCCACCGAGACCGGTTCACCCGAGTGAACGCGCCTGGCAATATCGAGGAGGACTCCGTAGCGCGCCTCGACGGCATAGTTGAGGCGAATGATGCACACGCGCGTGCCGTAGCGGTCGGCAAAATAACTGAACACGCGCTCCCGGCCAAGGCAGGACTGGGCGTATTCGCCCACCGGGCCCGGAGCGTCTGTTTCTTTCGAGCCTCCCGAGGAAATCGATACCAGGGGATAGACGTTGCCAGTCGAAAGGACAACCAGGCGTGATTTCCGGAAATGCTCTGCTACCCGGCCTGGAAGATAGGCGTTCTGGGCCCAGGTCAATGGTTCGTTGCCGGTGGCGCCGAACTTCATCCCGGCCATAAAGATCGCGTTGGGGCAGCGGGGCAGGTCGGCCAATCGCCGCTCGCCTGCCTCGTCATCGAGAAGGTCGGCCCTGAGGGCCGTGATCCCGTGGGCCTCCAGCTTCTCCCGCATCCCCGCCTCTTTGAAGCGGGAGACCGCGAAAATCTTCGCCTCGACCCCCGCGTAATCGACGGCCTCGGCAATGCGCCTGGCCAGCGTCGGCCCCATTTTTCCACCTGCTCCCAGGATGATCACATCCCCATCCAGGCGCCGGGCGAACTCGATGTCCTCGGGATAGGGCATCGAGAGCCGATCTTCGAGCTCATCGACATTCGTGGGAATTGACCAATCGATCATCATCTTCTTCCAATCGACAGAGTGGAATTATATGGAGATGGATCTTCGACCGCAAGATTCCGCTGAGCGCCGGCCGCGCATTTTGGCCGCAGGCTCTGTCCGCACAGGGAGAAGAAATGAATTTCTTGGCTAAAAGGCTTCGACAGCCGTGAAGTAGACACCCGAGGTCTTCTTGCCGAACCCGAAGTCCAAACGGATGTTGAGCTTCTGTTTCGGATCGAAGACAAAGCGCAGTCCGAGTCCGTAGGAATATTTCATCCTCTTCAGGTTGAAATGACCGATCCTCGCCGCGACATCGCCGATTCCGGCAAAGGCCGCCAGTCCCAAACGCCAGAACACAGGCACCCAGCGGTATTCCGCCTGGAGGGCGATCAGGTTTTTGTCCCGATAGCGGCCAAAATAGTAGCCGCGCATGATCTTCTCGCCCCCGAGCATTCCGAGCCTCCAGAAAGGCGGCTCGCCGGAGTGAAAGAGCATACGGGATTGAAGAGCCAGGGTGTGGGCTTTGGCGAGGGGGAAATATTTCCGCAGATCCAAATAAAACCGGGTAAAGGTGAAATCGCTCCCTAAGGCCGGGTTGAAAGCCGCCGCGGAAAACTGGTGGAAATTCCCCTTCGTCGGAAAGAAAACGCCGTCGCGGCTGTCATATGTCATAAATAAGCCGAGTCCGGAGACCGTTCCGCCCCCGCTTCCTGGAATGTCTCCCGCGGCCAGCAGCGGCGCCTCTTCGATATCCGTGAGCTTTGTCCGGTCGAAAAAATAGACGAAGCCGAGATGGAGAGCCCCATAAACCTGTTTCAGGGCCTCTAAATTCAGCTCCCACAATCTCGAAGCATACAGTTCCTTGCTTTCCTCCGGCGTATCCCGACCAATTCCATAAAAATAATCGGGAAAGTCGGAATACTTCAGATTCCACTGGATATGGTACCCCCGGCCGAGGTACAAATCGGGATTGAGCATAAAACTCAGCTGCTTTCTCTGGGTATAAAGGGCGATGAAGGAGATATTGGAGGGCCGCGTCACGGCTTTGTCTTTCGTCGGGCGAAAATAATACAGCCCTCCCCCGCCCAGGGCCCATTTCGTCTCCGGCGTATAAAAAACCACCGGCAAAAAAGCGAGCCCGCTCGTCTTTTCCTTTTCGGTGCGCGGTTCCTTTTCTCCCCTCCCGCTTTCGGGCGGAGATGCGAAAATCGGCCAGCAGAAAAGGAATGCCGACGTCCAGAGGATTACGACCGGCTTTCCTGCTCGCTTATTAATGGCCGTCCCTCTCTCCTATTAAACGGACTCCGAATTCTCCGGTCTCCCGGCCGGGTTGTATCCGATAGAGATCAGAAGCGGCCGGTGGAGCCAAATCCGCCCTCCCCCCGCGAAGTCTCATCGAGTTCCTCGGTTTCCACGACCTCGACCGCCTGTACCGGCTGGATGAGCATCTGGGCAATCTTCATGCCGCTCTTGACGGCGAAAGGCTCCCGTCCGAGGTTTACCACGACGACCCGGACCTCGCCTCGGTAGCCGGCATCGACGACACCGGCCAGCCGGTGGACGCCCTGGAGCGAAATCCCGCTTTTATCCCAGATCAGGCCGACGTATCCCTCCGGGATGGCCATCTTGATTCCGGTGGGGATCGGCTTCACTTCGCCGACTCCGACCACCTGGTCGATGACTGAAAAGAGGTCGAGCCCGGCATCGCCGGGGTGAGAAAACGCGGGAAGCTTGGCCTGGGGATGAATCTTCTTCACTCGGAGCTTCATCGCTTAAATCCCCTCCACTCGGACCTCGCCGAAATAGGGCTGGACCAGCGCGGCCAGGCGGTTGATCTCCTCGGGCGAAAAGGGCTGAATTCGGGCATACTCTTCGTCGATCGTGTTTTTGCCCGAGAATTGCTGAACCTGGAAAAGCGGTGCTCCGTGGAGCATCTGGGCGATTTCCAAAAGGTCCCTCTCGCCCACAAGTTGTGGGACGACGGTTGTCCGGAACAGATAAAGAACACCCGATGATCTCAGGATTTCGATGCTCCGGAAGACAGCCTCTCCCTCCACCTCGGACCGGGTCACTTCTCGATATCGGCCGAGCGGCGCCTTGACATCCATGGCCACTTGATCGATCAACCCGGACCGGATGAGCCCCTCCAGCCGATCGGGAAGAGACCCGTTGGTGTCCAGTTTGACGAGGAGGTTCCGCTCCTTTATGATCCGCAAAAGGACATCCAGGGAATCCTCGAGAAGCGGCTCGCCGCCGCTGACGCAAACCCCTTCGAGCCAGCCTTTTCTCGAATCGAGATAGCTGGCAAAAAAATCGAGAGGAATCGTCTCCAGTGTCTCCGGCCGGAGAACAAGGTCGGCGTTGTGGCAATAGGGACAGCGGAAGTTGCAGCCGCCCAAGAAGACCGTCGATGAGATATAACCGCGGAAATCGAGCGGGGCGAACTTCTCTATGCCCTTGATTTCAACCATGCATCGAGCTCCTGGGGATCATTGAAGATCCCGACCACCCGCTCCTCCTCGCGGAGGACAAAAATGGGCAGAATCATGGCCCCGGCTTCGTCCCGTTTGATGCGATCAAGAAACTCCCGAACCCGGAGCTTGCTCTCTTTCTGGCTCAGGTTAAACTCCCGTCCCTCGAGCGTCGTCTGCTTCAAGTAGGCCTTAAACGCTTCACATTTGTCGCAATTCGGGTAAGTGAACAGAAGATAGTCCATCGCCTACCGGATTCTCTCGTAGGGTGTCCGATCCCTGAATTCCTGCTGCTTTCCGTCATTCCAGGTTCTCACCGGTCGAAGATAGCCGACGATCCTCGAATAGACCTCGGTCTCCGCCCCGCAGTGGGGACACTGGGGGTGCTTCCCCCGGATGTAGCCGTGGCTGTCGCAGACCGAAAAGGTCGGCGTGATGCTGAAATAGGGAATCTTGGTGTCGGCAATCCGGCGCACGAGCTTGCGGCAGGTCTCCCGATCAATGGACTCGGGAAGGAAGGTATGGAAAATCGTCCCGCCGGTGTAGAGCGCCTGGATGTCCTGCTGGTGCTGCAAGGCCTCAAACACATCCCGGGTGGCATCGACATTGAGCTGGGTGGAATTCGTCAGGTACGGATATTTTTCTGTCCCCGAAGTGATGATGCTTTTGTATTTTGCCCGATCCTTTCGCGCCAGCCGGTAGGAAGTCGACTCGGCCGGTGTCGCTTCGAGGTTGTAGAGATTTCCCGTCTCCTGTTGAAACTCCCTCAAGATTTGGCGCATGAACTGGAGCGTCTCGATGGCGAATTCCTTGCCTTCCGGCGTTCCGATCCCGCGGCCGAGGAAGTTCAGGCAGGCTTCGTGCATGCCACAGACTCCGATCGTCGAGAAGTGGTTGTCGAAGTGGCCGAGATAGACGAGCGTATAGGGCATCAGACCTTTCTGCAGCATGTTATTGATGACTTCCCGCTTGGTCTCGAGCGATTCCTTGGCCAGGACCATGAGCTCCCGGAGCCGGGCGAAGAATTCGTCTTTGGTCTTTGACTCGTAGCCGATCCGGTTGAGGTTGATCGTGACGACACCGATGGAGCCGGTCGAATCACCCGGGCCCCAGATGTTTCCCGGCCGTCGAAGCAACTCCCTCTGGTCGAGGTTCAGGCGGCAACACATCGCCCGGATGTCACCCGGGTTCATGTTGGTCCCGATGTAGTTCTGGAAATAGGGAATGCCGTATTTGGCCGTCGCCTCGAAGAGGAGATCGGCGATCGGGGAATCCCAGGGGAAATCCCGGCTTATGTTGTAGGTCGGGATGGGGAAGGTGAAGACCCGACCCTTCTGATCCCCTTCGATCATCAGCTCGAGAAAAGCCCGGTTGATCATGTCCATTTCTTTCTGGTAATCTCCGTAAGTCGCGTCGAGCTCGACTCCGCCGACGACGGCTTTCTTGTCCTTCATATCCTGAGGGACGGTCAGGTCGAAGGTGAGGTTGGAGAACGGCGTCTGCCAGCCCCAGCGAGAAGGGACATTGAGCCCGAAGATCAATTTCTGGATGTCCTGTTTGACTCGCTCGTAGTTCAACCCGTCGGCTCGTACGAAGGGCGCGAGAAGGGTGTCCACGGAGGAGAACGCCTGAGCGCCGGCGAATTCTCCCTGCATCGTGCCGATGAAGTTGACCATGTGGAGGGTGGCGGTCTCCAGGTGTTTGGCCGGGTTGGAATGGACCTGGTTGGGAACATGACCGAATCCCTTGCGCAGGAGCTTTTCGAGCGACCAGCCGGCGCAATAACCGACGATCGGGTAGGAGAGGTCGTGAATATGAAACTCGCCGTCCTGATGGGCTTTTTTGATGCGCTCGGAATAGAGATGATTGAGGGCGAAATTGGACAGGACTTCTCCGGAGACCCGCGCATTGAGTCCGGAAAAGCTGATCACGCCCTCGTTGCTGTTCTCCCGGATTTTCCAGTCGACGTCGCTGATATAATCTTTGATCAACCGCTCCAGGTTGATTCCCGTTTGTCTTGCCTCCCGAATGGTTTTATGTCGCTCGCGGTAGAGAATATAGGACTTGGCGACCTCGTGATAGCCCTGCTTCATCAGGACCATTTCCACGATGTCCTGGATCTGTTCGACCGAAGGGATCGTGTAGCCGCCGAATTTATCCTCGATCATGAAGGTGGCGATATCGGAGACGGTCTTGGCCGCAGCGCGGTCGGTGATGCCGTTCGCTTCCATCGCCTTGAAGACGGCGTTGGTGATTTTGTCCTGGACAAAATCGACGATCGAGCCATCCCTTTTCTTGATCCGGGAAACACCCCTGGTCATTTTGTGCCTCCTTTCCTCTCTCTCGCCTGCGGAAACCGGGAACAAGCCACCAAGAATTCCATATTTAGTAGAACTTAGTGGCCCTTAATACTAAATATTGTATTTTGCGCTTTTGGAATTTACATCGAATTTCGGCCCTTGTCAAGAGGGCGGGCACAATTTTATTTATTTTTTCCCCGGCTTTTCTGTTATCCTTAGAAGAGCTTCGAATTCGCCTAGGAGAGGAGAACGATGACTCGGATTGACCTTCAGACACGCTCCCGGGAGGCCTTTATCGATATCACCTCCCGGGTGGCCGAAGTCGTCGGAAATTCGGGAGTCAAGTCGGGGATTTGCATCGTCTATGTTCCTCACACGACGGCTGCGGTGACGATCAACGAAAATGCGGATCCGACGGTGCGGGAGGATATTCTTATGACCCTAAGAAAAGCCGTCCCCGATGCTCTGACTTATGCCCATACAGAGGGCAACTCCCCCGCCCATGTCAAATCGAGCCTGGTCGGCGCCTCGGTCGCGGTCCCGATCGAGGAAGGCCGGCTCGCCCTCGGAACATGGCAGGGCATTTTTTTCTGCGAATTCGACGGACCACGGCGCCGCCAGGTCTTCGTCAAAGTCGTTTGAACGAGGACGTCGCACGAAATCCGCCAAATTATCCCGGGCGCGGGGGGTAGCGCCGTACACAGAAAAAGGCGACGTCATACGACGCAATCCAGTTCATTCTTGTCCGGAGGATGGGAGGCAGGCAGTCCCAGTAAATATACTCATTTGGAGGCGCGATTTAGTGGATTATGCATGACGTCCACCGAGTTTTCATTACGGACAAACGCCGAGAGAAGCCAGCTCTTTTTCCAGGTTCACCGTCGGCTTGTAGAGGATCCCCTTGATCCCGAGGGCCTCGGCTGCCCTGACATTTTCTTCCATGTCATCGATGAAGACGCACGCCGGGGGTTCGGCCCGGGCAAGTTTCAGCGCCTCCTCATAGACTCTGGGGTCGGGCTTCATCAAACCGAGCTCATAGGAGAGGACATAACCGTCGAAGATCAGGATTTCGGGGAACTTTTTCTGGATGAACCCGAACCGCGCCGGGTCGACGTTGGAGACGAGAATGAGACGATATTTCGGTTTAAGCTTCTGCAGCAGCTCGAAGACCGGCAGGTTCAGCGAGAAGACATCGACGTAGGCGGCCATGAATTCGTCATAGCTCATTCGGGCGCCAAACCGGCCGATCGCCCAGCGGTAAAACTCGACCGGGCTCATCTTTCCCAAGTCGAACAGTTCAAGAAATTCCGGGCTCTGGTGGACGATTTCCCTGATCTCAACCGCAGAAAGCAAGCAATAATTCGCCATTTTCCTGTAGAAAATCGAATTGTCGAACCAGAGAACGACCTTTCCCAGGTCGGAAATAACGGCGTTGAACTTCGAGAACATCACATCCGATTGCCAAAATTTGCTCGAACCGACCGGAGCTTAGGGAATCTTCCGTTAATCACAGCGAATTCCGAACCCGTCTCTTCCGCATGGCGTCGGATCAGCTCGCCTGAGCCAGGCTCGTCGGAAGCTCGAGGCCGACCCCTTCTCTCTTGGCGGCCACCTTGAGCAGCACGGCGAAGACCAGCCCGACGAACCCGAGCGAGGCGAACAGCAGGATCGTCGGCGTGTAGTTGCCTCCGGCCAGGTCGGTGAGCTTTCCCGCCACCCAGTTGAAGATGGTCAGCCCGACATTCTGGATGAGCGTCATCAGGCCGAAGGCTGTTCCCAGGCGCCGGTCTTCGACCATGATCGGGATGGACGGCCACATCGCCGCGGGAACAAGCGAGAAGGCGATCCCCAGGGCGATCATGGCGGCGGCCGGGGCCAGGTGGGTCAGGCCAAGGCTCAAGTGGATCGGTACGAGCATCAGCGACCCGATGATCATCATCGTCGCCCGCCTGCCGATCTTATCGCAGGCGAGCCCGAACAGAGGCGTAAAAACGATCGTCCCGCTGATGACCAGCGAGGTGTAAAAACCTCCCTTGACGGCGCTGAACCCGAACTTCGACTGGAGGAAAACGGTCGAAAAGGCGGTGAAAGGGAAGATCGCCGAATAAAAGGTCATGCACAGGAGAGAGACATACCAGAAAGAAGGCCGGAAGGCGAAAATGTCCCTGAAGACGAACCTCTCTTCCTCGCTGACGAGCCTTTCCTTGAGGAAAAATTTCTCCTTGCTCCTGTCGAGAGCCGTATAAACGAAAAATAGAGCGAAGCAGACGAACATGAGAACCGAGGAAACCCAGATGGCCAGGCGCCAGGAGCCGCTCCAGGCCTGGATCCGGGCGGCGCTGTTCAGGGCGGCGAACGTCCCCAGCCGGGCGACCATGAGGTTGAGCCCGAAGGCGAGAGCCATCTCCTTGCCCTTGAACCACTTGGCCAGAACCTTGTTCTGAGTGATGATCAGGGACTCGGCGCCGAGGCCGTAAATCAGCCGGCCGACGAGCATGACGGGAAAGATCTTGGTCGCCGCCGTCAAGAACACACCGACCGCGCAGAGGGCGGCAAACAGCGTTCCCGCCCTCCTGATTCCGATGCGGTCGAGCAGGATTCCGCCGACCAGGACCATGATGAAGTTGGGAAGGTAGTAGAAGCTGAAGAGGAGCCCGTATTGCGCCCGGGAAATGTTGATCCCCTTCATGATGAAATCGGCGATCGGGCTGAGGGCGTCATAGGCGTAGTAAACGCCGAAAATGACCAGCCCCATGATCACAAGGACAAGCCAACGGAGCCGGACGACCTTCTCACGCGATTCTTCCGCCATGGGCACTCCTTCCCTTACGGAAATCAGGCCTCTTTTCACGTCTCAGCCGGCTCGGACATCAAAATGCCGGCCGCTCTCCGATGAAACCGATTATCTCGTCGCCGTAACGCGGACGGACATCCCGAGCGCTGGAACGTTCATCGATCCGTCGAGCTTTCCCTCGAGGAGCTGAAGTTCGGCCTTAATCAGGCGCTCCATTCCGTCCGGCGGCGTCGGCGAAGTGAATTCAAAGCTCAGCGTCGTGCCGTCAAAGCTTTCATTCACGAGCTCCAGATCGGTGAACATTCCCTGCGACTCACTGATCGTTCCCTCGAGTTTTCCAGAGACATCCTTGAGTTCCATGGTCAGGTAAAAATATTGACCGTCGGCATCGATTTCGACATTCCATTTGCCCAGGACAGGCTCGAGATTGACTTTCTCCTGGGCGCTTCCGAACAGGATAAGAGCAAAAGCCATAATCGCGACCCCGACCCAAAGACGTTGGCCTGCCATCTTGAACCTCCGTATGGAAATTTCGCTTTAGATTATCATCATTTTATTCCTGCGGTCAAGAATCCCGCGGATTCGCTGCGGCTCGGCTTGACAAGAGCGGCAATGATTTATGAAGATGGGGATGGAGCAATGGAATCAGGCGAGGCAACCGTCAAAACCGCAAATACGGAAGAATGGCGGCTTGAGATCAGAAAGAATCTGGAACGTCTTTCGACCCTGAATATTATTCCCCGGATCTGGAAAAAAGACTGGACGGTCTGGAAAGCGGAACCGGCAGAGATTTCGAACCGTTTAGGCTGGCTTGAATCTCCCTGGAGTGCGATGCGGGATTTCGCTTCCCTGAGGAGATTCGCGGCCCAAATCCGAAGACGAGGGATCAGGCGGGCCCTTCTTCTCGGAATGGGCGGCTCCAGCTTGGCTCCTTTCGTCATAGAGAACGTTTTTCAGACGTCGCCGGGGGGCTGCCGCATCGATGTCCTCGACACGACCGTCCCGTCTGCCGTCCTTGAGGCGAGCGAAAGGCTCCATCCCGCTCGAGTCGTGGTCATTGTCTCTTCAAAATCAGGGACAACGGTCGAGACCGTCTCTTTATTCAAGTATTTCTGGAAATGGTCAGCAGAAGCCCTGGGAGAACGCCGGGCCGCCGACCACTTTGTCGTAATCACCGATCCTGGAACGCCGCTTGATGTCAAGGCTAAGAATCTCAGGATTCCTGTTTTCACCGGCGACCCCGAAATCGGCGGCCGGTTTTCGGCCCTCTCGACATTCAACCTCCTGCCGGCCGCCTTGAAAGGCCTTCGACTGGACCGTCTCGTCGCCTCGGCAAGAAAAATGGCTGATCTTTGCCGCGAAACCTCATCGCTCGCCGACAACCCGGCCGCGATTCTGGGCACATGGCTCGGAACGGCGCCCGCTGCCGGCCGGGACAAAGTGACGTTCATCCTGCCACGCCGGTTCAGCTCCTTCGGCCTGTGGCTTGAACAGCTCATCGCCGAGAGCACGGGAAAGGAAGGAAAGGGTCTCCTGCCTGTGGTCGGTGAGCCGGTCGGCCGTCCGGCTGTCTACGGCGAGGACCGGCTTTTTATCCGGATCAAACAAAGGGGGGAGAAAGAGCAAACAGCCGTCGATCGATTGACGAAAGCGGGCTTCCCGGTTTTGACGTTATCTCTTACTTCACCTTACGGAATCGGCGGCCAGTTCTTTCTCTGGGAATTCGCCACGGCCGTGGCCGCCTTTTTCCTCGGCGTCAATCCCTTTGACCAGCCGGACGTCGAGTCGGCTAAAAAGAAAACCAGAGAAATCCTCGCCGGCCGAAAAGAAGCCCCACCTTTTCAGCCGGAATTCAATAAGCTCGAGAGAGGCGGTTCGGTCTTTTTTTCTGAGTTTCCCGTCGCCTCGGTCGAAGCCGGGCTGCGACATTTCCTCGGGCTCGCCCGGCCGGGAGATTATATCGCCGTTCAGGCTTTTCTTCGCCCGGGGCGCAGGATGGACGCCGCTCTCCACGCGCTCCGGGTCCGGCTCCGCGAGTCCACCGGGCTCGCTGTGACCGTCGGTTACGGCCCGCGCTATCTCCACTCGACCGGGCAGCTTCACAAAGGAGACCGGGGCAACGGACTGTTCATCCAGCTCACGGCAGCCGACGCCGCGGATGCGCCGATCCCAGATGAGCCGGGGCAGGCCGCGTCCTCGCTCTCCTTCGGCCAGCTCAAGGACGCCCAGGCCGCCGGCGATTTCGAAGCCCTCCGCTCGGCCGGGCGGCGCGTCCTCCGCTTTCATTTCCTCAATCGCCCCGAAACGGAAATCCGCTTCCTGGCTTCTCGGCTTCCTTCGGGACGGACGGCGTCGAGCGTTAATTTAGGAAAACGATCGATTCGATCGAAATAATCATCTTTAGGAACATCAACTCCGTGGATCAACCGGCTTCCGGAAAAAGACGAAGACCGGAAAAAGGAGGAACCATGACCTCACGGGAAAAAGTCATCGCCAGCCTGAACCACCGTGAGCCGGACGCCGTTCCAGCGGATCTCGGAGCCACGGCCGTCACCGGGATTCATGTCGCTGCTCTGGCTCGGCTGCGCGACCTCTATGGACTGGAAAAACGCCCGGTCAAAGTTTGGGAGCCCTACCAGATGCTCGGGCTTGTCGAAGAGGACCTCAAGGTTCTCCTCGGGATCGATGTCGAGGGAATCCCGGCTCCGGAAACCCTTTTTGGGTTCAGGAACGAGAATTGGAAGCCGTGGAGGCTGGACAGCGGGCTCGAAGTCCTCGTCTCGGAACATTTCCAGACGGTGAAGAACGAAGCCGGCGACACGCTGATCTATCCGCGAGGAGACCGGACCGCTCCGCCGAGCGGCCGGATGCCGAGAGACGGGTTTTTCTTCGACACGATTATCCGTCAGGTGCCGATCGACGAGGAACGGCTGAATCCCGAGGACAACCTCGAGGAATTCGGCCCGGTCTCGCCCGAAGACCTGGATTATTTTTCCTCATCGGCAAAATCAGCGGCGGCCACCGGGAGGGCGGTCGTAGCGACGTTCGGCGGCACCGGGCTCGGCGACATCGCCCTTGTTCCCGCCCCCTTCTTAACCCATCCAAAGGGAATCCGCGATGTCGAAGAATGGTATGTCTCGACCGTCACCCGGCCGGCCTACATCCGCCGCGTCTTCGAGAGACAAACCGAAATCGCATTGGAAAACCTGACCAAGATCCTGCCGTTCGTCCGAGACGCCGTTGATGTCGTTTACATCTGCGGAACGGATTTCGGCACCCAGCAGTCCACATTTTGCTCTCTCCAGACCTTCCGCTCCCTCTATTTTCCTTTCTACAAGAAGATCAACGACTGGGTGCACAGGAACACCGGTTGGAAGACATTCAAGCATTCCTGCGGGGCCGTCGAGCCGTTGATCGAGGCGTTCATCGAATGCGGCTTCGACATCCTGAACCCCGTTCAGGTGACGGCGGCCGGGATGGAGGCCGCAAAACTCAAGAAAAAATACGGAGACCGGATCGTCTTCTGGGGCGGCGGAGTGGACACCCAGACGACTTTCGCCTTCGGCACGCCCGGCGAGGTCCGCGAACAGGTCCTCCGTCGCCTCGAGGTGTTCGCTCCCGGCGGAGGCTATATCTTCAACACGGTCCATAACATCCAGGCCAACACGCCGGTCGAAAATATCGCCGCCATGTTCGAGGCGCTCAAAGAATTCAATGGACGGAAATAGCCCCAGCGGCGAATTCTCATAAGGAAGAAGCGATGAAAAAAGCAAAATATTGGATCCTCTGGGGGGCAGCTTTCCTGCTGCTTCTTTCAACCTCGTGCCGGGGGTGGAAAAGCCGACCGAGCATTGTTATCGCGGCGGACGCCTCTTCGCTTGAGACCCTGGCGGCCAAAGAAATCCGACGCTATTTTTATTTGCGGACGGGAGCGCTCCTGCCGCTGGTCCAGAAGACCGGTCCGATGCACAGAAAAGGAGATGCCGTCGTGGTGGCCAATAAGGATCATGCTGTCGCGCTCGTCTCACCAGGGGAAGGCCTTGACCGGGCGATCGCCGAGCTTCACGAGCAGGAATATCTTCTCCGAACCGTCTCCCAAAATGGGAAAACGATCATCCTAATCGTCGGCGGCAGCGATGTCGGGACTCTGTACGGCGCTTACCGGCTGGCCGAAAACCTGGGCATCCGCTTTGAGCTTGCCGGAGACATCATCCCCGACGACCGCCTGCCTCTCCGGCTTCCGGTGGTCGATGAAACCGGTCGGCCGCTCTTCCGGCTTCGAGGCATCCATCCCTTCCATGACTTTCCCGAGGGACCGGACTGGTGGAATCTCGAGGACTTCAAGGCCTATCTCGCCCAACTTCCCAAGCTGAGGATGAATTTCATCGGCCTTCACACCTATCCAGAAGGACATCCCAATGCCGAGCCCACCGTCTGGATCGGGACAGAAGAGGATATCGCCGACAACGGGTCCATACGCTTCGCTTATCCTTCGAGCTACATGAACACCGCACGGGGAAACTGGGGTTACGAGCCCGCGAGGACCGGCGATTATCATTTCGGCGCAGCCGAGCTTTTTCCGGAAGACGATTACGGTCCCGAAGTCATGAACGGCCTTCTGCCCGAGCCGAAAACGGTCGCCGATTCTATCGCCGTCTTCGAAAGGACAGGGAAAATGCTCGGCGAGGCTTTTTCTTTCGGTCGAACCCTCGGCATTCGAACCTGTGTCGGGACGGAAAGCCCGCTCACCATCCCGGAATGGGTCAAGAAGCGCCTGGTCGAACGAGGGAAAAAACCGGAGGATCGGGCTGTGGTCAAAGAGCTTTACAGGGGAATTTTCCGCCGAATCACCAAGGCCTATCCGCTGGATTATTACTGGATCTGGACGGATGAGAACTGGACTTGGAGCGATGCCGACCCGGAGAAAGTCAAGGCCGTGGCCGAGGATATTTTGACGGCCCTGGAGGCCGCCGACGAGGTTCGGCCGCCTTTTTCTTTTGCCACCTGCGGCTGGGTTCTCGGCCCTCCGGGCGACCGGCGGCTCTTCGACCGGATCCTGCCCAAAGAAGTGGCCCTAAGTACCATCAACCGGGAGGTCGGGAAAGCTCCTCTCGACCCGGCTTTCGGCCGGATCAGCGGCCGGTCGAAATGGGCCATCCCCTGGCTCGAGGACGATCCGGCGTTGACCTCTCCCCAACTCTGGGTCGGCCGGATGCGCCGCGATGCTTTCGATGCACTGGCTTATGGCTGCGACGGCCTTCTCGGCATCCACTGGCGGACGCGCGTTCTCGGTCCGAACATCTCGGCTCTTGCTCAGGCCGCCTGGAATCAGACGCCGTGGGCCGGCAAAATCTCCCCTGCCTCGCCGGCCGAGGGCCCGACCAACGGCGTTTATGTCTCGCTCCCGGGAGCCCAGATCCCCGGAACGAGCGAGCCGGAAATCTATCGGGATTACCGCGACCGGGTATTCGGTTATCGCCTCCCACTCCCCCGCGGGACTTATAACCTGAAGCTGAAGTTCGTCGAAGGAGAAATCAAAGAAAAAGGCAGACGGGTGTTCGACATCTCCCTCGAAGGAAAGAAAGTCAAAGAAAAAGTGGATATTTTTGCCTCTGCCGGTGCCTTCCGGCCGATGGATCTCGAGTTCAAAAGGATCCAAGTCGAGGACGGCAGCCTGGACATCGAATTCGCCGACCGTATCCACTATCCCGCCGTGGCCGGAATTGTCATTCAAAATGAGAAGCTGACGAAAAAAATCAATTGCGGCGGCCCGGCCGTAAAGGATTACGATCCGGACTGGCCGGAAACGCCGCGCTTTGCCTCGACGCTGGACTTCTATGACGACTGGGCGAAAGCGAACTTCGGAACCGCGGCAGGCCCGGAAATCGGCGCCGTCTTCTCCTCCATCGACGGACGGCTCCCCCAGCTGAATATCTGGACGGGACCGGGAGGGATCCGGCCCGAGCCCCGGCCGTGGGAAGAAGTAAAGAAGGAATTCGGTTTTGTCGAGGAGTTGGCATCGTTCAAGCCGAAGGTCACCGGAAGAGGCGCGGTGGAGCGCTTCAATTACTGGCTCTCGACTTTTACGGCCATGCGCGAAACGGCTCGCCTGGAATGCCTGTGGGCCGATTATCATCGGGCTGAAAAAGAGGTGAAGGCTCAGGCCGAGCCGCGAAAGCAGGCTCTCGAGGCCGAGGAAAAGCTCCTCCCGATCCGGGAAAAAATGGTCAGGACCGCAGAGGCGATTTATGAATCACTCCTTGCCACGATCAGCACGCCCGGCGAACTGGGCACCGTGATGAACTGGGAACAGCATCTCCTTCCGGCAGTTTTTCTCCAACCCGGAAAAGAGCTGGAAAAAATCCTCGGCCGAAAGCTGCCGCCTTCGGCCGAGCTTCCCCGCGTCTATCGCGGTGAGCCCCGGATCATCGTCCCGACCAAGCGCACCCTTCTCGATCCGGGCGAAACGCTGCGTCTCCGAGTGATCATTCTGGCCAGCGAACTTCCCGCCGAGGCGGTCGTCGGCTGGCGCGCGTTAGGTGGGGAAAAATTTTCCGAGATCCCCCTCCGAAGAATCGGCCGGGGAGTTTATGAGGCTATCTGCCCGGACACAAAGGAAGATCTGGAATACTACATTCGAGCCCGTTTCGAGAGAAAAGATCTCTTTTTCCCTCCGACCTCCCCCGAGGTCAATCAGACCATCGTCAGGCGTTCTTCCGAACGCCCGTCGTAAAATCAAAAAAGCCCGGCGAAAACAAGGTCGGCGTGGAAAAGCTCTTTTGTCTTGCGCCGGATCTTGAGATCAACGGTATCTTTGATGTTGAGATAGAACCAGAACCGGTCGAACAACCGAAGTTTCTGGATGTAATAGTCCGCATAGGTCGTCCGCCTGTCGACCAAGATGCGGCCGATCTCTTTCCCTTTTTCATCGGCGATTCTAATGACACTTCCATTCACCAGTTGGCCGTAAACTTTGCCTTTTCCCTTTCCTTCCCATTCGTCGGCTTTATCGATTTTCGTGATTTTAAGAGCCTGGTATTCCTCTCGTTCCTTGGCGCTCAGGTGGTCTTCGAGGATCACTTCTGCCGTGCGGGTGAAGACGTTCCGATATTGCCCGGCTTCCTTGAGCTCAATGGTGTCGGCGACGAAGACCGACGGATCTTCCTTGAGCATCGCTCCTTTGACCCTGATCTCTTTTCCGACCAGCGAGCTGGCATCTTTTCCCTCGATCGTTCCCTGAACCACGACATCGAAACCTTTGGCCGAGGGTAAATAGAGATAGTTGCCCAGGGCGAACTTGACCGTCCCTTCGAACTCGTTCGCGGGGGCAGGAGCAGCCGGCGAGGCCTCCTGAGCCTGCGGGGCGGCGATCATTCCCCCGGCAGCGAGAATCAGCATCAAGACGCTCGGGAAAATCAAACGGCTGAATTTTTGTTGGCGCATCATCGGTCTTACCTCCAAACTCGAATCAAGCCTTGAGCCGCAAAACCGGCCGAATCAGCCCCCATTTATACCATTGAGAAAAAGAAAAGTAAAGCGGAATTCGGAGAAAACTCAGGAGAAAGGCCGGCGATTTTGCTTAACGAATAAAGAGACCCGGCGAGAGAACTTTGGCTTCGTTCGGCAAAATGGAGGTCAGTTGCCTTTTCTCGCGATTCGACCGGAGGAGGAGCCGCGCGAAGGAGAGCTCGAGCCGGAAGGCGAACTCATTCTGGGCGAAGAGCCGACGCTTCTTGAGCCGGAGGAAAAGCTCGGTGTGGAACGGGTGGAGGGAGGACTGGAGAAGCCGGGGCTTCTCGAGGGAGAAGAAGACCGTGGGGCGGAAAAGATCGACCGCGGCGCCGGGGAGGAAAAAGAGCCGCTGCGCGAGGGAGACGATTCCAATCGGGGGGAAGAAGGCACCGTGAACGTCCAGGGGCTGTCGTGGTATTCCGAGCGCGTTTTGCCGCTTCGGGCGGAGGAACTCCACTCCCGGATCCGGGTTGCGCCGGGGCCGGGAGTCTCGCGCCGGGGCTCACTGGACCGGCTCAGCCAGGAACTTGCCCCGAATCTCGAGAGGCTCGAATCGGGAGAATAGACGCGCGAAGTCTCCCTTCTCTCCGAGGACGAAGAGCTTCGTTTCTGGGGGGTGATTGTCCTGGTCGATGGAGAATAGGATTTGATTCCCGAGCGGGGAGAAAAGGGCGGAGATTGAAAAGAAGTCGTGCGGTCAGGGGCTGAATTTTCGGACCTTATCCGCCTCTCGGAGGACGGCTGGGAGCCCTTCGAACCTGAAGCGCTCCGTTTCTCAACCCCCGATGAAGGAAAGGTCGAAACTCCTCCCCTGCTCGCCCGGTCGGATGGGGAGAGACGCGGATTGACGACGACACCGCCGGAAGAGGGCGATTTTTCTCCCGTCGCGCTCGAAGGATTCCTGGTGATCCGGGAAGGCGAGCCCGCCCCCGAAACGGCTGGGCTTTTGCTGAACTGCCGGATCGGGGAGGACGAGGAAATGCGTCCCGAGGCGACATTCTGAACGTTCGCCCGGTTGACCACGGGCTTGATATCGGGAGCTTTGGCCTGCAGGCTGATCTGCCCGAGGCGGGAGGCTTCAACCCGGCTCAGAGCGACGTGAGAGACATCTCGGTTCTGGAGCTGATTCTTATGGACGACGGTGAGGGCCCGGGAGGAGGCCGGATAATAGGGACTGTGGTAACGATCGTAGAAATAGTTGTTGACGATGACGACCGGCCGGTTGTACCAGCTCAGCGGGCACCAGCCGACATAATCGTATCCCCAGTACCAGTGAACCCAGGCCGGTCCCCAATGGGTATGTGGAATCCAGTACCAGCCGAGGCCGAGCCTCCAGTGCCAGCGGCCGTAATGGTAGGTGCACCATCCCCATGGCTCGTAGGAAACCCAGCTCCAGCCGCAGAGCGGATACCAAACCCAGCGTCCGTAGTGGTAAGGCCGCCAGTCATTGTAATAAATATAAGGAACCCAGACATAGCCGAACGGCCTTTCATAGGCCCAGTATCCGTTAGAGGCGAGCTCGGACTCGTAATCCTCAAGCTCGGAAGGCAGATACCGCTTGGACACGTATTGCCTGTGAAGCGCGTCCCGATCGTCATTCCAGTCGGCAAAATCATCCCGCCGGGAAGAAATCATGCCCTGGCTACCGAGATGACCGTTCGACGCGACAAGACTTTCCCGACTCGAGACGAGCTGAGAGCCTGTCTCGCCGGCCGCTTCCACCGAGCCTTCGATCACCGAGAGTTCGGTCTCGCGGTTCTCTTTGACATCGAAACGGAAAAGTCCTTCTTCGAGGATATAAAAGGAGGCGTCCGGAGTATGAACTTCGAATGTCTTTTCTTCTTCCAGAAAATTCAATCGGAGATAAGCCCGGCCGATGAGAAGATGGAGTCTCGTCCGGTCGTCGTCGCGGCGGGGCAGGTTGGAAAATTCGACCTCCGTTCCCCGGTCCAGCCTGAGGTAGTTCTTTCTCCCGAAATGGACTTCGGCCCGGCCATCGCCGACGACCAGTTTGTCCCCTTCGGTTATGGCGAGATTGACGACTCCTTCTTCTGAGCCGAGATCAGCTGCCCTCTCGAGGACGACGCTGCCCTTGACAAAACTCAACCGGGCAAAACTGTATTGGTAATATTCTCCATCCTGCTCCATGGCGCTGAGGACGAGCGGCCAGAAGAAAAGAATCAGGGTGATCAAGCTCAAGGCTGTTTTTTTCATCTTCATTCTCCTTGCCGCAGATTGATAGTGCAAAGGTCATGCCAAGTGCTTTCCCCAGAAAAAGCCCGGATTTCGTCCTGGAAATGTCCTCGATCGAGGACAGATGATTGCTCTGGATTCCAGGGTTTTTTTGCCGGCAAAAAAAAGGCCTGAGGCGAGCCTCAGGCCTTTTCGCACGTCAGAGAGCTGAGGAAATTACCAGCGCCAGCGGGGAAAAAATGGTCGTCCCATCGGGCCGAACTCAGGACCGAAAGAATGCCCCAAGCCGCGTCGGAAGCCGCGCCTCATCAGCGGTCCGGGCATCATTCGTCCCATTCGGGGCCCGACATCCTTCCATTTGGCAAGTTGTTCGGGAGTCAAAATCTTCCTCATCGCCAAGCGATGCTCGAAGCCGCTTTTCATCTGGTTGGCCCGAAGCCGGCTCAGCTCATCGATCAAGCTCTCGATCTTCTTTTCGTTGGCTTCAGGATCTTTCATCAGATCGCGGAGTTCGAGGCGGAGCTTCCTCATTTGTTCGAAGGTTCCCCTCATCTCTTCCTGTCTCGCCTGGCGCAGCTCTTCGAGCTTCGTTTTTTGCTCGGGAGTCAGGTTCAGCCAGTCTCCTCTGGTCGCCGGACGTCTCTCCGGTTGACCAAAAACGGCGGGCGCAGAGAGAACGAAAAGAAAGACAAGGACCGCGGGAACGACAAGAACCGAAAAACGTTTCATGTCAAACCTCCTGAATTTCGATTGTTCGTCCTATTAGACAGCCCGCTCGGCTAAAACCTTTGCTTCCACGCCGGACGGCCTAACCGATCAGGAATCCCGTCGGTAGCGAATCCGATCGAGGCTGACGGCGACGACGATGATCACCCCGATGATGATTTCCTGGATATAATTGGGCCAGCCCATCATCGTGCAGCCGTTGCGGAGGAAAGACATGATAAAAACGCCGATCATCGAGCCGAGAATGCTTCCCTGTCCCCCACTCAAGCTGCCGCCGCCGATGACGACCGCGGCGATGATATCAAGCTCAAGCCCGACCGCAACCGTCGGATCACCGACCGTCAGCCGAGAAAACTGCATCACTCCGCTCAGCCCACAAAAAAGACCAGCCAAGCTATAGATGACGATTTTGGTCCGGTCGGTCCGGATGCCGCAGAGACGCGCCGTCGCCTCATTGGAACCGATCGCAAAGACATACCGACCGAAAACCGTATGGCGCAGAACGACGGCCATGACCACGGCCAAGAGAAGCATCAGCCAGACGCCGGGAGCCACGAGCATCCATGAGGTGCTCGGGCTGCGGGCCATCAGCTCGTTGACCCAAGTGATCGGGGCATCGATCTTTTGGTTTCCGGCCATCCATTTGGCCACGCCCCTGGCGATGCCGAGCATGCCCAGGGTAACGATAAAAGGAACCAGACGGAGCCGGGTGATCAGAGCGCCGTTGATCAAGCCGATCAGTCCGCCGGTCGCGATTCCGGCGAGAATTCCCCAGAGCGGAGGAATTCCCGCTTCGATCACAAAGGCCACGACGCAACTGGAAAGAGCGATGTTCGAGGCCGCTGAAAGGTCGATCCCCCCGCTGATAATAATCAAAGTCATGCCCAGAGCGCCGAGAGCGACGATCACCGATTGCGTCGCCACGCTCTTGAAGTTGCCCAGACGAAGGAAGCGGTCCTGGACTTGAGGAAGAAGAGAAAAAATGGCCACGACCAGGAGAAGTCCGATGAACGGCCCCAAGAAATTGACGATCATCCGGAATCTATTTGTCTTGGCCTGTTTTTCAGACATGCCTCTCTCCTGCGGAGGGAGAGTCGTTGATCCGTCCGGTTGTCGCCGCCGCCAACAGGCTCTCCTCGCTCCAGGCCCGGGCCGGCTGCAGACCGACCATCCTCCCGCGGTGGAAGACGGCGATCCGGTCCGAGACCCCGAGCAATTCGGGAAAATAGGAACTGACAAAAAGAATCGTCTTCCCCTTGCCCGCCAGCTCGCGCATCCACTCATAGATCTGGGACTTGCTGACGATGTCGATGCCGCGGGTGGGCTCGTCCAGAAGAAGGATGTCCGCGTCTTGGTGGAGAAGGCGGGCCAGAGCCACTTTTTGCTGATTCCCGCCGGAGAGGTCGGCGACCGGCTGCTCGGGTCCGAGCGCTTTGATCTTCATCTTTTTGACCCACCGCCACCCGGCTTCTTTCTGCTTCTTCAGCTGAAGGAATCCAAAGCGAACATAAGGCGAAAAAAGGCTCAGGGTGAGGTTGTCGACCAGAGACTGGCTCAGAGCCAGTCCTTCGCCCTGGCGATCTTCGCTCAAGTAACCGAGTCCCATTTTAATCCTTTCGCGGACATCTCCTTTGAGAATTGCCCGCCCTGATCTGACCAAACCCTCTGCTCTGGCATCGATTCCAAAGAGCGTCCGCAGGAACTCGGTTCGTCCCGAACCCACCAGGCCGGCCAGGCCGAGAATTTCACCCCGGCGGAGTTCGAGCTCGACACATTCGGGCATGTGTTTTCCCCTGAGTCCGGAAATCTCGAGTACAATCTCACCCGGAGGGCGCGACGGCTGGGGAAAAAACTCTTTGATCTCGCCGCCGACCATCAGTCGGATGATCTGATCAAGCGACGTCCCCTCGATTCGTCCCGCGCCGACTTTCTTTCCATCCCGCAGAATCGTGAACCGATCGGCCACCTCCCGGACCTCTTCCAGGAAATGGCTGATGTAAATAATTCCCACTCCTTGCGCCTTGAGCTGGCGAATGATTTCAAACAGGCGCTGGCTATCTTCGCCGGAAAGAGAACTCGTCGGCTCGTCCATTACCAGAATTCTGGCGTCGTCTTTTAAGGCCCGGGCAATTTCGACGATTTGGCGCCCCGCCACGCTCAATCGATACACGGGGATATCGGGCGCAATCTCGGCGTGGTGAATCCGCTGCAGGGTCTCGACGACTTTTTTCCGCATCTCGCGGCGTCGCAGGAATCCTCGGACGTGCCGCTCGCTGCCCAGCATGATGTTTTCCTCGACGGTCAAATGAGGAGCCAGGTTGAGCTCCTGGTAAATGACGGAAATCCCCAGCCGGCGGCTTTCCAGCGGGCTTGAGGGAGAGAAGGGAATTCCCTCGAGCCGCATGGATCCCGCGTCCGGCTTGACGGCCCCGCTGAGAATCTTGATCAGCGTGCTTTTTCCGGCCCCGTTTTCCCCGAGCAGGGCATGAACCTCGCCTTTTTCAAGCTCAAAATCGACGCCCTCAAGGGCGCAGGTGGCTCCAAAGCGTTTGCTGATACTCTCCATCCGGAGAAGAGGCGGAGATTGGCGATGGTTGGTCAATTCAGATATTCGGATATTGGGAAAAATCGGGAAGAAGAAGAGACTTGATCTCAGGATCGTCCATATTCTCTTTGGTAACCAGATAAACCCCTGTGTCCACGACCTGATCAATCTTCTGGCCGCGAAGGTGAAGGCTCATCAGTTTGACGCCGAGATACCCCATCAGGACCGGATTCTGGAGGATCAGGCCGTGGATATGGCCGTCTCGCAACCCTTGGACGAGCTTGGGCGAGCTGTCAAAACCGACAAACTGGATTTTCCCCGCCAATCCGGTTTCCTGCAGTGCGCGCAGAGTTCCGAAGGTGCTGGACTCATTAGGGCAAAAGATTCCGTCGACTTGGGGAAAGCGGCTGAGAAGGTTCTCGGCCAGCTGATAAGCGCTCTCCGTCGTGCTGCCGGCGTATTGATCCTGAATAAGGAGAGAAATGCCCGGTGCTTCCGCCTTGAGCGTATCCAGAAAGCCCTGTTCCCTCTGAGTCGTGCTGGCCGAGCCGACCTGATAACGGATCAGGAATATCTCACCCTGTCCGCCAAGGAGCTCGATCAACCGTCGGGCGCCAAGGACTCCCCCCCGATAATTGTCCGTGGCGACGTAACTGAGGTGCGCGTTCCCTTGAAGCCCGGAGTCGATAATGATCACTGGGATCCTTTCCCGGACGGCGTCTACGACCGGGCGCTCAAGGGCCCGCTCATCGAGAGGAGCAAGGACGATTCCGTCCACTCCCCGGCTGATAAAATCTTCCACGACCATAATCTGCTGGGCCCGATCGTCCTCTTTCTGCGGCCCTTTCCAAATGATTTCGACATCGAATTCCTCGGCCGCCTTCAGAGCTCCGAGATGAATCGATTTCCAGAATTCGTGCGTCGTCCCTTTGGGAATGACGGCGATCCTCAACCGGCCGGAAATTTTGGCCGTCGACCCTTCCGATTGATTCTTCGGGCCGCAGGCGCATAAAAAAAAGGCAACGGCAAAGACAAAAAGTCCCAGACTCGGTCGCTGTTTCATGAGGTGAGTATAGCGTCTTTAGAGACGCCGGTCAATGCGGCGAGCAGGTTAAAATAAGGGTCAAAAAAGGGCCGATTTCTCGAAATCGTCTCCGGCCCGTCTGATCGACTGTAAAAATCTCGGCTGGGCCGATCAGGCCTTTTTGAGGATCGGCATCCCGGTCTTGGCCGTCTCGACGACTGTATAGCCAGCCGGAATGGTCTCTAAGGCGCCGGGACGGACATCGCGGGCAAAATAGTAAATGATCTGATTCCGACCGCCCTTGAGGTTGACCGATTTTGAGTGCAGGTAGTAGGTCACGCCTTTCTTGTTGGTGAATGCGTAAGCCATGTCACTTGACCTCCAAATAAGATTCGATAATCAAAACCACCATCCAGCTCGAAGCTTTTTTGTCGTTATCTCATCGGTCCGTGCGGCTTCAAGCTTGATTTAGTATTATTCAGAAAGGAGGACTTCTGTCAAGGATATTTTTCGCTTTGGAAAACCAATCGAATCAATGAACGAAGCCGACAGAAGGAGGAGCTTCCGCGGGAATGATCGGCCCGAAATTGTCTTCATACCTTTTAACGTTTGCCTGGAGGGCTTCCATGAACCGTTTCACATGAGCCGGACTTAAGATGATCCTGGCCAGCAGACGGCCCATCGGCCCGTCGGGAAAGATGAAGGCAAAATCGAAGATAAACTCCTCCCTGGTGTGGCGGATCGCCGCCAGGTTGGAGTACTGACCTTGGGCGACATGCTCATCCACCTTGATATCGATTTTTTTCTCGTTCATTGTTTTTCCTCCGGGAAAATTTCGAGGTGATCTTCTCAGAAGAAGAAAGAAAATTCAACCGCTGAAAATTTTTCAAAAAAAGTCTTTACTTTTGATTTTTTCATGGTATAATACATTTGGCTTTCTTGCGCGGGCTGGAGAAAGCCCCCACCTTTTTGGTTCCCATCATCAACCCCCCTTTTGCTGACAACAGCCCGCACTTTATATCTTATCTGATATAATTC
>CAZNVB010000226.1:0-2016 GCA_964576265.1 uncultured Eubacteriales bacterium | reverse complement strand
AAGAGGGAGAAGGCCAGAGTCGCGGCCAGAAGAAGTACGGCGGCAATCCGCCGCGGTATTCGGGAAAATGGGGGACGGAGCATCAGCTGATAACCGATCCACTGGCCGACGATCACGGCGAGGACAAAGATGGTCATGTCATAGACGAGATTATGAGTGTGGAAAATAATCTTGTAGCCGTAAAACAAAAGGACGATAACGAGCGGCATCGTCAGCAACCCGGCAGTACCGGCGGCCCAAAAATTTGCCGTCTTCTTTTTCAGGAAAGGAAAAGAAAGGAGCAGAAAGATCAATCCCGGCCAAAAAACGAGTTTCAGGTGTTCCCACACGCTTTCGTTGACGGCGGCAATGAGGGCGACCGGTCTCCATCCGCCGGACCAGAAAAATAGAAAATGCAGCATGCTCCCCAGGCAGACGATGAAAACGGTTCCTGCGGTCTGCCAGCTTAACATGCGGGATCTGTTATCTGCCTCTTTCACCGGATTTCCAACCGCTGATCTCATTGTCTTCGTCGCCGCTTTCCGATCCCATTTTCCTTCGCCGGATCGGCCCGACTTCCGGTGTTATGCTCCGAACTCACCCCGCGAGATGGATAAAGCGATCAAGAGAATCCGGGTCAACGGTAGAATTCCAGGCGAGATATAGAGATGTCGGCGTCCATCTCCTCTCCTATGGCCACGAGGGCAATCCGCTCGAGATTTCTGGTGTCAAGTGGAGCTCGGAGATTTTCCGGCTTAAACCGATCAAAGGGGAGTTCGACCTCCCGCCAGGCGGCGCCGGCGTCAAAGGCCGCGCTGAAATACTGCCAGGGGAGGCGGGTTTGGGACGTCCGGAGATGGATATGGTAGGTTTTGCCGTTGCCGCGGACCCAGACTCTTACTCCTTTAAATCGGCCAGCGTCAAATGACCGGTTATCCTTGGTGAGGGGAAGCGCGAGCTGGACGAAACCTCCGTTATTCTCCAGCGAGACTCGGCCCCGAAGGCGCAGGCAGCGGCGCCCCTCGATCGTTTCCATAGCGAAGGTGGCATCGGAAACTCCGCCCATGACCCGGTCCGTGAACAGCCGCCACTCCGTGCCAACGGCCGCGGTCCCGCCCTCGCTCGAAAAATCATCGATCAGAAAGCTCTCGGTTTCCTGCATATCCATCTCCCTGACGACCCGTCCAAAGCCAGTTTTTTCAGGGGCCGATAGGGAAGCCAGGGCGGCAAGTGCCAAAAGACACAGAACTTGCCCTCGCTCAGTCGATGGCCTCTCCACAGCATTTATTTTATTCGAAAAATGAGAACGAATCCAGCGCTGGAACGTCTTTTGTTCTCGACAATGAACCCGATGGACGTCCCCAGATATATCTGATAGTCTACTATTTCTATAAATTCTATAAATTTAGGAGGTTCTTCCATGAAGACTCGGTTTTTGAGCGGTCGCCCTTTTTTTCTCCGGCACATTGGGGACAGACCATGGGGTCAAAGAAGGGAACACATTGCGCATTCCATTCAGAACATGTCCCCTGCGCATCATCTCGGCCCGGCTATTGGCGGGGATGGGCCGCAGCTCCTCCGCAACAATCGGAAGAGCGGAAATTGGTAGCAGGTCTTGCCTGACTGTTCATCGAGGGAGAGGCGCCGATTTGCTAAAACCTTGGCTCTGGGAAAATTCTTTTTTCGAGCTCGTTGCGTCCAATGAAGTTTAGATGGTCTGTCCTCACGTAGAAAGGGCGGTTTACGGGCTTGATTTCCACTGAATTGAAAAAAACTTGATATGCACCGATTGATTTGATAATCAAATCCCAGCGGAGAAAAATAATGAGCGATAAATTAAACCGCCGGGATTTCTTGAAATTCACCGCGGTGGGAACATTAAGCCTGCCGCAGGTTTTCTCTTCCCTTTCCTGCCGCCGGCAGAGCTCCAGACCGAATGTTATTTTCACTCTGTCTGACGACCACGCCTGTCAGGCCATCAGCGCTTACGGCAGCCGTCTTATCCAGACACCCCACATCGACAGGCTGGCCCAAGAA
>CAZNVB010000225.1:0-2178 GCA_964576265.1 uncultured Eubacteriales bacterium | reverse complement strand
TCTCCTCTTCAGGGTTTTCGATAGCTTTTACCATACGATCGGGCTCGCCTGGGTATCCCGAAGCCACCCCCGGCAGGGAATCGATTTCGCCATGGGCATTCAGAGCGGATCGGGAAATCTCGGCGTGGCGGCGGCTTTTGTTTCGGTCGGTTTTTTGGCCCAGAAATCCAGCTGGCAGCTTCCTCTTTATGTCTGGGCTGCTGGCTGCTTCGTTCTGGGAATAGGGAGTTTTCTTCTGATCAGGGGAGTCTCTTTTCAGGCAGAACGTCCGGAACGCCTGGATTTCTCGTCCTGGATAAAGACCATCCAAGCTATCCGGCAGCATATCATCGGCTTCCTTTTCGGCGGCGCTTCCTGGAGCGTAACGGTGTATTTTGCCCCCTCTCTTCTTTATCATAAGTTCGGTCTGCCTATGGGCCGGACCGGGATTTATTTAGCGCTCTGGATTGGAATCGGGACGGTGGTGACTTATCTTTTCGGGCTGTTGAGCCGGCGTTTCGGCCGCCGGACAGTGCTTCGAATCGCCTTTTTCGGCGCTTCTGCCTCTCTCCTTCTCATCGGGCTGGCCAGACGCTCCGAGATTGCGGTCCTCAGCCTTGTGATTTTCGGCCTTTTTCTGTTCTTAATTTATCCCGCTCTGCAATCCTTTGTCGGCAACGCTGTCCCGTCGGAAAACCAGCCCCAGGCGTTCAGCTTTGTCTCCAACCTGTCGATGATTTCGGGCGCTTTGATCTCTCTTCTGGCGGGAGTTCTTTCCGATTCCTTCGGCATCAGTTCGCCGTTTTTGTTTCTCGGGACGCTGGGCTTGGCGATTTTTTTCTGGACCCTCTTTTCCTCCATCGGGCCCGGGAATTCCAGTCGAACCTCGACTAGTCCTTCTTCAGCTTGAGAATCCTTCCCGGGAGAGCTCCGTTCCAGCGACCGTTTTCGAGGGTAATTTTTCCGTTGATCACTAGATCTATAATCCCCTTGCTATATTGATGAGGGTTGGAGATCGAGGCGGGTGTGCGGATGGCATTGAGATCAAGAACGACGATGTCGGCCTTATAGCCCTCTTTAATCCAGCCGCGGTCGGCCCAGTTCATGATTTCAGCCGGAAGAGATGTCTGGGACCGGATAACCTGAGGAAGGCTTAAGAGGCGGCGCTCCAGACAATAAGTTTTGATTTTATGGAGAAAGGTCGAGTAAGACCGGATGTGGGTGAGGCCGATGCCGTAGAAAGGCGCTGTGCCGTCGCTTCCGGTGCCGACATAGTCCTTTTTCATGATCAAAGCGATATCGTCCTCCGATATCGCATAGGGGATGCTCAGGGCGCCCATGAGATCGAGCTCGATGGCCGCGTCCTCGATCGTCGTTCCTTTAATCGCAGCGACCTCGGCTAAGGATTTTCCTTCGAGCTGTTTTTCCGGACAGAGCCCGATATAGATGTTCTCTGCGCCGACGGAGTCATCGATGGATTGGCGAACGGCTCGGCGGATTGCTTCGGCTTCGGCCGGATTGCGCAGCCGATCGATGAACAGGGCCCGTTCTCGAGGATTGGCAGGACCTCGGAAGGCATCGAGGTCGAAAAGCGATCCGGCGACCAGACGAACGAGTCGTTGGCGGGGCAGTTCGTCCAGAAAACGCTGGTGATTGGCGGAAAGCGGGATCGCCGGCGTGATTTTCTTATAAAGGTTCAGAAGTTCGTCATCTCGAAGATAATCCAGCAGTTTTTCGATATCCTGGCTTTCCAGACGTTCGGGGCCGTCTGTTCCGGTCCAAACCGAGCGAGGGATCAAGGGACGGTAAGGATAGCCGTTCGAAAAACGAAAAGGATACTGGTCGGCGGTTATCCTCAAACCCCGGGCCCTGGCATCCTCAATGAGGCTGCAGGCCTGTTTCACCAGCCCCCAATTGGCTTTTCCTAAGACCTTGAAATGAGAAATGTGAGCCCGAACGCCCGCTTTTTCGGCGATTTCGATCGCCTCCCTGAGCGCATCGAGAAGGCGCTCTCTTTCGTTTCGAACATGGGTGTGATAAATGCCTCCATAGGGGGCGATCACCTTGACCAGCTCGATGATCTCGGCCGTCTTGGCGAATGTTCCGGGAACATAGATGAGCCCGGTGGAAAGGCCGCTCGCGCCTTGATCCATCGCTTCTTTAACCAGGCTTTTCATCCGTTCGAGTTCCTCCGGGGTC
>CAZNVB010000224.1:0-9294 GCA_964576265.1 uncultured Eubacteriales bacterium | reverse complement strand
AACGGTGCTCCTCGGGGCCATCGACGACGGCCGGTTCGACCTCGTCCTCCTGGTTTACAACTTCATTCAAAAAGAAGCCGGAGAGCAAGTCCTCGAAGCGGCGGCCAAGAAAAATATCGGCACCACGATCATGAAATCCAATCCCCTGGGAAGATACTTTGAAATGCAGGAAAAGATCGAACAGATGAAAAAGGCGGGCGAACCTATCGATGAAAAAATGCAGGGATTCATCGCCCAGATGGAGGAAACCGCCAAGAAAGCAGAGCCTTTCCTGCAAAAGAACAACTTGAAGGATCCCGGCGAAATCAAGGCCGCCGCCCTGAAGTTCGTGCTCTCAAATTCCCAGGTCCACACGCTGAACCTGGCTTTCCGCAATTTTGATGACATCCGCAGCAACCTCATCCTCTCGGGATCCGTCCTGAGGAAAAAAGACGAGAATATTCTAGCCGCCTACAGGGAGGAATGCGGCGCGCTTTACTGCCGCCATGCCTGCGGCCTCTGCGAATCGACCTGCCCCGACAATGTTCCCGTCAACACGATCATGCGTTATCACCACTATTTCGAAGCTCAGGGCAGCGAAAAATTCGCCATGGAAAAATACGCGCGGCTGGAGACCCCCAAAGCCGACCGCTGCCGGAACTGCGCAGGTTTTTGCCAATCGGCCTGCCCGTATGGAGTTCCGATTCAGGCGCTATTGAACATCGCCCACGCCCAGTTGACCCTGGCCTAATCGCGCCGAATTCGCCCGCTCGATTGCTTCGCCTGCACGGTTGCGGCGTCTTTTCGGCGACTTTGCCGCCGGTTTTTTCTGATAAGCCCGTCGCTCTTCTTCAATCCTTTTGAGGAATTTCTCACTGTCCCTTTTAAGTCGGACGGCCAGGATGACGACCTCCCCTTGCTGAAATCGGTAATAAACTCGGATGTCTCCGCTTCTCATCCGATAGAGCGGCGGGTGAAAGCCCGACAACTTTTTTATTCTGGGCTTCCCGATCGGCGTGGGATTAGTCTCGAGGTAGGATGAAATATCCTGACAAACCCGAAGAGAAAGCCGCCGCTCCAACCGCTCCAAATCGCGCTCCGCTGGTTCGGCGAGAATAATCCTAAATTTTTTTGCCTGCACCGTTTCTCGCCAGCTTGTGGATATATTCCTCGATGGGAACGCCGCCGGAAGCAAGGAATTCTTCCCATGCTTCGGCAATTTTTCTTTGGAATTCCGGGTCGTTCTCGATCAGATAATCCTCCAGGTCATCTTCCTCGATATGGTGGAGAACGGCTGTCGGTTTCCCGTGGGCAGTAATGATGATGTCTTCTTTTTCCGCCGCCTGGAGAAGCTCCCGAGTCTTCTGCTTGAGCTCTTTCATGCCCGCAAATCTCATATCATTCCTCCGCAAAAAGTTACACAATAGTATAACTTATTTCGCGGCTCTCGGTCAAATCGATTAGATCTTCTGCAAACGAAAGATGAGGCTGAGCTCAAGGCGATGGAGCTCGGGATCCTGTAATGGCTGCCCGTTTTGATCGACGAGAGACACCGAGTTCTGTTGACATTTCTTGAATTTAGGCATTAATTATCTTGAGAAGCAAATCACTTTGATCTGGAGGAAGCGATCATGACAATAAAAAGCAGGATTGCTTTTTGGGTCTTTTTTATCTTCGGCTTTGCCCTCGGTGCGTGGGGGCTTGTCCAAGAAAAAGCGGCGGCCAACAAGGCGGCGAGCGTTAAAATCATTCAATCGAGCCTGGAGGAAGAGATTGCGGGGCAAAAAGCCCCTCCCGGCAAATCTTATCTCCTGCTCGAGACAGAGTGGCAGAACATCCACCCCAAGCAGAAAGTGAAAAAGAGCGACCTCGAGGGAAAGCCGGACAGGACCATGGGCGTGGGCGGGCTGATGGGCGGTAGGAAAAGCGAGAAAGAAGAAGAATATGTGGAGGCCGACGTCGCCTACCAGGTGCCGGTGCTTTTCGATCACCTCTACTGCCTGGCCGACGGTCAGAGCTATGCCCTGGATAAACTGACGGAGCAGATTCCCGGCGGCGCCAAGGTCAACGGGAGCCTGACCATTCCGAAACTCGGCGAGAAAAAAAAGCTCAACCTGGTCTATCTGGTGCCGACTTCGGCCAAGAACCTGGCTTTTCAATTCTTCGATTACAGCTACGGCCAAATCCTTATTCCCATCTCCGGCGACTTGAAACTGGCGCGGGGCGGCGCCGGGACTCCGGCCGGCCGCGATCTCGACCGGATCAAGGACAGCATGATCGAAATGGCGGCCCTGGAGATCAAATTCCAGAACGGATACAAAGAGGAAGAAGCGCCGGAAGGGTGGCGATACGCGATCGCCCAGCTCAGCGGGAAAAGCCTGTCCAGCAGCGGGGAAATGGGAAACATCATCCAGATCGAGCCCGGGGAGAATATCTGGCTCACAACCAAAGAGGGATATCTCTATTACAGCTGCGGAGGCTCTACGACGGAAGACGGCTATATCCGCTTCACCCCCGAGGTTTCCCAGAATCAGGAAGTGGCGTTTCTCGTGCCCGGATCAATATCAAATTACGCGCTCGGCATCCGCATCCAAAACCGGGTCTACACCCTCAAGCTCGACCCGAAATTTCAGCCGGAGACGCCTCAGGCTCTGGCCACCCATCGCGACGGCAGGACAATGGAAGTTTTTCTCTACGGCATGAGAAAAGAAGGGGAAAATATCGTTTTGGACCTGGGCATTAAGTCCCTGGTTGACAGCGGGATCGAGATCCAGACGGCCGACCAGTTCATCCTGAAGGTCGGCGACAAGGACATTCCCTTCGACGAAACGGCTACCTCATCGCGGTTCCACCGTCCACCCGAGCCTTTCCTCATCCCGCCGAAATCCTTTGTCCGCTTCGAGCTGGCCTACGAGACGGAGAGTGCCCCGACGTCGCTCTATTACCGCGGTTATGAGAGCGAAAAGTCTTTTGAGCTGGCAAAATTCAGGTAGCCGATAAAGCTGGAATTTAGGCGATTAGGAAATCGAATGAATTTCTTCAACGACCTCAAAAAAAACAAAAGAAATGGGTCTATTCGGGCCTGGCGCTGGTTTTCTGCGTCAGCGGCTTCATGGCCTGTTCCGGCCAACGGACATCTTTCTCCTGAAAAAGCGAAGGAAGTGGATCAAAAGAACAGGAGCCGCAATCTCGCCCGGCTTCGCCAGTCCCCGGGATTCTCTTTGCCGGATCAGAGAAACGCCCTTTCCCAGCCTGCAGCTCGCCGGAGGCGGAGGGCCAAAAATTCCTTGACCGGAGGAGGATCGACGGTGAGAATAGACCTAAGAGCGTCGTAATTATCATGGCCAGCCTCGAACTCCAGGTCAACATCGTCGGGTTCGACATCAAAGAAGCGGCCGCCCGTGAGGAGCTGGAGTCCATCGCCAAATCCACTCAGGGGCGGTATATCGACGCCCGGAATTCCGGCGAGCTTCTCTCGGCGCTGGAGCAGACGCTCAAGCTCGAGTTTGTCGTTCTCGACAGCGCCGGGACTGAGGTCGGGAGGGGCGTTGTCGGCGGCGAGGCAATCAAGGTGAAAGATGGGACATACACAGTCCGCGTGCTTCTCGCGCCGCAGCCGGTCGAGATCAAGGTGACGGTCAAGGCCGGCGCAACTGAAGTCCGCACGCTCAAGAAAGTCGAGGATAGGTGGACCCTGCATTAATGCAAATCATTAAGACACTCGAAAATGAATCAACTGAGGATCTTCATGAAACAAAGAGCAGCCAGTTTCCTCTCCCTGGAAAGACTGTGTCGCAATGTCATTTCGAAGGAGGTGAGCGACTGAAGCAATCTCATAATGTGTTGAAAAGAAAGGAGATTGCTTCGCTCTCTCCCGTCTCTGGGAATGACAAATTGCCATCCCGAAACAGTCTCGGGGGGGAGAGAGCCGGCGAGAGCATGACTGCTAAAGGAGGGTAGTGATGGAACCATGGAAGAGAAAGAAATCCCTTCTTTTTTGCTTTTCATCCATTTTCATTTCTCTTCTGCTCGTTTTGCCCGCTCTTGCCCAGGTCAAAACCGAAGTCGAGCCGAATGACAGACGCGAGCAGGCTCAGGAGATCCGCCTCGGAGACACCGTCCAGGGGAGCGTCCAACAGAACAACGACGACGAATGGTTCAAGCTCACCGTCGATAAGCCTGGCAAAAATTATCTCCAGGTCGACCTCAGCGCCGTTCCGGAGATCGATGCCTACTTGTACATCTATGACGCCAACGGTCAAAGGCTCCTCGAAGTCAACGACAACCCGAAAAACGCGCCGGAGTCCATCGCCCGTTTCCCCGTCGAATCAGGAGTCTACTATATCCGCGTCTACCTCGGCGGAAAAGCGACCCAGGAAAAATATGCTCTGGCCACAAAAATCACCGGCCCCTGGCAGGAGGGCTGGGAATCCGAGCCCAATGGAAGTCGCGAAAGGGCCAATGACCTGAAATTGACCGAGAGCATCAAAGGCTATTTCGATCACAAGAGCGATGAGGACTTTTACAAGCTGACCATTGACGAACCGGGGAAGACTCTTGTCCAGATCGACCTCTCGGCCGTCCCCGGTGTCGACAGCGAAATTTATCTTTATAATGAAAAAGGAAGCCGCGTCTGGAGCGTGGATGATACGGAAAAGGACGGCCCAGAATCCATTTTCAACCTGGCCTTGGCTCAGGGCGTCTATTTTATCGATGCCTTTGCCCGGGAGGCAAACTCCAAAGACCCTTATACGCTGAGCGCTAAAATCTTGGGCCCCTGGAAGGAGGGGATGGAGGCGGAGCCGAATGACCGGCGGGAGGACGCCACAGAGCTCCGGCTCGGCCAAAGCGTCGAAGGATACTATCATAGCGGCGGGGATGAAGATTATTATCAACTGACCGTTGAAAATCCCGGCAAGAACAACATCCGGATTGACCTCAGCGCCGTCCCGGGCTCAGACGGACGGCTCTGGTTCCTTGATCAAAACGGGAAGACCGTCTGGGAGATCAACGACGGGTCAAAGGGCGAGCCGGAATCCATCCCCTGCCTCACAATCACCCCGGGCGTTTATTACATCTGCTTAAGAGGATATCAGAGGAATATCGCCGACAGATATGTTTTGACCGCGCGCCTTCTCGGACCCTGGCAGGAGGGAACTGAGGCTGAACCCAATGATGCACTCAAACAGGCCAACGAACTCAAGCTGAATACTCCGATCACCGGCCGGATCAACGCGGTCCGTGATGATGATTATTTCCTTTTAAATGTCCCCCCTCCCGGGGTTGACCTTTTCGTCATTCAACTCTCCGGCGTCCCGGGGGTGAAATGGAATCTCGAGCTCCTCGACTCCAAAGGAAACCGCCTGGACTATTCCCGGCACGGGGAAACCGGCGACCCCGAGGAAATCGTCAAGATGAAGTTCAAACCGGGGACGTATTATCTGGGACTCCGGCCCAGAGAAGGAAAAAACTCTGGCGCCGAGTATACGCTTTTCGTCGGGAAGCCCCAAAAACCGCCGGCCGCGCCGGAGGAGGTCAACCAGGCTCTGATCAAGGCGCTCGATTGGCTCGCTTCCAAGCAGCAAAAAAGCGGCTCCTGGCCGGGGTACGAGGAAGCTTTCACCGGTCTTTCCCTGATGGCTTTTATCGGAGCCAAGTGCGTTGAGAAGGACTATTCCGTCCATATCCAGGGAGCCATAAATTATCTGAAATCAAAATACCGGCCGAGCTCAACATTTCCGGAAGGGTCGAGGGACGCGGCTAATAATGGCGGCGCGCTGGGGTCGGGAAGCATGTATGAGCATGCGATCGCGACATTGGGTTTGATCGAGGCGCTGGTCGATTTGAACGACCCGAGCCTCGAGCCCATCGCCCAGGACGCGGTAAACCTTATCCTCCGCTCCCAGAATACCGAGCACAAGCCCGAAGCGCTTGGCGGGCCCTTCAAGCCCGAAAACCAACATTACGGCGGATGGAGATATAACTCGGGCAGCACAACCAGCGATCTTTCGGTCAGCGGATGGCAGATTCTCACCCTCAAGGCGGCGGTCAATGCCGGGTTTTCCATTCCTGATTACGTCTTTCCGGCGGCGGCGAAGTTTGTTCGCTCGCTTCATGGAGAGGCGGACGGCTCGTTCCGGTATGACAGTCCTGGCGATACAGGAGATTCCTGCGCCCGGGCAGGCATGGGAGCTCTCTCTTTGCAGCTGTGCGGTTTCCCTCAGGACCCGGCGGTCTCGCCGGCCCTGCGCTTCATGCAGGATCATGCCCCGCGCTGGAACATCGAGCAGCCGGGGGGCGGTTATCCGTTTTATTACTGGTATTACGGCACGCGGGCGATGTTTCTTTCCGGAGGCGACGACTGGCGCATCTGGAAAGACTGGATCTGCCGGTTCCTCGTGGATCACCAAAATCAAGATGGAAGCTGGGACGGCGCACGAAACGAAGAGAGATTGGACGTCTACCGCGTCGCCCTCGGCGCCCTGATGCTCGAGTTTTGCTGCGGGCATGTGCCGATCTATATGTCGCCGGTGAAGAGGCTCGGGTCAGGGACAATCAGAGTCGATTTCGAAAAAGGCGCCGAGAAAGAAGCCAGTAAGAACGTCGAGATCATCATGGACGCCTCGAACTCCATGTGGGGGCAGATCGGCGGCGAGGCCAAAATCAGCATCGCCCGGAAGGTACTGGCCCAGATCATCAACGGGCTGCCCGACGCCATGAATGTCGGGTTGCGCGTCTACGGCCACCGTTACGGACTCAATGACCCCAAAGCCTGCACGGACACAGAGCTTTTAGTTCCCATCGGACCGGTGGCCAAGGCGCAGCTCATCGACACCGTCAATAAAATCCAGCTCAAGGGGAAAACGCCGCTCGTCTATTCCGTCCTTGAGGCGATCAAGGATTTCGAAAAGATCCCGAACGGTTCGATCATCCTGGTCACCGACGGGATCGAAAGCTGCAACGGCGACATCAAGTCGATCGGCCCGGCCGTCAAGAAATCCGGCCTGGAGCTCAAGGTCCATATCGTCGGGTTCGACATCAAGGAGAAAGAAGCGCGCGCCGAGCTCGAGGCCATCGCCAAATCAACGGAAGGGCGGTACCTCGACGCCAAAAACGCGGGTGAGCTTCTCTCAGCGCTCGAGCAGACGCTCAAGCTCGAGTATGTCGTGCTCGATGAAAAGGGGGAAGAAGCCGGCCGCGGCATTGTCGGCGGCGACGAGGTCAAGCTTAAGGAGGGCGCTTATACTCTTCGTATCCTTCTCGCGCCCCAGCCGTTAGAGACCAAGGTTCAGGTCAAGGCGGGCGCCAGGACGGCCTGCGTCCTCAAAAAGGACGCCGGCGCCTGGAAGCTGGTCCGCTGATCCGGAGACGATTTTTGCGCCATGCCGGGACCTCTCCACGGCTTCGGCGATGGCCTGAGGCGCGTCCCCCCGCAGCTGCGGAGCACTCGGTCCTCATCAGAGGATATAGGGTTTTGACCGATCCCGCACAAAGGCAACGATATCCTCCGCTTCCGCCCGGTCCCGGCAGCTCACCTGGAAAAATACATTCCGCTCCCTGAGCTGATCGATCGCTTTCAGGACCTGATCCGCGGTGCCGTGGAGCATCAGATTGGCCGAGCCGGTGGCGGCGAAGACGCGATCGAGGTCCTCCAAAGCGGCGGGTGTCCCGGGATCATTGGTCACTTCGAGCAACCGAATCCCGGGCAATTGGGCGACCCGGGGGACGAAATGCATCTTCTCGTTGTGGACATGATAGAATACGCCATCGTATTTTTTTGCCAATTCCGCCTCATACGGGAACCCGAATTCCTCATAGATCCTGGGCGAACACAGCATCGCCGCGTCATTGGAGAGATGCCCGAGGATATGCCCATTCATCCAGCCGCTTCCCATGGAGAAGACATGCCCGCCGTCGATTGAATCGGCCCAGCGGGAGAGATGCCCATACCACCAGGGGATCGCCCGGACAAGAAATTTCATCATCCATCCCCAGCCAGGCGGAATGCTCGGCGATGCCGAACCGAGGGCAGATCGAGGGAAGCGAATCGTCGTCCAATCCGGCTTTCGCCCGCCAGAGAGGTCTGGCGGCGGCGACCCGGTAATCCAGCCATTCGGCCAGTTGATGGTCGAGGTCAAAATGATGGAGAGGCGGAATGTCGGAAGCCTCTGCCGGCACCTGCGCACTGATCAAAAAATGCCCCGGCTCGGTCGCCCGGTAAAAAGCCCGGCTTCTTTTCACGACAGCGTGGATGAACTCCGGAAGTTTCATTCGCTCTCTACTCGTTTTCTTCCTCTCCGAAGATTGCCGTCGCCCCTGGGTTATTTTTCGTTTCGAAGTGTTAGCGATCGTAGCCTGCTGTGTCTTTTGATGTCAATGCCGCTGCTCGAAATGAAGTGGAATCTCCGCACATCCGGTCCGGAAAAGACAACCTTCATTAAGTCATCAAATCTGTTGAAAAAAATCGCTGAACGGAAAGGTTTGAGCTACACATCATTGCTCAGGATGTGGATCAAGAAACACATCTCCCGCGAGGTCGGACGGCTTTCCTGAAGAAAAGAGGGCTATTTTTCCAGGCCGATTTTCCTGAGGAGGGCGGAGAAGCGCGGGTCGGAGCGGAGGGAGTCAAAAATGGGTTCCACTTTAAGAGTGGTCAGTCTGCTATCCCGCTCGGCATAAGCCTTATCGAGCAAGTCAAAGGCGGTGTCCCGCTCTCCAAGAGCGCCATATACGGCGGCCAAAAGGGTAAGAGAAACGTATTCTTTTTTGGAGCGTCCTTTAATATCTATGAGAATTTTGTTTAACTCTTCAATTTTTCCAGCACGGGCATACGTAATGGCAAGGTCGATCAAGCGCTCAGGCGAATCTGCGAGGTCCCCTGCTTTTTTGAAATGCGCATTGGCCTCTTCATAATGGCCGGTTTCTCTATATACGTATCCAAGGTATTCATGTGTCGCCGCATGGCTCGGATCGAATTCGAGCGCTTTTTTGAGCTCTTCCAGCGCTTCGTTGTATCTTCTTGCGCGGTACAGAAGTAGTCCGACATTTGCCCTAATCCTCGGCGCAAGAGGTTCCAGGTCGCGAGCCAGTTTGACCTCCTTGATCGCTTCTTCATGACGGCCCAGACGTGACAATAGAAATGCATATCCTTGATGGCCGTAGCCGTTGCCCGAATTTATTTCGATGGCTCTCTTGAACTCTCTCTGGGCGCCTTCAAAATCCCACTCATAATCGCGCTTTATTGAAGCCAAAACAGCATAAGCTTCGCATAGGCCACGGTCTATTTCGAGCGCTTTTTGGGCGAATTCCCTAGCC
>CAZNVB010000223.1:0-21336 GCA_964576265.1 uncultured Eubacteriales bacterium | reverse complement strand
GCGCTGTTGTTGTATTTCCGGCGAAGCCAGTCTCGGAAATGACGGCGCATCGGCAGGCTGTAGTCTCCGCAAGGCCAGTACATCGAGGATTCCCCCTTGACCCATTCTCCGGTGTGGCCGGTCCCGACTTGATAGGCGAGAACATGGCCGCTGAGCCCGACGCGGTCCAGGTGCTCGATGTAGGCGCTCAGGAAATCCCTAGCCTGGCTCCTCCAGACCAAAGAGGCGAAAGATTGACCGTTGCGCTTTCCCTCCGAGGTGACCTCGCATTCTTCCGGATAGGCTTTTTCCCACCAATCGCCGTGTCCCGTCTCGAGATGGACCCTCAGGTGGAAAAGGGCTTCGGGGTCGGCTTCGAGAACCCGGCCGAAGCGCGCTTCGACCGTCGAAAAATCGAAGGGACGAGCCGGGTCTGTCCCGGGGCCGAGCCATTCCCGGCCGACACCGACGTCAAAGGCATAGAGGTGGATTCCGGCGTCCGAGAATCGGCGGGCCTGTGCGGCGAAATCCCAGCCGTCTTTTTCCGGCGAAGGAACCCATAATATGGCGGCAAACGTCGGCCGGCCGTCGAGGAAAAGAGCCGGAGCACCGTTGTGGAGCTTGACTTCGACGGTCAGAGGAGCCGTCGAGGTCAGGAGGCGGGAAGGAGTGTTCCGACGACCGGGAGCTGCGGCGAGAGCCGTCGCCGCCTGCGGGATCATCGTGATCGAAAGAGGCAGGAATTTCATCGCTTCGCGCCTTTTCATTTTTGACCTCCCGGTTTGCTTCTCTTCTCTAAATCTCGTTTCCCCAAAAAGAAATCGTTTTCGCCGGCTGCCCGACCGTTCATCCCCTCGGGCCAAGTTTAAAGAGATGAAAGGACAAATTCAAATTCTTCTTTAAGTCGGTCTTCCCCTTAATTATAATGAGGAGGCGCGGACTGCGCCTTGGAATGACGGCTCAGCCGATAGGAGGACGAAATGGTCCATGATGTCGAGGGATCGGTCCTGTCCTTGTTCAAGGAATCCGAGGCGCTTCTTCAGGGGCATTTTAAGCTGACATCAGGCAAGCACTCGGAGTGGTATTTTGAAAAGATCCGGTTGATCGAGAATCCTCAGAGGCTCGAACGAATCATCGATCTCCTGGTGGAAAAAATTCGCCGGGACAACACCGATTTCGATTATGTCATTTCGCCGGCCTATGGCGCTATCGCCATCGGGTTTCTGGCCGCCCTGAAAATGGGAAAGAAATTCGCTTTTGCGCAGCGGGTAGAGGAAAAAATGGCTTTTCGGCCCGGCTGGACCGGTCTCGAGCCCGGAGTGCGCGCGGTCATTGTCGAGGATATTCTCACCACCGGCGGTTCGATTCAGGAAGTCGTTGAGTGTCTTAAGCAAAAATCGGTCGTCGTGGCCGGCGTCTATGTCCTCGTGGATCGGACGGCCGGCGCGGTTTGGATTGAGGGCCGGCCGGTCGGGAGCCTTCTCGCCTTGAAAATCGATGCCTTCGAACCCCAGGCGTGTCCGCTTTGCCGGGCGGGCGTTCCGCTCGTCAAGCCTGGAGCTTCAGACAAGAAATAAAATCGGGGCGCTTTCTTCGCCGGTTTATGGATTAATCCGGAGGCGGGTTTGAAAGCTGAAAAAAGAACCGCACAATAAAGATGAGCGCGATTCGATAAATCAAGGGCCGGCCAAGGCGATCAAGGCGCGCAGCAGCTTGAAACCCTGGATGAAGTCGTCGGCAGAGAAAGCGACAGAGCGGGCTCCGGTCCTCTTGACCTGGGGGATGAGGGAAGGCATCTCGGCTTGGCCGGAGTTGTGGAATTCGAGCTCGAACTCAAACGGCGCGCTCAGCCGAAAGGGCACGACCTTCTCTTTTTTCAGAATCGCCTCTTTGGCGCCCGCCCGGAGGCGATTTTTGGCTTCTTCCCGCGGTAGAAGCTTGGCGGCGTAGCGGCCCAGCGCATCCTTGACCGCCACGGTGACGATCTCGTTCCCGAGGAGAGATTTGGCTTGGGAGCAAGTCTCGGCATCGCCGCTGAGCATGATGACCGGCACCTTGTAATAACCGGCGATGGCGGCGTTGATCCCGAGCTCCGGCTGCTCTCGGCCGTTGATTTTAATCGAGTACATCGCGCTTCCGGAGATCGTGTGATCGAGAGTGGCCGAAGCCGTCCCCGCCCTGGCGTGGTAGCCGATGAAGATGCAGGCGTCATACGAGGCGTCGATTCCCTGCATCATGGACAGCGGCTTGGGCGAACCGCTGACGAGCGAGGCCCGGGGATGAAGATCGTCGGCCAGGATATTCCTCATGCTTCCGTGGGAATCGTTGACCACGATCTCTGCGGCTCCGGCCTCGAACAGGCCCTCGATGACAGCATTGACGTCTTCGGCCATCCACTTCCGGGCGGCGCCGTAGTCCTGGCCGGCCGCGGAGGTTTGGTCGCCGTGAACGACTCCCCAGATTCCCTCCATGTCGACGGAAATAAAGACCTTAGGCCCGGCCTTTTGGGCGGCCAAAAGCCCAGGCAAAAGTCCTAAAATCATCAATATTCCGATCGGTTTTTTCAACATGGCATTCTCCTTTGTTTTTGCTCTTGTTCGGTTTTCATTTCAGAAACAGTTCGATGACCGGAACCGTGACCTCAGGCTGCTGGACGGGCAGGCGGAGGATGAGATTCGCGGCCGCGGCCGCCTTTCGCTCTCCCGGGAGATAGCCGATTTCAGAGGAACGGCTTTCTTCGATATAGCGGACTTCCGAAGCGTCGTTCAGAAGCTGGGCGTATGTTACTTTTCCCGCGTAGCCCTCAAGATGGAGGGCGCCCATCGGCCATTCGAGGACATGGATATACAGGCGCTTGGCCTCGGGATTGTAAGTCAGAAGGCAATTCTGGGGAGGTTTGAAACCGTCGGGGGCGGCGGTGCAGCCGTAGATCGCCCGGCCGTGGTCTTTCATCCAGCGGCCGATCCCCTCGAGCCTTTTCTTGGCGCGATGATCGAATGTCCCGCGGGCGGTCGGTCCGACGTTGAGAAGAAGATTCCCGCCTTTGCTCACCGTTTCGATCAGCATGACGACGAGCTGCCGGACGCTCTTCCAGGTGGCCTCGTCGCGATGATAGCCCCAGGAGCCGGAAAACGTCTGGCATGTTTCCCAGGGAACACGCCGGCCGTTCATGGTGACCCATTCTCGCGGCATGAATTGCTCGGGCGTGCGGTAGTCCCAGCCGCCCGGAACATCGAGCAGGTCGAGCCGGTCGTTGAGGATGATGTTCGGCTGGAGTTCGCGGATGAGCTTCAGGAGTTTCTCCGACTGCCAGTCGTTCCGGCCTTTACCGTCTTCTCCGGGAAAGGAGAAATCCATGAACAGGCAGTCGATCGGGCCGAACTCGGTCAGGAGCTCGCGGACCTGGTTGTGGAGATATTCCGCATATTTCCTGACATCGCGGTTCTTGGCTTTCTCGCGGAAGGCGGCGTTTTTGAACATCGGGTGATAGCGGTCGACGGGATATTCCGGGTGATGCCAATCGAGGAGGGAATGGTAGAAACCGACTTTCAGACCTTCGGCCCGGAAGGCTTCGACCATCGGCCTGATCAGGTCCTTTCCGTAGGGCGTCTTGGTGGCCTTGTAATCGGTGTATTTTGAATCCCAGAGGCAAAAACCTTCATGATGCTTGGTGGTGACGACGAAATATTTCATCCCGGCGGCCTTGGCCAGGAGCGCCCATTCGCGGGGGTCGTAGAGGTCGGGGTTGAAATGGTCGAAATATTTCTGGTACTCCTCTTCCTTGATGGATTCGTGCTGTTTGACCCATTCATGACGTGCCGGCAGGGCGTAAAGACCCCAGTGGATGAACATGCCGAAGCGGGCTTCGGTCCACCACTTCATCCTCGCTTCGCGCTGGGCCTCGGTCTCCTGGCCGGAGAGCGCTGCGGCCGGCAAGGCCGGAGCGAAGATAAGAAAAATGGACAAGGCGACGGCAAAAGTTCTCATGATGGTTTCTCCTGAGATGGGATGATGAGGTTTTTTGTCACGCTCGAAAAAGCTTATAGCACAGGCCCGAAAAGCTGTCAAAATTTTCGCCTTGAGGAGGCATCTCTGAGTTCGTGATTCCCCATTATCCATCATCACGGAAGCAAACGTTCTTGGCGAAGAAAGGGTTATCCAGCCGAGCGAATAGATTTGTCCGGCCGGAAGTCTGGGGTGCTTGATTTAGGCTATAAGGAATGATTCCTATGGCGGGCGTCAAATTCCTTCGGGTTGAAAAGGGAGGGGTCTTCTTTGCCGTCTCCCCACTCGCGATCGGTGAAGGTGTTCATCCCGAAATGAATAAAAGCGATGAACTCCATCTCCTGCCAGGCGAGCTGATTCGGTGAGGGCACGATGTCGGCGGCCTTTCGAATGATCTCCGCCGCGGATTCTCCCCGGTTGATCAAAGCGAAATTTCGTCTCTCAAAGGGGGAAACCTCTTTCTTTGCCCGAGAATCCCGGCCGCAGCCGCAAGAAAAGAGGAGGACGGCTGATAGGATTGAGCCAAAAAGTGCCGTCCAAGGCCGGCCCGGGATTTGCGACCGATACAGGGATTTCTTGCCTGAATGGCCCCCTCCGGATTTTTGCAGCGACCGGTCCTGTGTTCCATGCCCGCTCTTTCCTTTGTTGATGTCGATCGGGATCGAACATATCTCCATTTTATCCCCTTTCCCGGACGTGAAAATGGTCTTTTTCAAAATTGTGCTTCTCATAGCGTATTCCGAACTTGCCCCTTACTCCAGCGCCGAAAGCCCTTTCAGCCGAAGCTTCAGGGTCTCGATGGCGTGATGGCCGATCCTAAGCTTGAGACCGCGGGTCTCGCCGGCCAGCGGTTTCCCCTCTTCCTCGATCATGTTAACCAGCTCCGCCGCGGTAAGAATGAAGGCCGTATTAAGCTCAATATCAGCGTCCTGTCCCTCGATCTCGACAAACCGGAGGATCACCGAATCGTCGTCCTCGCATTTTTTGACTGTGCTGACAAGAACGTTGGGAACGGAGAGAGAAAAAAAAGTCATTTCCTTCGGCAGTGGAATCCCGCCTTTCGCCTTGGGAGCGATCACGGGAAAGAGGGGGTGATTGGCCTCGATGCCCGCGCGATAACCGTTTTTCCACCCGGCTGGATGAGAGAAAAGGGAAAAGCGGTAATGGTGGTCGCCCTCTTGGAGATACCAGTTCCCCTCGCCGTGACAGCTCCGCCGGGATGCCAGAAGGACCGGCTGGAGCACCGGATAAGGCGCCGGGGCAGGTGTCGGGTCCTGATAGTCGTTGACCGCCACGCTCGTGCTCAAAGTGACGCCGAAATGAGGACCTCCGGCGCTCAGGAAATTTTGAACCTCGCGGGGACGGATCCGAGAGCAAATTTCGTCATAGTTTAGGCTTCCGTAGGCCTGTCCTCCCGTGCCCGGGATTTCACTTCGTCCAACCTCGACGACGCCCATCGGAACTTCATAGGCGATCTCGCCTCTTGCGGCGCCAACGGGCAGGGCCAGGCGGAACTCACGATAGGGGGCTCCGTCCCAGTTCATGATGGCGACTCGGCAATCGATCCTCTTGAGATGATTATAGATGACGATTTGCTCCTCGATCGTGCAGGACTCCAGTTGTTGTTTGAGCCGGAAGACCGCCTGCAGCGGGCCGGAATCCAGAGGGTCGAATTCCCAGCCCGCGCCGTGAAGGCTGAGCTTGTCGAAACCGTCCATGGTCGGCTGCTGGACCCGGCCGAATTCCCCCGCACCGTTTCCCTCCGACCGCATGGTGAAGACCTCGAAGCCCAGGAATTTGTCCGTATTCAGAAGCTCGCAGCCGAGCTCCTTATCAAAAATCCGTTTGATCCCGCCGGGCGCCATTTCCAGCTTGTAGAAGGCGTTTTCGTACCGGTCGGATGGAAGAATTGTCCGGACGGGAAAGGGAGGAGCGTCCCGGTCTTCAACGAGATAGAATGTTTTATAACCCAGGGGGGGAACGCTCTTGGCGATAAACTCAAGGCGCGTTGTGCCCAGCTTTTGCCCGGACTGAGGGAGCAGCACCTGAGACGGCATCACCTGGCGCCCCGAATCCAGAACACGCCAGCGGTGAAGGCCTGAGCCGATGACGACTTCGACGGGAGCCGACCGCTCCCAGGACAGGCTGTTGAAAACGACTACGGGAATTCCTTCCGCCTGCCCTGTGTTTACGCCCGAAGCAATGGTTTGAACGGCCTCGGCGAGCAACTGCTTTCCCATGTCGCGGGCGAATTCGTATTTTTTCCGAAACAGCCGGTCGGTGATCTGGCCTTCCTTGCCGCCCCAGCCGTGATCGGGATAGATCGCGGACTGCCAGGCCTCCGAGAGCGCGGCCGTGGGATAATTTTTGAAATCGCCGGCAAGAAGAGAGGCGATCGTGTTAAAAATTTCTGCGGCCGGCAAAAGGATGGCGGCCTCACGTTGGGCGGAAATTGCCCAGTGATGGGTGGGTCCGTGAATATACAGCCAGAGGTTCGGCCGTTCGCCGCTGAGGGGAACGAAATCCGGCTGCGGCCGGGTCAGGGCTTCAAAGAACTGACGGGCCGATGAATAGCGCATCGTCGAGGCGGGCGAGCCGCCCAAGACCTGATGCCTGCTGTTCCAGAACTCGATCATAGGGCCGAAGTCGGTCGGCCGCGAGAAGTCCACCGAGTGGAGAAGGGGAAACTCAAAGGGAATTCGCCGCCCGGAGTAGGCAGCCTTCCATATGGCCAGCTTCTCCTCGAGAATTTTAGCTCCATCGGCCGGCGCCGCGCTCAGGATCGCGGAGGCGTTGGTGTAGTGGCCCGGCGAGTAAGCGATGACAGAAGATCCGTCCGGGCTTGACCAGCGGTAAAACCCCTCGTGATACCGGCTGATCACCATGAAGGGGATCCCCGCCTTGCTCAGAATTTGCTGCATCTGGAGGGCGCGTCCGGGAACATCCGGATTGAAGTAGACCCGGGCATCGCAGCCGGGGAAATTCGTCTTCAGCCATTTCCGGCCGAAATAGGTCTGGCGGATCAGCTGTTCGCCGCTGAGAAGCGATTCATAAGGCTGGTTGAACGTGGCTCCCCATTCGAGCCTTCCCTCCCTGGTGAAGCGAAGGATCTCATCGCGGCTTTCGGGATGCCGCTCCAGATATTCCATCAGGTTGAGCATGTTTTCCATCGTGAAGCAATATTCTGGCGAATTCCTCATCATCTCCAGGGCCGGCGTAATGCAATGCTTGTCGCGGTACTCGACGCAGGCTTCCGGGCTGTCCATCCAGGCGATGTCCTGGTGGCTCGAAGAGATGATGTGGAGCCGCGCTTCCTGGCCGATGTCCGAGGTAGGGCCGGACGGAGGCCTCTGTTTTGCGTTCTGACCCCACACCAGGCCGAGGCTCAAGATCAATAAAACGGAGATCGCAGGACCGCATGTTTTCGGCATGTTGCCTCCTCTATGGCAATCCAAGGAGCGGGGTTCTCAACGCTCCAGGATCGAAAGGTCTGGAATGAGCAAGCGGCGGATCTCTGGCCGGTTCATATTCTCCGGGGTGGCCATGAAGACGCCTGTATCGATGTATTTTTCGTAGGGCTGATCCCTCAAATGGGCAACGGCTGTTTTAACGCTTTCATATCCCATGCGAAAAGGATCCTGGAGGACCAGGCCGGCGAGCTGACCTTTTTCCAGAGCTTCGATCAACTTGACCGATGTGTCAAACCCGACATGAATCACCTTCCCAGCCAGGCCGTGATCTTGAAGAGCCCGGAGGCAGCCGAAGGTCGAGGATTCGTTCGGAGTGAAGATGGCCTCGACGTTTGGAAATCGCGAGAGAAGGTTTTCCGTAGTCTGATAGGCGGTCTCGGTGGTAATGCCGGCATATTGGTTGTCTGAAAGGATGGTCATGGCTGGAAATTTTCCCCGGATACCTTCAAGGAATCCCTCCTCTCTCTGCCTCCCGCCTTCGACGCTTTCGAGGACACGGATGAGAATGAGATTTCCACGGCCGCTCATGAGCTTTCCGATGTGCTCGGCGGCCAGTCGCCCGCCCCGCCGGTTGTCGGTGGAAATGTAGGCGATGTGGTGGTTTCCCGCCAGGGCTGAATTAAAGATGACCGTCGGAATCCCTGCCTTTTTTGCCTCCACCACCGGCGGGATAAGAGCCCGGTCATCCAGCGGAGTCAAGATGATAGCGTCGACTCTGGCGGCGATCATCGTTTCGACGATCTGGACCTGCTCGTTCCGGTCATCCTCCTTGAGCGGGCCTTTCCAGATGATTCGGACGGCCAGTTCCTCGGCGGCCGTTTTAGCTCCGGCGTGGATGGCCTTCCAGAATTCGTGGGTCGTGCCCATAGGAATGACGGCCAGGCACAGCTCTTTCCCTCTCTCTCCGGCAGCCCGGTCTGGCTTTTGACAGGATGCCCAAAGAAGGCCCAAAGAGAGTAAGAAGATGACAGAGGAGAACAGAGGCTTCTTTTGGCAATCGAACATATCAGGAATCCTCAACCAGAGCCGGAGGCATGTCGAACACCCGGGCCTCAACCTGCCGGGACATCCTTTTTCAGCTTCTTGAGCTGCTCCGTGGCGGTCTCCACGGCCTTCTTGATCTCGGCATTACCGGGATCGAACTCGAGCAGGCCCTGCCAAACGGCGATCGCTTCCCTGAGGTTTCCTCGTCGGTAGTCTTCGAGCCCTCTCCGGGTTAGCCGGTTCCGCAATGTATTCAGCCGGGCTTCCAAGTCTCCTCTGGAAAACGGGGGAGGCGGCTTTGTTTTCCCGAGGAGGGCAAGATTTTTGAGCAGGGCGGCATACCCCTTGCCGGCCGTAATGAGATCCTCTTTGCCCTCGGCCTCTTCCGAACGGCGCATCACTTCCTCGGCTGTTCTTCGCCAGCCGGATTCGAGTTCCGGCATCCGGAGTTCGAGACGTGAAGGGTTCAAATAGACGCTGACCGCTTTCTCGAAATCTCTGCCTTCGAGAGCTCGAGCCGCTTCGAGCTCGATTTCCGCCGCCTGAGACCTGCGAATCTGCCGTCTCAATAATTCCGGGCGGAAGGAGAGTTCCTGTCCAAGGGTCTCGAAGCGGGGGAAATTCTCCAGCAGCACGGAGTACGCCCGGACGGCCGGGCGAAAATTCTTGGCCTGATAAAATTTATCCGCCTCAGTTTTAATCTGTTCAAGCGCCTGGATGTATTCATCCCGGACGGTTTTTTCGGCCGTGAATTGTTCCCAGAGAGCTTGGTAGGTGTCGATGGCGTGTTGGAAATCTCCCGCCGCCAAAAACTGTCGAGGAATGCTCAAGTCGGGTCGTGGCACCGGCGCCGGCTTAGGTTGGGGAGCGCAGGAGACGAGATGTCCGACGATCAAAGCAAGAACGACGTCGCTCAGAGGGGAAGAAAAAACGCCAGGCCGTTTCATTCGGTCAGCCTCGACGATATTTCGGCTTCCCGCCTCTCGAGCAGACGGATGAAGCGCTCGGCCAATCCCGGATCAAATTGCCGGCCGGCGAGTGAAGCGATTTTCTGCCGGGCTTCCGACTGGCTCATCGCCTTTCGATAAGGCCGGTCCGAGGTCATCGCATCATGACAGTCGGCCAGCGAGATGAGGGCTGCGGCAAGCGGAATCCGGTCTCCTTTCAAACCATCCGGATATCCTGTTCCGTCATGCCATTCATGATGAGACCGGACTGCCGGGATGTATTTTAGCAAAGAGGAGGCTTTGGCCAGGATCTCGGCTCCGTATTCGGGGTGCCGCTGCATTTCTCGCTGTTCCCAGGGCTCGAGACGGCCCTGTTTGAGCAGGATGGAATCCGGAATCTTGATCTTTCCGACATCATGAAAGAGGCAAGCGATTTCAAGATCCTCGAGTTCTTCACGAGCGAGGCCGAGCTCTCGGCCCAAATCGACCGCCAACTGGGCCACCCGGGTCGAATGGCCAAGGGTGTAGGTGTCGCGGGCATCGATCGCTGCGCCGAGGACCCTGACGGTCGAGACATAGGCTTCCTCGAGGTCCCGGGCGTAGCGGCCGAGCTCGTCCTTCTGGGCCTCAATCAGGGCGGTCATGTCATTGAAGCTCTGAGTCAGTCGGCCGAGCTCGTCTTGCGAATAGATGCGCAGAGAGCGGCGGCTTTTGCCTTCCTTGAGTTCAGCGACGCCCGCCGCGAGCTCCCGGATCGGCCTGGTCAGGAAAGCGGAAAGGAAAATGCTCAACGTGACGCCCAGAAGGAGGATGACGGCAAAGACGATAATGATCGTCCGCCGGGCCTCTTTCTGGGCGGCGGCCAGGTGAGATTTATTGATCCCGAGGATGATCGATCCAAGCGCCTTGTCCATGAAGAGGATCGGGCTCGAAATCTCCAGTTGACCCGCCGGACCTTTCGGGCTCTCCAAAATGATCGTTCCATCTTCATAGGAGCGGATGGGGACCCCTTCCAGAGGCTCAAACACTCCGCCCATTTTCGTGATGTCGCTGTGGGCCAGAATCTTGCCCTCCGAGTTAATGATGGCAATGTACTCAATGTCCGGGTTCGTGTCTTTGATCTTGAAGGCGAGAGTGTCGAGCCCGGGAAGGTCATCGGACATCAGGCTGTAGCCGGCAGGAGAGGCGGCGGTTCGTCCGAGGGATTCGGCCCGCACGAGGACCTCGTTGAGAATATGTTTGTCCATGACCCGGACGGTGATGGCGTAGAATGCCAGGGAGGTGAGGATAAGGAGGAGAAGAACGAAAAGTGACGCTTTAGCCCGGATTGAGTTGAACGGGACAAAAATCTCCTTTTTGACCATCTTTTTTTCAACGGATCGAGCCGTTATCCGAGGCCGATGATTAGGCTAACAGAGGGCTGAGAACAATTCAAGAAGAATCAGGCAAGGATGGAGAGAGCTCGCGGCAGGGTGCGGATCTCGAGTTCATGGAAGAGGGAGGGAGATTCCGGATTGCCGATGACTTCTCCGTCGGTCTGAACGCCGAACGGCAGGGGAGAGGAAAGCCGGAAAACCGATCCCCGGCCGCTTTCGACTTCCGGCGCTCCCTGAAGCTTTCCGAATCTCGCCGCGAGCACCAGGCTGGCGAGTCGGGGGATCGAGCAGGGATGCACCAGGGTGGCCTCGAGGATGCCGTCGTCTGGAAGGGCGTCGGGATGAAGTCTCATTCCGTTCGCCCAATAGCTGATGTTGGTGAAGACGGCGAGCAGGAATTTGCCCTCGGCCGCGAAACCTTGCGCTTCGGCTTTGAGGGGAATGGGGACGATTTTTTTCTGGTAAGCGCGGAGAGCGGCGGCCGTTCCCGCGACCCATTGAAATTTTCCCGTCCGGGGGTTCTTTTTTTTCAACCCTTCGACGAAGGCGTTGATCCAGACGCCGAGCCCGATGTTTGCCTGGCCGATGAAGATTCTGATCGTCTTTTCCTGATGGACGATGCCACCGAGGTCGATCGGTCGCTTCCGTCCTCGTTTGAGCGCCCGGCAGGCTCTGTCGATGGTGACGAGGGAAAACTGTCGGGCGATATCGTTTGAGGAACCAAGACCGATCATCCCGAGGCTCGTTTTTGCCCCGGCCAAGATTATTTCTTCGGCCATGATCTGAAGGGTAGAATCTCCGCCCGCTCCGACGAGAGTGGGATAATCCTCAGAATGCTTTCTGGTCAGCAGCCGGAGGTGGTCCTCGTTTTCTGTGACAAAGAGATCATAGGGGATTTTCCATTTTTGGAGGCAGTTTTCGAGGCGCCTCCGGTATTTTCCTGCCTTGCCGCCTCCCGCGGTCGGATTCAGCAGAACGGCGATTTTTTCAGAGGAGGTCAATTAAACTTCCTGCAGCTTGACGCGGACTGTTCTTTTTCGGCCGTCCCGAAGGATTTCGACCTGGACGGTGTCACCGACCTGGAAGCGATCCAGTGCCTTGTAGAGGTCGTTCAGGTTGGACACCTTTTGACCTCCGAGAGAGACGATGATATCGCCGAGGATGACATTTTCCTCCCGGTCCAGGCGTGTCGGTTGAATGCCGGCCTGGGCGGCGGCGCTGTTCGGTTCGACCCTCAAAACGAGGACGCCTTCGATCCCGATCTGGCGGGCGAGCGAGTCCTCGGCCGGCTGGATCCCGAGTCCCGGCTGGATGACTTTTTTGTAGCGGATGAGCTGAGGGACAATACGGTTAACGGTATCGACTGGGACGGCGAACCCGACGCCGGCATAGGCTCCCGAGGGGCTGTAAATCGCCGTGTTGACGCCGATGCAACGGCCGGCGCTGTCGAGGAGGGGCCCGCCGGAATTGCCGGGATTGATGGCCGCGTCCGTCTGGATCACTCCCTGGATAGGCCGCCGGGTTATGGATTCGATTTCCCTTCCCAACGCGCTGATCACCCCGGTGGTCAGGGTCTGGTCAAGGCCGAAGGGATTCCCGATGGCATAGACTCCCTGGCCGACCTTGAGGTCGGAGGAAGTTCCGACACGAATCGGCCGCAGCTTTTCGCGGGGGGCTCCGATTTTCAGCACCGCCAGATCTTTATCCGCCGCCCCGCCAATAAGTTCGGCTTTCCATTTGGATTGATCTGAAAGGGTCACCTGGATATTTTGGGCCTGATAGATGACGTGGAAGTTGGTCACGACATGCCCATCCTCATCCCAGATAAACCCCGACCCCGTACCCTGTGGGATTTCGAAGACATTGAAGCTGAAGAGATCCCGGCGGAGGACGAGGGTTGTAATATAGACGACCGATGACCTGGCCTCTTCAAAAATCCGAATGGCCGTCAGCTCTTCGGGCAAGAGCGGGCCGCGTTCGGAGATCGGCCGCGTCGGCAACGGCGCCCGCTGAGCTCCGGAGATGAGCCCGAAGGCCATGAGACCGATCGACGTGATGAAGACGATGGCCGAAAAACCGAGAAGGAGCCGCCGGATCGGCTTGTTTTTTCTCATCGACGCACCTCCCAATTGGAAATGATGATCTTCGTCATTTCGGCAGCCTAATTGAAAACAGCGAGCTCGCAAATGGACCAGCTGTAGACGCGGTCCTCTCCCAGGTTTGTGATCCTGATCCGGCGAGCTTCGACTTCGGGAAAATGGATTTCGAAGGGGAGCGACCGGGGCTTCAGGTAGGCGGTCAGGGGGAGTCGGCTGTGTTCATTCCGGGCGACTTCCTGCCAGGCAGTCCCGTCGGCGGAAACCTCGACGGAATAACCTCTCGGGTAATCCTCCCCATAGCTTCCGAGGTTCATCAGAATTCCTTTTATTCTTTCTGTCGAGCCGAGGTCGATTTCAAAGACATGTCCGATCTCCTGAGGGCCGCTTTCCCAACGCGTTTCCAGGGCACCGTCGATCGCGGCCGGAGCCTTTTCCCCGTTCACGTTGGCCCGGACCGAAGCTCCGGTCAGCCAGAGAGGCCGAGCCCGATCAGAGAGGGCGTTCCGGCGCAAATCCGGACGATATTGTGCGAACTCGAAGACGCTGGCGGTCTCAAAGCTTTGGGCCAGTCGCAGCTCGGGCTCGAATTCCGGAAGCCTTTCCAGGAGCCGTCGGAGATCCCCTTCCCTGTATTGGTTTTTGTGCACCAGGAGATATCGGATGCCCAGGGCTTTGATGTCCTCAATATTCTGACTCAGAGTATTGGCGTGCCATCTTCGCGTGAGCTCCACATAGAGGGGGGAAGAATAGCCGCTGAACCCGTTGACCAGGTTCTTCCAGTGATAAACCGAATAATAAAGCCTCGGGCAATCCAGGACGCAGAAGGAATGCGTCGGCTGGGGGACAGGGAGTTCCAGAATCGCAAAATTTTCCTCTTTTTGAGAAGCCAGCCAGCGGTAAACCTCGGGGATCTCCTCTTTGATGGGCATCTTGACGAGGGGAATCGGCGCAGAAAAATACTCCGTCAGAATGAGCAGCGAGACCAGCCCGGCGGCCAGATAAAATTTTCTGCCTTTTAGATGACGTTCAATTTTCTTCATGCCGAACGCAGCCAGCACGGCCAGGGAAAACATCGTGAAAATGTGAAACCGGCTGGTGACCCGGAGTCCGTCGAATCCGGGGAAATATCTGTAAAGGAGATCATAGGGACCTCCAGGGCCCAGGCTGAAGAGGAAGGCCAGGATCAAGATCACGGCGTAGATCCCGACAGCCTCTTCTCCGACAACGGCGATTTTCGGGATCCTAATCTTAGTCAGTCGGCCGAAGAAGGCGCGGAAAAGGATGAGGACGGCGAGCGTCAAAAGCGGATTCGACAGGCGATGAGCTCGGAGGATCAGTCGACTTCCGACCGTCAGATGGAAGCCGCCGAAAATGATGATTCCGACGACCAGGCCGAGCCAGAGAAGAATCAGGCAGTTGAAAAGGATTTTCAGCCTCCGAAGCCCGCGCCCGGATCTTTGCTTTGGCTTGGCCTCTCTTTGTTCTTTAATGATCTTCACTCCTGAGAAAAAACCGGTGAGGGCGAGAAGGAAGGCGATCGCGCCGGGAAAGAGTTCTCCCTCCGGTTTCCAGAGGCGCTCCGTGACCCGGCCGTAAAGGCGGTTGATCTTGGCCGTGGTCAGGAAATTGGCCGGCTTGGCCGAAAAACCGATTTCCCGTGAGAAGCCCATTTCAGACCGGACCTTGATGTATTGATAATAAAAGGGGCCGGCGGCGACCGCGACAAGAAGGACGAAGGTCGCCATTTTCAGCCAGAAGCCGCGGTCGGCAAACAATCTCCAGCGGAAAATTTGATAGACGATGAACAGGCCGGCAAAGAGGGTCAGATAGAGAGCGTAATAACCGTTGGCCAGGACCTGAAGGATATAGAACAGAGTGAAAAGATAAAAATCTCCAGGCGAGCGAGATTCGAAGAACCGATGAAGAAATAAAAACGTCAGAGGAATTCCGCCGGCGGAGAGAATCTGGAGATGGGTGAGATGGGCAAACATGAAGGGAGAGAAGGCAAAAATGAGGCCGGCGATAATCCCGGCGGCGGTGCTTCTCGTCAGGCGGAACGCGAGGAAAAACATCCCCAAACCGGAACTGATGAAGGCGAGGAGCAGGACGATGTTGTACGCCAGGATCGGGTTTCCCGAGATCAACAGGACGGGCAGGGCGAAAAGCGACTGGGGCAGGAGAAACTCGGAGTAGGCCAGCGTCCTTGGAGCGGGGTAAAAAATGTTGGCGTCGAAAAATCCCTTCCAGTCCAGGCTGACGATTCGGTGGACGTTCCAGGCCATGATCCAGGTATTCAGGAGCGGGTCGCCCATGTCCCGAACGCCGTGCCCGAGGTTGAGGAATAGGGGATAAGTCAGGACCAGTGTTAGGATGAGGAAGAGGCAAAAGACGAGCCACGGCCTCGCCCGCGGCGAAAATGAAACTTCGGACCGATGCATTGAAGTGCGCCCAACGGAGCTAATAGTTATCATATCAGGAGACGGGGGTCAAACATCGGGGAAAGAGCTTGAAGAAATTTGCTTTTCATGAGAAAAGATGAACATGACTCTGAAGGAGGTGCTGTAATGGGTACGAGACTCGATGAATTCCGCGCCTACCGGAAAAAGATGAACGACGAGATCCTGGCCGGCGGCCACCTGGGAATCAAGCGTTTCTTCAACCTGGATACGGCGGCCTATCGTGATGAGGCTCTTCCCGGGAAGACGAAAGAGCTCCTCGGGCTTGTCGCCTCGGCGGTCCTTCGCTGCAACGACTGCATCGACTATCATCTCGACCGCTGTGTCGAGGCGGGCTACAGCGACGAAGAGCTCGCCGATGCTTTGAATGTCGCTCTGGTCGTCGGGGGGAGCATTGTGATCCCCCACTTGCGCCATGCCTATGAGACGATGAAACTCCTGCGGCAGGAGGGAAAGTGAAAATGGCGGTCGGTGATGGACGGAGAGAAGGAAAAATTCGAGGCGGCACAGGAGAAGCAAAGACGGCGGGGCGGCTCAACCGGGGAAAAGGCCGCATTTTTGCCGTTTTTGCGGCTTTGGTTTCAAGCTTTTTTCTATTCCCGCCGCAAGCAGCCGGAATATCGCCCTTTGGTCGAGCGATCGAGCGGCCTGTGTTCAATGTCAGGGATTATGGGGCGAGCGGAAAAAAGGCCGACTCGGCGAAGGAGGCGATCCAGAAAGCCGTCGATGCCTGTGCCGCAGCCGGGGGCGGGACGGTTTATCTCCCGCCCGGCGAGTATACCTCGGGAACAATTCATCTTCGCAGCCACGTCCGGTTTCATATCGAAGCCGGCGCCACGGTCTATTCGAGCAAGGAGCGGAGCGAGTTTGACCGGGAGGCGCTCTTCTACGGAGAAGACTTGATCAATATTTCTCTCGAAGGACGAGGGACGGTCGATGGTCAAGCCTCGTACGAGCGGCGGCCGAAGGGGACGTTTCACGATGATTTTATCTTCCCGAACGAGCTGGAAATGGAGAAGCGCGGCCGGCCGTTGATCCGGTCTTTCCCCAAGCCGGACCAGTTCGGCAAACTCGTCCTTCTTCTCAGGTGCAAGGATGTTCGGATCAGCGGTCTCTCTTTTCGCGATTCCCCTTCCTGGACGATTCATCCCTACGGCTGCGAGCGGCTGGTCATTGAAGGCGTCGATATCCGGTCGAGCCTGAAAGAGGCCGTCTGGGCGGACGGGATCGACCCCGACGGCTGCCGGGATCTGCGCATCGCCAACTCGACCATCGAGACCGGCGACGATGCGCTCGTCTTCTATTCGATGAACTGGTTCGGTCCGGCCCTGCCCTGTGAAAACATCACGGTGACAAACTGCCGTCTGTCCTCGGCCTCGAGCGCCATCAAGTTCTGCGATGGAAACATGAACGCCATCCGGCGAGTGACGATCGACAACTGCGTCATCACCGACTCGAACCGGGGGATCGCGTTCATGGACTTTGACGGCGGGGAGGTCAGCGATGTCGTGATCTCCAACCTGACGATCGATTGCCGGCGCCACGACTGGTTCTGGTGGGGCGACGGCGAGCCGTTTCATTTCAGCATCAAAAAGAGGAGCGAGGTTCATCGGGGCTGGAAAAAGGAGGACGATCGGCCGGCGGGCAAAATCAGGAATATCCTGCTTCGGGATATCATCGCCCGCGGCTACGGGTCGAGCGTTTGTCGCGGACATCCCGAGAGTTGGCTCGACGGCGTCAGCCTGGAAAACGTCAAGCTTTTTATCTCCCATGATCCCGCCGCTCCCTATGATAAAGCCGTCAACGCTTTGACCTTTGAACGGGTGAACAATCTTCGGCTTCGAAATATCGAGGTTTTCTGGGGGACGCCTCCCTATCCGGGCTGGAAGAGCGCACTTTATCTGGGCGAGGTTCGAGATCTCGTGATCGAAGGCTTTTCCGGCCGCCAGGCCGGCACGGCCGATGATTGCGCCGCTGTTGTGCTCGACCGGGTCGAGGACGCGATGATCAGAAACAGCATGGCTCTCCCCGGGTCGGTCGTTTTCTTCGATATCCGCGGGGGAGAGAGCCGCAACATCCTTCTTTGGGCTAACGACCTTCGCCGGGCCGAAATCCCGTTTCGCCTCTCTTCGGACGTTGCCCCGGGGACGGTCACTGTCAGAGAGAATTTTTATCGGCCAGGATATCGAGACGATGGATCTTGGCAGCCGGTCGATTCAATGGTTTCGTCTAAAAAGAATCTCCTTGGTCGTCGGGAGCAAGGAGAGCCAAATATTACAAAATCTATCGAATTTATCGATTTCATCGATTTTAGATCCGGAGGGGCCTGTCGCGGGGCGGAGTTAATCCCTTTTCCAAAGAAATCGGCACCGGGCGTCCGTTGTTCGGTTTTTGGTCGAGGAGCGGCCGTCAGAGAAAGCTCCTGAGCGCCTGTTCTTCGCTATCGTAAATATCGAGATTTCTTGTCAGGCCGGAGTAGTTGAAAATCAGCCAGATCTTGGGGGAAAGCGCAGCGAGCTTCAGCTGGGCCTTTTTTTTCTGGACGCTGACGTGGGCGGCGACAATGTCTCCGATTCCATAGCTGTCGATAAAATCGACCGCAGCGAAGTTGAGGAGAATCTTGTGCTTTCCCGTAGCCAGCTGTTCGCCGATGAGTTGATGAATGGAAGGCGTCAGATCCTCCCCGTAGCGGAGCTCTCCCACCAGATCGAAGACAACGATATCCCCTTTTTCGCGCCATCGAATAGGCATTTTGCCGCTCCTTATTTTTGATTCTATTTTATTCTCGCGGCTCCGTTTTGGCAAGAAAAAATTCTCCCCGTCGTCTCTAAACCTTGATCCAGCCTTCCATCCCGCTCTTCATCGATGACGAATGCCGGACTGAGGGCGGCCCGTGATCGATCCCTCAGAGTCCGGATTTTTTCAGAGTGAAGAGAGTTGAGGCCGATTCCGGCTGAAATCCGGCGAGATCATCGGTGTAGTGGGAGATGGCAATTCGGCTTTGAGCGCCGTTCCCGTATGAAGCGCCGGTCACTTTCAACTTGATGACGACCAGAGTCCCGTTGCTGTTCTTGGGAACGGCGCTGCCGCCGCAAGCGTAGCCGCCGATCTTGAGGTTTCCCGGGCTGACCTCGTTTCCGTCGACGATCACCCAGGAAGGATTCAAGCTTCCTTTTTCCGCCCCCTGAAACTCAAACATCTGAGGATCAAACGTTGCCTCCAGCCCGAAAACGCGAACTTCTTTGCTGTTTGAGGCGATGGCCACCGCCGCCTTGACGACTTCGCCGGGACTGGCCGTGGAAGGGGAGCAGACGACGGCAATCGTCTCTTGATCCGGCGGGAGAGTGGCGGTGATCGGATCTTTCTTGCAACCCGATATAAGGCAGAGGAGGACGAAGAGCCCCGCTCCGAGCCGAAAGCACCGATCTCGAATCAAGATTCTCACTTTTCAATTATAGCCGGATTTTTTCCGCCTCGAAAGAGGAATGGAACCGTCCATCCATCGCCGTGAATCGAGGATCCCGCGGCGTTTCTTTGCCCGAATTTCATCGGCAGAGCGGGGCTCGTCTGCGGTCTTTTGAATCCGGGAGGAAGAGCTGCAGGTGTTGATTTCATTCTCGGAGTGCGCTTTTTGAGAAAATCAACGGCCGGGCGGCCGATCCCAAATGCCCCCGATGCGGGCCGGTCTTCTTTACATTGCCGCGGCCGTGGTCTATGATATTTTCACGAAAGGACCCAAAATGATCCGCGCGACAACCATCATCTGTGTTCGGCATAAAGGACGTCTGGCGATGGCCGGCGACGGCCAGGTTTCGATGGGTCAGACGATCCTCAAGCAAACCGCCCGCAAAATCCGCCGTCTCCATAAAGAGAAAATCCTGGCCGGGTTCGCCGGCGCGACTTCCGATGCCATGGCCCTTTTTTCCCGTTTTGAGAACAAACTCGAAGAGTATCGCGGCAATCTTTCCCGAGCGGCGATCGAGCTGGCCAAGGACTGGCGCCTGGATAAGGCCCTGCGCCAGCTCGAAGCCCTCCTCGTCGTGGCCGATAAAGAGACGACCTTTTTGATCTCGGGAACCGGGGATGTCGTCGAGCCGGACGACGGAATTATTGCCATCGGCTCGGGCGGACCGTATGCTCTCGCCGCCGCCCGGGCTCTGATGGCCCACTCCGATCTTTCCGCCCGAGAGATTGCTCTTGAAGCTTTGCGCATCAGCGCCGGCATCTGCGTTTATACGAATGATCAAATCGTCATCGAGGAGCTGTGAATGGCCGTATCGCTGTCTAAACCTGTTCCGACTGTGACCGGGGAGTTCAAGGAAGCCGAGCTGACGCCCCAGCAAATCGTCGCTGAGCTGGATAAATTCATTATCGGCCAGAAGGCGGCCAAGCGGGCCGTGGCCATCGCCCTGCGCAACCGCTACCGGCGCCGCAAGCTGCCGCCCGAGCTGGCCGATGAAATCGCCCCCAAGAATATCCTGATGATCGGTCCGACCGGGGTGGGGAAGACCGAGATCTCGCGCCGGCTGGCCAAACTGACTTCCTCGCCTTTTCTCAAGATCGAAGCCAGCAAGTTCACCGAGGTCGGCTATGTCGGTCGGGATGTGGAATCGATGATTCGCGACCTGGTTCGGATTTCGGTCGATATGGTTAAACAGGAGAAAATCGAGGAAATCCGGGAGAAAGCCAAGACGAATGTTGAGGAAAAAATCCTCGACCTCATTCTCCCGCCGCTCCGGCGGAGAGAAAACGCCCTGACAGAGGCCGATCAGATCCGTTTCCAGGAAACTCGGGACAAGCTCCGTCGCCAGCTTCGCGACGGTCACCTTGACGAGCGGCTGGTTGAGCTCGAGGTCAAGGAAAAAATGAGCCCGCCGTTTGAGATTTTCTCCAACGCCGGGGTCGAGGAGATCGGGATCCACATCCAGGAAATTCTTCCCGGCTTCCTGGGAGGAAGGTCGAAAAAAAGGAAGATCAAGATCAGGGAAGCCAGAGAGCTTCTGATGGAAGAGGAGGAAAAGCGGCTGGTGGATATGGATCAGGTGGCCCGGCTGGCCATCGAACGGGTCGAACATTCGGGGATCATTTTCCTGGATGAAGTCGACAAAATCGCCGGTCGCGAATCCGGCCACGGACCGGAAGTCAGCCGCGAGGGAGTGCAGCGCGACCTCCTCCCGATCATTGAAGGAACGACTGTCAACACGCGCTACGGCCTCGTCCGGACAGACCATGTCCTGTTCATCGGAGCCGGGGCCTTTCATGTCTCCAAGCCCTCTGATCTCATCCCCGAGCTCCAGGGGCGATTTCCCATCCGTGTCGAGCTGACTCCCCTGCATAAAGAAGATTTCGTCCGCATTCTTGTCGAGCCGGAGAATGCCCTGATCAAACAATACATGGCTCTCCTGGAAACCGAAGGCGTGACCGTTGAATTTACTCCCGACGCCGTCGACGCCATCGCCGCCATTGCCGAACAGGTCAATGAAGATTCGGAGAACATCGGGGCTCGACGGTTGCATACGATCGTTGAAAAGGTCATGGAGGAGATTTCCTTTGCCGCCCCCGACATCGAGGAGAAAAGGATCCTGATCGATCGAGCCTACGTCGAAAATCAGCTCAAAGATATCCTCAAGGATCAGGATCTGCGTCGGTTCATCCTTTGATGGTCAGGAGGAATATTCTTATCCTTGTCTTTTTCTTGGGGATGGCGATCCTTCCTTCCTGTGGCAAGAAGGGCCCGCTTCTGCCGCCTCTCATCCGGGTTCCGAAGACAGTCGAAGAATTGGAGCTCCGGCAGCAGGGCGATACGATCATCCTCACCTGGACCAATCCATCGGCCTATGTGGATGGAAACCCGCTGCCTTTTGTATCCGAGGTCGAAATCTGGCTGGCGGAAGGAAGCGAGCTGTCGGAACATGCGGCGGAGGAGATTTTTCCGGAGAACGCCCGCCTCCTGGCTAAGATTCCGGCCAGTCGATGGTCTCCTCTTTTAGAGAAAGGACGAAGCCGAGGCGCCTATTTCT
>CAZNVB010000222.1:0-10084 GCA_964576265.1 uncultured Eubacteriales bacterium | reverse complement strand
GGCCGAGCACTCTGGAACCGTCCGAAATGACAGCGACAAAATTCCATTTATTGGTGTAATCGTAAGCCTTTTCCCGATCCTGATGAATTTCCTTGCAGACGGCAGCGACGCCGGGAGTGTACCAAATGGCAAAGTCATCGAAACTCCGAATCCGGCACTTCAGCGTGACGCCGATTTTCCCTCTGTAAAAAGCATGAAGCCGCTTCGCTTCAATGGAGGGTTTTTCCGCCTTGGCAAGCAATTCTTCGATCGTTACCTCTTTCATGGATAAATTCCTCCTCTCCTCGATATGGGGAAACAGAATTATATTCCCTCAGCCAATAAAGTCAACTTCAAGCGGCTGAAAAACGAATTTTCCGTTATTTCTTCTGATTTTTCCAAAAAAGTGCACCGGATCATGGACAAAGGCCACAATCCAATCTTCACCGATCGCCTGCTCATAGATTCTCTTTCTCGTCTCGAGCGTCTCCAAAGGGAAAAGATCATAGCTCATGATATAGGCCAGCCCGACATGGGCGGATGTGGGCACAAGGTCGCCCAGATAACAAAGTGTCTGGCCGGCGGAGAAAACCCGGACGCACTGATGGCGCGCCGTATGTCCGGGAGCGACGACGACCTCGACTCCATCGACGATCTGGCGATTCCCCTCGACGAGATCCAGTTGTCCGGACTCCTCGAGGGGAAGAAAGTTGTCTTTTATGTAGCTCGATTTCTCCCGCTCATTGGGAAATCGAGCCGATTCCCACTCCCCCTTCTGGATGATATAGCGGGCCCGGGGGAATGTCGGCCTGACTTCGCCCGTTTCGGTGCGGAAGGTATTTCCTCCGCAATGATCGAAATGGAGGTGAGTGTTGATGACAAAATCCACATCTTCGGGCTTGAATCCCGCGCCAGCGAGGGAGGCGACCAGACCCGGCTCAATCTGGACGCAATAGAGGCCCGAAAATTTCTGGTCTGTTTTTGTCCCGATCCCGGTTTCCACGAGGACCAGTGCTGCCGGAGTCCGGATCAAGATCGAGTTGAGGGCCAGTCGAATCCGGTTGGCCGCATCGGCGGGATATTTCTTTTCCCAAAGCGTTTTCGGAACCACCCCGAACATCGCTCCGCCGTCAAGCGAGAAATACCCTTCCCTCAACCCGAAAATTTCGAATTCTCCGAGCTTCAGCCGGTCAACGCTCATCGGAGGAGCTTTTCAAGATCATAGATCAGATCCTGACGGCGGTAGCCTGCGAGTTCGATCCGGCCGGTGTCCATACGGATGGCATCCTCCGGGCACGCCTCGACGCAAAAACCGCAGAAGCAGCAGCGGCTGAGATCGATAACAAACCGGGCCGGAAATTTTTGGATTTCGGGATCCGGATCTTCCGCCGCCTCGACCTCGATGCACTCGGAAGGGCAGACCGTAGCGCACAGCAGGCAGGAAACACAGCGCGGCCGGCCGTCCTCGCGCTTCAGCAGTCGGTGCAGGCTCCGGTGACGAGAAGCGATTTCCTTTCTCTCCTCGGGATATTGAATCGTCACCGCTCCCCGGCGTTCGGTTTTGATCCCGACCGCCCGGAGAAGATGAAAGACCATGTTGAGGCAAAAGTGCCGGCAGGTAATGAGGCCGCCGCGGATGATTTCCCAGAAATAGCCGAGCGCTTTGATCACTTGAGGAACTCCATCACCAGACCCGTGCCGACGATATTGAGAAGGCTCAAGGGAATAAGGACTTTCCATCCCAGGTCCATCACCTGGTCATACCGAAAGCGCGGATAGGTCCAGCGGATGAGAATCTGCAGCCAGCAGAAAAAGATGATTTTGACGTTAAAGGCAAGGAGTTGAAGCAGGACGACGACTCCGTGCGGCAGCAGCCAGGCGCCTCCCCAAGGCCAGTGGAAGCCATCCGCAGCCAGCCAGGGGACCTGCCAGCCGCCGAAAAAGAGCGTGGTGGCCAGGGAGGAGACGATGATGATTTCCATGAAATCGGTCATCATAAACAGCCCCCACTTGAGTCCGCCGTATTCGGCAAAAAAACCGATGATTTCCGATTCTCCTTCCGGCAAGTCGAAGGGGACGCGCTTTGTCTCGGCTAAAGCGGAAAAAAAGAAGACAATAAACCCGAGAGGCTGGAGGAGGATACCCCATTTAGGAATCCAGCCGAAGACATTCTGGCCTTGGAAGGCGACAATCGATTGCAGACGGAGTGAAGGGAAAACCATGATCAAGCCGACCAGGGACAAACCGAGAGCGACCTCGTAAGAGACAAGCTGGGCAGCGCCCCGGACGCTTCCCAAAAGCGCAAACCGGTTCCGCGAGGCCCAACCGCTCAGAATGATCCCGTAGATCCCGAGAGAGAGCATGGCCAGGATAAACAGCAGCCCGGCATGGAGGTCCAGAATCTGAAGGTTGATGCTCTTCCCGGCGATCAGAAGTCGGTCGCCGAACGGAACGGCGGCGATCGTGACGGCGACAAAAAAGAAAGATAGAAACGGGGCGAGAGTGTGGAGGAATTTGTTGGCGAAGGGAGGGACAAAATCTTCCTTGAAAATCATCTTGATCGCATCCGCAAACGGCTGAAACAGGCCGATCATCCTGAACCGGCCGATGTTGGCTCGATTGGCCCCGATTCGGTCCTGGATGACCGCGCTCTCCTTCCTCTCCAGCCAGGTCAGATAGAGGGTGAGCGTGAGAAACCAGACCAGCGCCAGAACGATTTTGAGAAAAATAATGAGAATTTCCATTTTCCTATTTAAAAAACGGGATTTCGTCGGCAAGCGCCCGGTAAACGGCCTCGGTCGACCTGAGCGGCCAGAAAAAGGCGCGGTCGACTTTTAATTCTCTGGCCAAGTCCAGGATAAAATCCCCCTCGGGAACCGCCTCCTCCAGTCTTTGGAGAGCCGGCTCGAAAGGCTGAACGATTCCGTCGCTATTGGTCAGCGTGCCGCTCTTTTCAGCAATCACGGGAGTGGGGATGATGATATCCATGAGGTCGTCAAGAGGACTGCGGTGCGAGCTCAAAAGGATTTTCATCGGAATTCGGTTCAAGACATTCCTCAATTCCGCCGGATTGAAGTTGGAAGCGAAATGATGGCCGAAGATAATGAGCAAGTGTGTGCTCTCGGCAAGAGAGAGGAGCTCAGGAGGGACCGAGGGAATGCCGATTTCCTGCCAGCCACGTTTATTCGGCGTCCGTTCGGAGGTCAGCAGAAAATCATCTCCTTTCCCGGGCGGCGGGTCAGAAAGGAACACCTTCTCAAGTCCGAGACCATCGAGGAAAAGCTTCCGGGCAAGGAAGATTTCCTCGTTGCTGAGGCCGGAATGAAGAACCACGGCCAGCCACGGAAGTCTGCCCATCAGTTTCATCCCGTTGATCTTTTCGGTCAGAAACCCGACGGCCTTTTCTTTCGTCAAAGTCGTTTTGCGGTTCCCTTTCTTCTGGACCAATCGATCCTGACGGTTCTCATCGAGATAGGCGTAGCCATAGCGGCCGAAATCGCAAATCCAGAAGCGATTGACCATGGGGTTTTCGCGAGCCCGGATCCGATAGACTCGCCGCGGAAGCTTGGTTCTGGGAAAACCGGGATGGAATTCGATGAAGATATTGCAACCGCGGCCACAGAGGGTGCATAGGGAGGCTTTTTTCTCCAGAAACCAGACCCGCGTTTTGAACCGGAAATCCGTATCCGTAATCGCGCCTACCGGACAGAGCTCGGTCAGGTTGCCGGAGTAAAGATGATCGATGAGCTCCGATTCAAACAGGCCGATTTCGGACCGGATCCCCCGATGAACCACTCCGGCCTCACCGGTTCTGGTGACTTCGCCGAGGTAACGAACGCAGCGGGTGCAGAGGATACAGCGCTCGCGGTCGAGGATAAGACGCTTGCCCAGCCGGAATTTCTTTTCCCGTTTCTCCTTGATTTCCCTGAACCGGCTCTCAAAAAGGCCGTACTCCTCAAAGTAATCCTGGAGCTTGCATTCACCGGCTTTGTCGCAGATCGGGCAATCGAGCGGATGTTCGGCGAGAAGGAATTCGAGCACGGCCTTGCGGGCTTCGACGACTCGCGGGCTCTTGGTCTGAATTTTCAAACCTTCCCTGACGAGGGTCGAACAGGCCAGCTCCAGCTTGGGCAGGCCTTCGATCTCCACCAGACACATCCGACAGCTTCCCTCGGGCGCAAAGGCGGGATGATAGCAGAGATGAGGAATGGCCAGGCCGGCTTTTTCCGACGCCTGAAGAATGGTCGATCCTTCAGCTGCCTCGACTGTTTTCCCGTCAATAATAATTTTGACCTTCACTCTTCGTCCTCGTCCGTCTATGGAGCAAGATTCTTGGCCAGTTCTTCTCGAAATTTCCGGCAGAGGGAAAGGATCGGCATGGCCGCGGCATCTCCCATGGGGCAAAGCGTTTTCCCCATAATGTTCGAAGCCAGATCGATGATGGTGTCAAGATCCTCCTTTCTTCCCTCGCCGGCGACCATTCGGGTGACGATTTTGTAAATCCAAGACGTGCCGACGCGGCAGGGCGTGCACTGGCCGCACGACTCGTGAAAATAGAACCGCGCCATCGTCTTCAGAACCTCAAGCATGGAAGTCTCTTCGTCGATGACGATGACGGCGGCCGAGCCGAGCATCGATCCGGCTTCGACCAGAGAATCAAAATCCAACGGCAGGTCGATCTCATCCGCCCGCAAAATCGGAGCGGACATACCGCCGGGGATGACCGCCTTGAGCTTTTTCCCGTCCATCATCCCACCGGCAAATTCGTAGATGAGCGTCACAAGTTTTGTGCCCAAAGGAAGCTCGTAAATGCCCGGCTTCTTGACCATCCCGCTGACGCTGAAGATTCTTGTCCCCCCGTCTTTCGGCAACCCCTGTTTCAGAAAAGATTCGGCGCCGTGGAGGACGATGAAAGGGACATTGGAAAGCGTTTCCACGTTGTTGATCACGGTCGGGCAGCCGAACAAACCGATCGAGGCCGGGAAGGGCGGCTTGAGTCGTGGATGTCCCCGTTTTCCTTCGAGCGACTCGAGTAAAGCCGTCTCTTCTCCGCAAATATAGGCCCCGGCTCCCCTGTGAACAATGACTTCCAGGTCGAATCCCGTCCCGAGGATGTTTTTTCCCAAATAGCCTTCCCGCTGGGCTTCTTGGACGGCCCCTTCCAGTCGGCGGGCGACGGCTTCGTACTCTCCTCGAATATAAATGAACGCCGTATGGATGCCCACGGCATAGGAAGCGAGGATGATTCCCTCGATCAAAAGATGAGGATGGTGGCTCATGATGTAGCGGTCTTTAAAAGTGCCCGGCTCACCTTCATCGGCATTGACGCAAAGGTATTTCGGACGGGGGACGTTCTGAGGCACGAACCCCCATTTGACTCCGGCCGGGAAACCGGCTCCTCCCCTTCCCCTTAAATTTGCTTTCTTGACTTCCTCCAGGATCTCGGCCGGTTTCATTCGCGGAAGCGCCTTTTTGACGGCCTCGTAGCCCCCCCGCTGAAGATAGGTCCGGATTTCGAACAGATTCTCGACGCCGAAATCCCCACTGATAATCTTGGTTGCCATTCTATTTCAGACCCGCCAAAATTTCATCGATTCTCTGTCTGTCCACCCGGCCGTGATAATCGGAGTTGACCATCAGGCAGGGGGCCATCTCGCATGCGCCCAGACATTCGACCGTTGAAAGCGTGAATTTCCCGTCTGGCGTCGTTTCCCCGACTCCGATCCCCAGGCGATCCTTGAGATAATCAAGGACCGTGGTCGCGCCGAGGAGGGTGCAGCTTAGGTTGTGGCAAACCTGAATATGATATCGTCCCTGAGGACGTGTTAAAATCATCGTATAGAAAGTGGCCACTTCCCGGACTCTCATCGGCTTGAGATCAAGAAGTCCGGCGACAAATTTTTCTTCCTCGGGCCCGATGCAGCCGACCTCGTCCTGGACAAGCCGGAGAACGGGAAGAAGAGCGGCTTCTTTCTTTGGATAGCGGCCGATGAGTTCGTCGATTTTTCTGAGCAATCCGGGAGAATAGGCGGGACTCATCGATCGAGCTCGCCTCCGATCATGTTCATCGAGCCGAAGGTCGGAATCACATCCGCGACATAACGTCCCCGGATCAAGTGTTCCAGGGCGGAAACGACGTGGAAACAGGGGGCACGAAGGTGAAGGCGGTACGGACGATCGGTCCCGTCGGACACGATATAAAACCCGAGCTCGCCGTTTCCTCCCTCGACGGCGCAATAAGCTTCGCCTTTCGGCGGCCGGATCCCGTGGCCGCGCATGAAAAATTTAAAATGAGAAATCAAACCTTCGATTGTCGTATAAGTGTCTTCCTTCGGCGGGACGGCAAACCCGCTTCCGCGTGACAGAATGTCGGGATGAAGGGTTTTTTCCGAACCTTCAAGGTTGGGCGACAGCCGAATGTTTTCTTCGGGACGGCGTCGCCGGGAGGCCCGGATCGCATCCGCCGGGTCGATGCCGTCGACGCAAAAAGCACGCGGCGTCCGGGGAATGCGGATCGCAGCCTGTTCGATGATCCTCAAGCTCTGTTCCATCTCGAGCATTCGAACCATATAACGGTCGTAATTATCCCCCCGGTCGCCGAGCGGAACCTCCCAGTCGAGCCGATCATAGACAAGATAAGGAAAGGCTTTGCGGACATCATAATAAACACCGGTCGAGCGCAGGCAAGGCCCTGTCCAGCCGAAGGCAATCGCGTCCTCCCGGGACATCACGGCAACATCCCTTGTCCGGTTAAGAAAAATCTTGTTCTTGTCCAAAAGGCCGTGGACGTCCTTGAGGACATTCCTCGTCTCTGAAACGGCCTTTCTCAATCCGGTATCAAAATCGGGATGGAGATCGGCGCGTACTCCGCCAATCCGAATGTAGGAAGTCGTCATCCGCGCCCCGGTCGTCTGCTCGACGACGTCCCAGAGGAACTCCCTGGCTTTCATTTTGTAAAGGAAAACGGTGAAGGCGCCGCACTCCATGGCCATGGCGGCCAGGCAGGTGAGATGATCCGAAATGCGCGATAATTCGCTCATGATCACCCGGATATATTTCGCGCGTTCGGGGACTTCGAGCCCGAGCATCTTCTCCAGCGTCATGACATAGCCGAGGTTGTTGATCAAGGGGGAGACATAATTCAGCCGGTCGGTATACGGCAGGAGGTTAAAGTAGGTTCGATGTTCGCAGGTCTTTTCGAAGCCGCGGTGCAAATACCCGACTTCCACTTCGGAATTGACGATTCGCTCTCCGTCGAGTTCGAGCATAATCCGGATGGTGCCATGCATAGCCGGGTGCGAAGGCCCCATGTTTAAAAGCAGCGTATCCTGGCGGGCTTGACGCTGAAGTCGACTCGGCATCTCAATCCCTTAAGCGGATGAGCGGCTGGCTTCGGCGCAGCGGATAATCCTTGCGCAGAGGATGTCCATCGAAACCTTCCCACATAAAGATGCGACGCAGGTCGGGATGCCCCTCGAAAACGATCCCGAAGAGGTCATAGACTTCCCGCTCCAGCCAATTCGCGTTCTTCCAGAGAGAAGTCAACGAGGCTATCCGCGGATTCTTTTCCGGCAGACGCGTCTTGATCCGCAGGCGCTTATTCTTGCTCAGAGAAAAAAGATGGTAGACCATCTCAAAACGCGGCTCTTCGCCTCGATAATCGACACAGGTCAAATCCAGGAGCATCGTAAACTCACCGGGAGGGTTTTTCATGAAAGAGGCAACCCGGATGAGAGCCTCCGGGACAATGACGGCAATCTCGTCGCCGAGCGATATCCCGGCTTCGATGACTTCGCCAGGAAAAGTTTGCTCTAAGAGGGCTAGGGTTTTCGCCTCTTCCATCTCCATTCCTGTTCCTGATGCTGGATTTTCTCCTGCAACTTGAGAAGCCCGTCGAGCACGGTCTCCGGACGGGGAGGACAGCCCGGGATGTAGACGTCCACCGGAATAATTTGATCAATCCCCTGAACGACGGCATAATTGTCGTAGATCCCGCCGCTCACCGCGCACGTCCCGAAGGCAATCACCCACTTCGGTTCGGCCATCTGGTCGTAGACGGTCTTGAGGACGGGAGCTTCTTTATGAGTGATCGTCCCGACCACAAGCAACATATCGGATTGCCGGGGCGAAAATCGCGTCCACCCGGCTCCGAATCGGTCGATGTCGAAATGAGCGCAGGCAGCGGACATGTACTCCATCCCGCAGCAGGCCGTGACAAAGGGATAGTGGAAAAGAGAAAACTTGCGGGCCCAGCCGAGAAGCGAATTGAACTGGGTGGTGATGAACTGACCGACCGGAGGCCGCTTGATCTTTTCGCCGCTCACGGAATCAACACCTCAATCCCACTCGAAAGCGCCTTTCTTCCAGGCATAGATAAAACCGGCGCCGAGGACAACGAGATAAGCCAGCATGAGAACAAACCCGATGTCTTTCATTTCCTTGAAAACGAGAGCCCAGGGGAAGAAAAAAACGACTTCGATATCGAACAGCAGAAAAAGAAAAGTCACGAGATAGAACTTGATCGGAAAGGGGTTGATTCCTTCCTGCAGATACGGACTGCCGCACTCAAAAGGGGTTTCTTTGACCGGGTTGGAGCGCGAAGGCCCGAGAAACCGGTTCATGAGGATGAGGAGAAGGCCGAGCAGGCCGAAAATTAGGAACACAAGAACGACTTCAATCATTCCCGGCGTCCTTCAAGGGGAGCTATTTTATAAAAGAGAAACTCAATTTGCAAACATTTTGACAAAAAAAATGTTCTACCACATAATCTTCTTCCGGTCGGAAGGTGTCGCTTATTGCTCGACGGCAAGACCGAAGTTCTCCCTCAATGAAAATGGCAAGAACGATGACAGCAATCAAGAAAACGGCGCGGAGATTTTCCGCTCGCCAAGCGCTTTGCGGGGCCGTGTTTCTTTTCCTTCTCCCATTGCTCGCCTGCCGGGGGCGTGGGCGTCCTGACTACTTCATTCTAATCACTCTGGACACTCAGCGGGCCGATCAGATCAGCTTCTACAACCCGGCCGGAGCCTCAACACCCAACATCGATGCCATCGCCAGCCAGGGCATCATTTTCCGCCGGGCCTATACCCTCATCCCCATCACTCTGCCGGCTCACGCCACGATTTTTTATTCCGAAGCCCCCTCCGAGATCAAGAACTACAACAACGGCCAGGTCATCGGCTTCCGGCGGTCTCGGCCTTCTCTCGTCAACCTTTTTCGAAAGAATGGTTTCACCACGGCCGCTTTCGTCTCGCTCGGCGTCCTCGAATCTCGCTACGGCCTCGCAGAAGGATTCGAAACTTACGAAGACCATTTTCCTCCAGATCGCTTCTATCTCTCGGCCGAAGAAATCAATGCCCGAGCGATCCCCTGGCTGGAAAAGAACGCCGCACGGCCGTTCTTCCTTTGGCTCCATTATTCGGACCCTCACGATCCGTATGCCCCGCCGAACGTGCCCCAGGATTTCAAGCTCTTCTTGAATGACACACTGATCTACGAAACGAGCCTCCAGAAATATCTCCTCAATGAAGTCGATCTTGAACTTCTTTCGGGAAAGAACACGCTCCGTCTGGAACTTCAAAACGAGTTCGATCCTCATCCCGAGCATTTCCTCGGCCGCCTCGACCTTGTCGATTTCACTCCCCTCGACGACTTCTCCATCCCGACAGTCAAATACACGCGGGGCTGGTTCATCCGGCGGCCGGACAACGTCTACTTCTTCACGGGAAAAAGCGAAATCGAGATCACCTCACCCGGCCGCGGCGGGCGGGTCCGCTTCACTTTCCGCGGAAAGCCCCTGCTTTCTATTCCAGCTGTCCGGACGTGCTACCGAAGAGAAGTCGAATATATGGACGCTGAAATCGGCCGCTTGTGGCGCAAACTCGAGGAACTCCGGATCGCGTCCAAGACGGCAATCATGATCGTCGGAGACCATGGGGAGGGTCTGGGCGAATACCACAATGATTTCGGCGACCCCCACGTCGGCCATATCCATTTCTTGTACGATGTTTATATGAGAGTTCCGCTGATCATCCGGCTCGCTCCACAGACACGGACAGAGATAAGAGACGACCTCGTCTCTCTCCTCGATCTCGCGCCGACGATC
>CAZNVB010000221.1:0-17211 GCA_964576265.1 uncultured Eubacteriales bacterium | reverse complement strand
GGTAACCATCGGGCGTGCTGATGTTCACACCGATGAGTTCGGCGCAGACAGTCGAGCCGTTCCGCTCCTTGAACCGGCGGAAAAATTCTCTGACCAGAGCATAGGTTTTTTCTTTGGCCGCCTCGTCTTCGGGATGCGTCCGGCCGAATTTGAGTCCGATCGCCAAGAGAGCTCCGGTTACGGCGCCGCAGGTCAGACCCTGCCTTGCCATTCCGCCTCCGAACGGCTGGCCAATCCTCAGTGCTGTCTCTCGGTCGAGCCCCAGCGATTCCCCAAACGCCACCAGAACGCTTTGAGAGCAGTTGAATCCGCAATTGAACTCTTTGACCGCGGTGTCGGGCCGGTTCATTTTTTCCTCCGCACTTCCTTCTTTTGATTTCGAAGAAGCATTTCCCTGGCATTCTGAAGCGATGCCGGAGTGAGGCGGGAACCAGAGAGAAGGCGGGAGATCTCCTCCACCCGCTCTTCGAAGTCCAGTCGCTTGACGGTCGTGAAGGTCCGGTCTCCGATGATCGATTTTTCGATCCGGTAGTGGTGTTGGGCAAACGAGGCGATCTGGGGAAGATGAGTGATACAGAGAACCTGATGCCTTGCGGCGAGCGCCTGGAGTTTCTGGGCGATCGATTCGGCGGTTTTCCCCCCAATTCCGGAGTCGATTTCATCGAAGATGAGCGTTTTCGCATCATGTTCCCGGCCGAGGGTTTTCAAGGCCAACATGATCCGGGAAAGCTCGCCGCCCGAGGCAATCCGGCGCAAAGGGCGCAACTCTTCCCCGGGGTTCGGGCTGATGAGGAATTCTACCTCGTCCGGTCCCGAGTCGGGCGCATTCTCCCTGTTCAAGGATTCGACAGCCCGCGTCTCGATCCGGACCTTGAACCGAGCCTTGGCCATATCGAGAAGGCTGATTTCCTTTTCCACGGCGGCTTCGAGATCGGATGCTCCCTTCTTTCGCAGCCGGGAGAGTTCAGCCGCCCGGTTGCGGTATTCCGTCAGCAGGCGGCCGGCTCTCTCTTCGAGCTCGCCGAGCCGCTCTTCGCTTTTTTCGAGTTCGGCGCGCTGCTGTTTGGCCTTTTCAAGAAAGGAGAGCATGTCTTCGATCGTTTCGCCGTATTTTCTCCGCAACTTCTCGAGATGAGCGAGCCGCCCTTCGATTTCCTCCAGTCTCTCGGGTCCGAGGCTCTGACGTTCCTTGTAGCGGATGAGATGGTCGGCGAGCTCGCGGACGGCAATGGCTGTCTGACCGAGGGTCTCGTCGAACGCTTGGAAGACCGGATCAAAACTGCTGAGCTCCCGGAGGGATTCCTGTAACCGGGTGAGGTTCGCCTGGATAGAATTTTCTTCAAGATAGGAGAGGTTGAGGGCCTGGTCGACGAGCCGGGCGATCTTTTCGGCGTTCTTCAGGATGTGCCTCTCGGCCTGAATTTCCTCCCATTCTCCCGGCCTGAGCCCGGAATCCTCGAGTTCTTTGATCTGATAGTCGAGAAAATCAATTCGCCTCTCTCTTTCCCGCTTTTCGGCCGTCAGGTCGCTGATCTCGCGGTCGAGTTGCCGTAGCGCTCTGGCGAGAGCGCTGACTTCCCGACGACGCTCGGACAGCCCGAGGAAGTCGTCGAGGTAACGGAGATGGTTTTCGATTTGGAGAAGGAAAATGTGGTCATTCTGACCATAGATGTCGACCAGGGAAGGACCGATCTCCTTGATTTTCTTGACCGGAACTAGGACTCCGTTCAGGTAGGCTTTGCCGCTTCCCTCGAGCGAAATCTGTCGCTGAATCAGGATCTCGCTTTCTTGCCCGAGGTCCGGTTCGTGCCGGCTCTCGATTTCTTCCGGGCGCCTGAACGAGGCCTCAATCACCGCTTCCGTTTTTCCGGTGCGGATCAGATCGGGAGTGGCCTTTTCGCCCAAGGCGAGTTTGATGCCGTCGATGATGATCGATTTTCCGGCTCCGGTCTCCCCTGTAAGAATCGAGAAGCCCTCCTGGAACAAGATCTCGAGGTCTTCGATGGTGGCTAAATTTTGGATGCGAAGAGAAAGAATCATCCCCGACTATGTTCCGATTTTCAACGGGACGAGAGCTTTTTCCATATTGATCCGGCCGTAGCCGATATAATCGTCTTTGCCTTTATGGGTGGAAGAATTCACGTCGTCCGCCGAGTAACGAATAATGTCCATGACCTGATCTGCTTTCAGCCAGGGTTTGAGGCTTTTGATCAGAGCCGCCAGGCCGGCGACATGAGGAGCGGCCATCGATGTCCCGCTTCCATAGCCGTAGGGGATGGCTTTCGGGTCGAACCAGATTCTTTCCGGATACCAGGTCGGAACAAGACTGAGGATTCGCTCTCCCGGAGCCGCGATGTCGATCTGGGAGCCGAAATTTGACCAGCTGACACGATCGTCATTGTAATCGCTCGCCGCCACGGCCAGGCAGTAGGCATCATATGCGGCGGGATAAACGACGGTTCTGCCGTCGTTGCCGGCCGACGCGGAGATGACGATCCCCTTGTCGTAAGCATATTTCAGCGCATCGCGGAGCGATGTCGCCGGCGAATCGCCGCCGAGGCTGATGTTGATGACATCTGCCCCGTTATCCGCCGCCCAGATCAGTCCGTCAATCATCCAGCTGTAATATCCGTTGCCTTCTTCGTCGGTGGCTTTGATCGGTAGGATTTTGCAGTTCCAGGCGACTCCGGCGATGCCGACATTGTTGTTCGTATCGGCAGCGGCAATTCCGGCGACGTGGGTTCCATGGCCGTTGTCGTCCGTGGCATCGAAATCGTTGTTGGCGAAATCGCGGCCGGCCGAAAGGATTTTATTCTTGATATCCGGATGAAGAAGATCGACGCCGGTGTCGATGATCGCAATGACCGTCTCCGCTGCGCCTTTGGTCTCGTCCCAGGCGATCGTTGCTCGAATGTCCGACTTCGCCTTTCCTTTGGGACCACCGGAGCCGATTTCCTGGCCGGTGTTGTGGAGAGCATACTGATTCTTGAAATAGGGATCGTTGGGGGATTCGGCGATTCGAAGAGTGTAATCGGGTTCGGCAAACTCGATGTCGGGATTGCGCTCCAGAGCGTAGATCATTTCCCCGACGGTAAAACCGGCAGGAATTTGGAGTTTATAAACGCCGATCGCTTCAAACGTGCGGGTTTCCCTTACTCCGTAAGCTTCGATCACGGCCTTCGCTCTCTCTGCCGGGACACCGGGTTTAAACCTGACCAGAATTTGATTCTCGGCCCAGTCCGGCCTTGCCTGTCGGGAAAACGACCGAGGTTCAAGTTCGCGCCGATCGCTCCCCGCTAACGGAGAGTCCCGCCTGGCCGTCTTATCCGCTCTCCTTTCTTGAACGGCGCCGCCGAAGATGACCAAGCTTAAGAACAGAAAGACGATGAGGATTTCTTTCTTTCTCATTATAGCTGCCATTTTCTTCCCCCGCGCTCAAAACCCAAAGACGGTCCTGAGATTGACCGTAAAGTCATTCCCGTCTTTATGGGGAGAGATCCCTGCTTCGGCCCGGAGGGAGAACTTTTCCGACAACGACATCTCGGCACCCGCCGCCAGGCCGAACAATCCTCTTCCCGTAAGAGTTTTATTTTCTTCCCCCTTCAGACTCTGGATTTCTTCCCTCAGTCTGAACTTTCCCTTAAGATGGCGAACATTGGGATAGAGATAGGGCCGGATTCCGGACCGGCCGAAGCTGATGATCGGGCCGGCGACCACTCTTGTCCAGCTCGGCTGAGCCTCGGCATCCCCGCTAACAGCCAGACCCGGGAGATCAAAAGTCTTGGCCGAGCTGAAATAGGCGAGGTACTGGCCGATGACTCCCAACCGGAAGCCCTTGCTTCCAAAAAACATAGCCGTAAGTTCTCCTCCCAGAAGAATGCCGTCCGTTCCGCCGGTTTGAATCTCGATGGAAAAGGGGAGGTGGCGGAAGACCAAGCCGCCGAAATTCGATGAACTGTAGCCGACAATCCCAGCCAGAGAGAGCCCCGGCCCGGCCTTATAACCGAGGACAAGGGTGAAAAGTCCAGATCGCAGGTTCGATGTTCTTTCCGTGCCCAGGTCATCCCAGCCAATGGTTTGAGAAAAATATTCGTATCCCAGACCGGGCTTGAATCCTGATCCGGAGTCCTTATCCTGGGCCATGCCCAAGACCGGGAAAGCGAGAAGAAAAACAACTGACCTCCACAACAGCGATGATCTCTTTATTTTTTGTCTCACTCCGACCTCCTAATTTTTTTTGGGCGCAGAGCGGTTGATTTCCTCGATCCGTTCCCGCGCTTTTTTGGCGTACTTGCTCTGCGGGTAATCCGTGACCAGCTTCATAAAATAAGGCATCCCTTCCTCAGTTTTTCCGCTGCGGCAGTAGGCGTCGGCGAGATAAAAATAGACCTCGTCCATGCCCGAGAAGCTGGGATAGTCGGTCAAAATGTCCGTCATCCGGCTGATTGAGGCTTTGTAGGCTTTAATCCTGTAGTAATGCTTGCCGATCGACAGGGTATGCGCAGCCAGCCGCTCCTCGCATTCGGTGATTTTTTTCTGGGCTTCCTTGGCTTCTTCGCTCAAGGGAAAGTTGGCGATGACCTTTTTGAATTCGGCCAGCGCCTGGATGGTTTTCGTTTGATCCCTCTCCGGCTTGTAGGTTTTTTTGAAAAACGTCATGGCGATGCGGAATTGGGCGTAGGAGGCCGAGGGACTGTAGGGGTAGAGCTGAATGAATTCTCTGTACTCCGAGGCCGCCAGGATCATGCTGCCTTCATCACCGGCGTCAAAATAGGAATCGGCGATGGCCAGCTTGGCCCTCTGTGCATAGAAGCTCTTGGGGAATGAATCAATGACCTGACGGAAATAAAGACGCGCCTTTTCCTTGTCTTTTTTCATATATTCCTGTCCCGCTTTGAAAAGGGCTTCATCCGAGGAGGCGATTTCCGGGGCGATTTCCATCGGCTTCGGCTTGCAGCTCCAAAGCGAGAAGAGAACAAACACGGCGAGAAGAGCCAGGCTTCCGGTTTTTTTGCTGTTCATCGATCCCATGGTTTTCTCTCTCAATTTTGGTAGAGCGCCTCGATCCATTCCCATTCGCGGCGCAGACCTTCGGTCAGGTCCATCTGCGGGGAGAAGCCGAGGTCCTGCCCCGCCTTGGCGATGTCGGCCAGCGTGTGCGGTACATCGCCTTTTTGAGCCTCTCGCCAGCTGATCTTGACCCGACGGCCGCAAATCTCTTCGAAAAGCGGAAAAAGATTGACGAGTTTTTCCCGGTGTCCGCCGCCCAGGTTGTAAACCTCGCCAGGCCGCGCCTTTTCCGGAGCCGCGACACAGGCATCGGTAATGTCGTCGATATAGGTAAAATCTCTGGTCTGGCGGCCGTCGCCGAAGACGGTGATGGCACGGTCCTCCCGGATTGCCTTAAAGAATTTATGAAAGGCCATGTCGGGACGCTGGCCCGGGCCATAGACGGTAAAAAAGCGAAGCGAGATCGTCGGCAGTCCGTAATTCTTAAAATAGAGGAAGCAAAGTTGCTCCGCCGCGAGTTTTGTCACGCCGTAAGGAGAAAGCGGATGAAGAGGGCTGTCCTCACGCATGGGAAGCGTCGGCGTCAGCCCATAAACGGAAGAGGAAGAAGCATAAACGAACTTTAGGCGGGGCCTTTTTTTTGCCGCTTCGAGGAGTTTCTGCGTAGCCAGGATATTATGGCTCAAATAGGTCAGGAAGTTCTCACCCCAGCTTGACCGGACTCCGGCCTGCGCCGCCAGGTGATACACAACGTCGGCGTTTTCGAGAAGCGGACTCAGGTCGAGTTCGAGGACGTCGGTCGCCTGAAATTCGAAATTCTGTTTGCTTAGAAGAGGGGCCAGGTTTCGCTCTTTGATCCAGCGGGGATAGAAATCGGTAAAACAGTCCACGCCGACGACACGATCTCCCTGTTCGAGCAGTTTGAGGCAGAGTCGGGAACCGATAAACCCCGCCGCTCCGGTGACGAGAATATTCACCGAGATATTTCCCTCCCGATGATTTCTTTTAGCTTGGCGATGATTCCGGCGGGGTCGGTAGATCTGAAGATCGCGGCGCCGACGACCAGGATTTCCGCTCCGTCCGCCAGCAGATCCGCTGCGTTGTCGGGGCTGATTCCGCCATCGACCTCGATCGGAATGTTCAACTTTTGACCTTGGATCCAGCTCCGCAGCTGGACGATCTTTTGGCGCGCCGAAGGGATGAACTTCTGGCCGCCGAAGCCTGGGTTGACGGACATGACAAGGACATAATCCAGTTCCTTGAGGATGTCGGTGAGAAGATGAATGGGGGTGGCGGGATTGAGCGCGATTCCGGCCTTACGGCCGAGCTCCTTGATCAGAGCAATGTCGCGCTGGAGGTGCACGGACGCCTCGAGGTGGATGGAGATCCAATCGGCGCCGGCCTCATGAAAAAGAGGGATGAAAAATCCCGGCTTCTCGACCATGAGATGGACATCAAGGGGAAGTCGAGTCAGGCGTTTGAGTGATGAGACAAGCTGGGGGCCGATAGTTAGGTTAGGGACGAAATGGCCGTCCATGACGTCGAGGTGAATGAGATCGGCCCCGGCGTCCTCAGCCAGCTTCACCGCTTCCCCGAGCCGCGCGAAATCGGCCGACAATATCGACGGCGCCAAGCGGATCATCGGCTGACCTCGAAGGTGATGAGATTGCGCCTGGCGATCGGATAACCCTGGGCCGGGAATTGCTTGATGATTAAACCAGAACCTAAGCCGGGGTAATAGGATTGACGAATGTCGGCGATTCTGAAACCCAGGGCATTCAGCCGGGCGATTGCGGGACCGGCTCTTTTGCCGATCAGGTCGGGCATGATGTATTTCAATTCGCTTTCTCCTTGACTGATGAGAAAATTGATCGGGGTGTTTCTTTTCACCAAGCCGGCCGATGGAGCCGGCTCTTGAGCGATGATCCGACCGGCCGCGTATTCGGCAGTGTGAATCTGAGAAAGGAGACCCCTTTGCAGTCCAATTTCAACGAGGATTTTGGCGGCCGATTCAAGGCTTCGGCCGACAAGCTGGGGAATCTCGACGAGTTCGCTTCCGCTGCTGATCACAACCCGGACGGCTCTGTTCACCCGAATTTTCGACCCGGCCGGAGGCTCCTGGAGAACGATCCGACCTTTTTCGTAGCGATCGCTCGGTTGGATGCCTTTTTCCTGAAGGGAAAGCTTTCTTCCGGCGAGATCGGCTCTGGCCTCGGTCAAAGTTTTCCCGGCGAGCTCGGGAACAGCGACCCAATCGCCCTTTTCGATGTGCCGAGACGTGAGAATGGCGCTCAGGAGAAAGACAATGAGCCAGAGAAGCAGGAGTTGAAGATAGAGAAAAACTCTCTCCCGCCGCATTTTTCGGTCTGATCTCTCCGTGACGGACCCTTCACGAAGGGAGAATCACGATACCATATCTTTCTGACGAAGTAAACTGCGCCGTTTCCGGAAGAATCCAAATCCGGGCACCGTTCTTTTTTTCCCGATCTTCGGTTGAGCCCGGTCTCCTTTTCTTCTATAATCCTCGTGGCCAGTTCTGATGTGAGGAGAAAGGATCCGTGAGTGAAATATCCGATTTCCGAAGCGATACCGTCACTCGGCCGACGGAGCGAATGAGAAAAGCGATGGCCGAGGCGGAAGTCGGGGACGACGTCCTCGGCGACGATCCGACCGTTCAAAAGCTGGAGTCTTTGGCAGCCCAGATCATGGGGAAAGAGGCTGGCCTCTTTGTCCCCTCGGGAACGATGGGGAATTCCGTCGCCGTCAAGACGTGGACGAGAGAGTTTGAGGAGGTCATCGTCGAGGCCCGGTCGCACATCTTCAATATGGAATCCACGCACTTAACTTTTATTTCTCGAGTCACGCCGCGGCCGCTTCCCTCGGTGCGAGGGGCCATGGATCCGGAAGATGTCGAGCGAAACATCCGCCATCCTTCCGTTCACCTTCCGCGGACCTCGCTTGTCTGCGTTGAGAACACTCACAACAACTGGAGCGGGGCGGTCCTTCCTCTGGAAAATCTCAAGGCGCTGCGGCGAGTCGTCGATCGGTACGGGGTCAAGCTTCATATGGACGGAGCGCGGATCTTCAATGCCAGCGTCGCCTCCGGCGTGCCGGTGAGGGAATATGCCGCCTTGGCGGATTCGGTTATGTTTTGCCTGTCGAAAGGTCTGGCCGCTCCCGTAGGCTCCATGCTCGTCGGCGACCGCGATTTCATCGACTATGCCCGGCGGGTTCGAAAGGCCCTCGGAGGGGGAATGAGGCAGGCCGGCGTTCTGGCTGCTCCGGGGATCATCGCCCTGACCGAAATGCCTTCCCGGCTCGGCGAAGACCATCGGCTGGCGAAAAAACTTGCCGCCGGACTGGCTTTGCTTCCGGGGGTCAAGCTCAACGCTGATGAGATCGAGACGAATATCGTCATCTTCGGTTTTTCTCACCCGACCGTCTCAATTTCCGAGTTCCTCTCGGCCTTGCGCCAGAGGAAGGTTCTGGCCCTGGCGACGGCGGGAGGGGTTCGTTTTGTCACTCACAAGGACGTCGACGATGAGGATGTCGAGCGGGCTCTCGAGGCCATGGCTGAAATCCTGAAGTGAGAGCTTGAGACGTTCTTTATTTAGCTGCCGAGAGACGCGGCGAGGAGTTCAGCGATGTCGATGACCTCGATTTCGGGACGTTCCTTGTCCTTGACGCCGTCCTGGAGCATCGTCAAACAGAACGGGCAAGATGTCACAGCGGTCCGGGCGCCCGAAGCGATGATTTCATCGCTTCGCAGATGGTTGATCCTCTGACCGAGGTTTTCTTCCGTCCACATCAAGCCGCCGCCGGCCCCACAGCAGAAGCTGTGTTCGCGGCTGTTTTTGAGCTCGACGAACCGGGAAGGGGAGTGCCGCATCAGAATTTCCCTGGGCTCTTTGATCATCCTGTTGTGACGGCCGAGATAGCACGAGTCGTGATAGGTCAGGTTGAGTTCCGGGTTGGGTTTGACAGGCAATTTTCCATTCCGGACGAGATCATGGAGAACGACCACATGGGAGAGGACTTCGATTCCGGCGAGACGATTTTTTTCCTCGGCCGTGAATTCGGCCAGGATGTCGAGAAGTCTGGGATATTCATTTTTGAACGTGTTATAACCGTGAGGACAGAAGGTGATGATTTTGCGAACGCCATATTTTAAAAAAAGCCCCAGGTTTTCCCGGGCCAGGCTCTGATAAAGGTATTCATGTCCCAGCCGCCGGGCGGAATCGCCGCAGCATTTTTCTTCCGGGCCGAGGATGGCGAAATCGATTCCCGCCGCCCGAAGCAGAGAGACCATGGATTTGGCGATCCTGATCCCGGACTGATCGTATGACCCGGCGCAGCCGATCCAGAGCAGATGCTCGGCCTTTTTTCTCTCCTCGAGCAGAGGAACGTCGAGCCCGCCGGTCCAATCGGCTCGCTTGGCAAAACCGATGCCCCAGGGGTTGGAGTTTGTTTCCAGGTTGCGGAAGAAGAGATTGAGTTCCTGAGGGAAACGGCTTTCCATCAGGGTTTCGCTCTGCCGGATGGAGACAATTTTGCGGATGTGCTCGATCTCGACGGGACAGACGTGCTGACAGGCGCCGCAGGTCGTGCAGGTCCAGATTTCTCCCGGGCTGAAGGTCTCCGGGAAAAGCGCCGGAAGGTCGTCGCGCTTTCCGGCGAGAACCTTGTTTCTTTCCCGCAGGAGATGCGCTTCCAGGTTGCAGATGATCATCTTCGGCGAGAGAGGTTTGCCGCTGGCGAAGGCGGGACAGGCGTCCTGACATCGGCCGCATTCCATGCAGGCGAAGGCATCGAGGAAATCTTTCCAAGTGAAGTCGACGGCCTTGGCCGCTCCGTAAATCTCGGTCTTTTCGATGTCGATGGGCCGGATCTCGCGGCTTGATTCCGGCGAGCGGAGGAAGACGTTGACCGGTCCGGTGAACATGTGAAAGTATTTCGAGTGAGGGACATAGGCGATAAAGCCGAAGACGATCAGGATGTGGAGCCACCAGGAAAAGCGAAAATGGGAGGCGATCGTCGCCGGTGCCAGGCCGGCCGAGGAAATCGCTCCGGCCAGGAATTTTCCGAGAAAGGCCAGCCGGGCTTTTTCCGGGTGGGAGGCGATCAGGAAGGCCTCAAAATAAAGATAACTCAGAGTGACCGTCGTCAGAAGGAGGTAGATCATTCCAGAATCGAAGACGGAAGTTCGATAGGCCTTGGGGCGGATGACAAACCGGCGGATCGAGAAGAAGAAGACCCCGGCGAGGACGAGAATGGCGAAGACATCGACGATCAAGGAAAAGGCGACGGCGAATGAGGTCGAGCCGAAAAGCTCGAAATCTTTGAAAAACCCTTCCAGGATATGATTGACGGTCATCGTGTCGAAGGTCAGAGCGCCGTAAAAAATAAAGACATGGAAGAGCCCGGTAAAGATCCGCTCGTTTTTGAGCGTACATTTCTGGAGAAAAACCTTGGCCAGAGTGTCGATCAGCCTTTTGAGCGGATCTCCGCCGCGGCTCTCCGGCATCGCCCGACGCAAAAGGCGGAGGCGGAGAACAACCGGCCAGGTAAAGGCGGCCGCCGTTAAAAGAATCAGACACGCAAACAGGATTTTTTCCCAAAGTCCAAGCATGAGCCCTCCTTTTAGAAGGGGATATCGATTCCCCAGAAGAGCTTATAAAACGACTGCTTATTTCCGTCCGGGCTTCCCAGGCGGTCAGCCCAGACCGCGCCTCCCATGACTAGCTCAAGCCAGGCTGCGGTTCGGAAGCGCAGACCGAGGTCGGCGAAGAACGCTTCGCCGGCCCGGAAAGCTCGCGATGACTGCCAGACGATTTGAAAACTCACCCCGGCCCAACTCAACGGAGCGCCACCGAGCCGGAGGCCGATTTCCTGTCTCAGCTTCTCGCCCGAGAGATCGAGGTGCAGCCGCTGGTTCGTGTGATGGAAAAACCGGACAAACGGTTCGGCGACGAAATTCCGGTTGCCCAAAGGAATGCCCAGGCCGATGTAATTCCGGTTATTGTAAAACAGCTTTCCTGCAACCCGGCTAACGTGGTCGGAGTCGTGGTCGGAATCATGGCCGATGACGAGCACCGGCCGGCCGGCAAACTCCTGGCGGAGAGAAAAGTGCCAGTCGAACTTCGTCCGGTTGCGGCCGTCGTCATGGGTGACAAGCTGAATGTGGAGAAGGGTGCTCGGCGTGATCATCAGGTAGTTGTGGAAACCGAAGTTCCACCGATCCTCATCTCCGCTGAGGTCGTTGTAGCTCGGGAAGGTCGAGGGGGATTGAAGCTGGCCGAACAGCTCACCGTGGAGGACGACCTTGCCGCAGGCGGTCAGGCTGTCGCTCTTGTCGAAAACCCGGAAGACGTAGAGCTCGTAAGCGAAGGCGGACTTCGCTTCGCCGAGCAGGAGACCGATCCCTATTATTTCGATCGTTTTTATAATTTTACTAAAACTCATATCCGATTCCTAGGCGGAAGACCCGCGGCGACTGGACTTCGGTCGCATATCGGAGGGGGAATTCCGGGCCCGTCCATTCGTTTTCTTCAGTTGCTTGGGCCAGGTTCAGAATGTTGTATCCCTCGAGGAAAATACGGCCTTTGCCCGGACCCCATTTCAGCGATTTTTCCAGGCGGATGTCCAGGGTCAGGTTGAATTCGTATCGCGCCACGCCCCGGGGAAACGCCTGGACATAGAACGGGCCCTGATTGAGACCGGTGACGATGATCTTCCGGGCGAACGGCTGACCGTCGTAATACTTGGCCAGGGCCGCCAGCCGAAAGCCCAGGGGGAGAGGAAAGCTCATTCCGAGGCGGGCCGTGTAGGCCCGGTCGAAACGAACCCTGCCGCGGGCGAAAAGAAGCGCATTGGGATTGTCGTCGAGCGCGCCGACGATGTTGTCATCGTTCTCCCATTCGGTGTTTCCGGGGCTGGTCGTGCCGACTGCCTCGGTGGCCGTGGCGGAAAAAAAGAAAACCGTCATTGGGGAGAATTTTTTGACCAGGGTCAGATCGAGACCTCGATAGCGAGTGACTCTCGGGCTCGGCCCTTTCGGGTTGGTGAGCAGGAAGAAATCTCGACCCAGAGTGTCCGCGTTCTGATTGAAAACCGTCAGGTTGAGATCATCGTGATCGCCCGGAATCCTGTTATCGCCCGGGTCGTAGATCGATACCTTCGAATAGGCATCGAGAGGAACTCCGGTATTGACCGTCTCGACAAGATTTCGCGTCTGGCGATAAAATCCGGCGAAGGTCAGAACAAAGGTTCGGCCGAAGAATTTGGTGAGCGACACCGCATACTCGTCTGTTCGAGGCCGTTCGAGGTCGGGATCGATCCGGCTGAAGGCTGGGCCTTCCCTTCGCCAGAGCGACCCTTCTTCTCCTTCTTGGAATTTTCGATCGCCATTGGCATCTTTCCAGGGATAGGCGAGTCCGCCGAGCGAAGCAGAATTTCCGTAGGTCAGAAAATAGAGCGGCAGTTCATAGAAATAACGAGCGCAGGAAATCCTCAGCCAGAACGATTTTGAGTTCAGAAGGGGGAGGGCCACGGAGAGCCGGGGGGAAAGATTGAGCCAGCGGATTTTTCCCTCATCCTCTGTCGCCGGTGAACCCCCTCCGAAAGCTGGATTCGTTGAACGCCAAGCCGGCGCGACGCTCGAGCCCCGAGTGGAGACGAGATGAAGACCGAAGGAGATCGAGGCGAGATTCCCAAAATTTACAGTATCCTGAGCGAAGAGCTGGAGATCGACGGATTTCTCACGGTCTTGAACAGGAGTGTCGAAACGAACGATTTCCAGCGGTTCGTCACCGAGAAAATGGAGATGGAGATTGTTGAGAATTACCTTCTCCGCCGAGGCTGAAGCATGCCGGAAGGTGAATCCGTACTCCAGACGGTGAGAAAACCCCAAAAGCTCGGGAAGGAAAGAATCGGCCCGTCCGCGGAGGACGAAATTCCGGCGGCTGTCGCGGCCGGCCATGGGAGCGGCCCCTCTTGAGATTCGGCGGAAGATTTCCACGCCGTGAGGCTCGTTGATTCCGTCTTGGAAGCGCGATTCAAAGTCTCCCCCGCTGTAGCTTCCTCCGAATTCAAAGAAATGGCGGGGCCCTGCCCGTCCCTGCCAAAGCGCTTGAAAAATATGATAGCGGTCTTCCCGGTTGAGCGTTGAAGAAAAGGGAATTCGGCGTCCGGCGCCGGAGGTGGGATTTTTGACCGCTTGGCCTGTCCAGAAAAACCGGAAGCAGCCGCCGCCGAGATGAAAGCTCAGGTTCACAAGTCCCGAGGCAATCCGTCCCCGGTCGGCGGGCTCGAACTCAGCCAGATCCCGATTAAGGGTCAGATGGCTGAAGGCCGCCTGGAAAGACGATCGGCCGGGCACGATCGGACCGGACATTCCGACGCTGTAATGGGAGAAGGAATTCAGTCGGTGACTTTCGTCGAGGCCTTCAACCTGCAGGGCCGGGGTGATGTTTTTAGAAGTCATTCCGGGCAGGGTGAGAAACACGGCGAGCGCACCGTGAAATTCCGAGGTGCCTTCCCGGGGAGTCAAATCGATGTAGCCGCCGGGCGAGAGATCTTCTATGGGATGCCGGCCGCTGCTGTGATGGTAAAAGGAGAAACCTCCGAAATCGGGGAAAAAGAGCGGCGTCCCCCCGTAATAGGGGTCGGTGACATCCATGCCGTTGAGAAGGTAGCGGCTCTGAGTCCAGGAGACGCCGCCCCGCGAGCTCCAGAGAGCCGGCCTATCGGCCCAGGTTCCGCCGACATCAATTCGGTTGGTCGTGGCCGAGAGGTCCTGGTTTTCGATGACCGACCAAAAATCTTGAGCTGAGGGCAAGAGTCGAACCTGGTTTTGACTGATGATAGTCATGGTTGTCGGGTCCGTCAGATCGGTCCAGATCGTCGCCGGTGCGGCCACTCCGGTTTCTCCTTCGGGGATCAGGGTGACTCGGACGTGGAGGATGCTCCGGGGCTCGATCAGGAAACTCGTTTCTTCCCGAGAGTGGTAGCCGACAAAAGCGAAGGATATGCTGTGTTTGCCGGGAGGGATGCCAGCAATCCAGAAATTTCCTTTGAGATCTGTCGGGGTCCTCAGGCGAAATGGTGTTTCGGCGGAAGAGAGCGAAACGGCGACTCCGGCCAGCGGACGGCCGTCGATTCCATGGACCGTGCCGGAGAGCACCCCAGTTTGAGAAGCGGCAAAGCCGCGGATAAAAAGAGCAAGAAAGAAGGTGAAAGCGGAAAGACAAATGGAAAGCCGCTTATTCAGTCTTGATCTCCGTCGACTGTGACCTCTCGGTGAAGACGTCTTCTTACTTAATTCATCGAAAGCTGTCAAGTCTTCCGGTCCTTTGAACGGGTCTGCGGTCGACCGTTCGAAGGAGGAACGCAAGCGGTTCCTCCTTCCTTCGAGATGATTTGGGCTCAAAAGAACAAAAGAAGCGCCAGGCAGCCGCTGATCAAGGCCAACGAAACGGGCAGAGCGGTTCTCCATCCAGTGTTGGCCCGCTTGAGAATTTCAAACTCCGTAACATAGACCGTCTCGCAGGCATGACCGCCGACATCGTGGCGGGTGACGCTTGTTCCCCGGACTGCGGTCGAGCCCGTGTGTCCGTAAGCCGAAAGCCAGCCCTGAAAATGGATCTGATCTCCCCGCTTAGCACTCTTGATGACCCGCCGCAAAACGGGATTTTCGGTGATAAGATGATTGTTCGAGATGTGGGAGGCGGAAAAAAGCTCGCCCGCTTCCGGTTGGGACCAAGAGTAATAGCAGGTGAAATCCCGGTTCCAGAATTTCATTTGGCGAAAAGCATCGGTCTCGAGGTTTCTTCCCCAGAGGACGCAGAAGTCCTTGATGTTGAGCTCATCCTTCCAAAGCTTGTGAGCAACGTCGAGAAAAGAGTCGGCATTGTGAGAGGAGACGACCATTCCCCAGAGCTCATAATTGAAGAGAGGATAAACCGTATAGCGATATCCTTTGGCGACGACTTCAAAAGGCGCCGGGATGTCTTTTTTCTCCTGGACCGGTTCCTGAAAAAGCTCGGGAAGAAGGTCGTCTTTTTCCGGCCAGCGGTTCCTGAAAATCAGGCAAAGAAAAAGCGTCACCAAGCCCGCCAGAAGAACGACCTTGACGAGCTCTCTCTCGGAAGAAGACAAAGATTTCATCGCTGGCGCTCAAAGCCCGCGGGCCGCCTGGGCACAGCCGCACCAATGCCGCCCGTCGCCGGCCAAAAATTATCTTTGCCGAGGACCAAATGTCAAGGTCAACGTCCGAACCGCAGGGGCTGAAATCCGCCGGGCGCATCTGGTCGGCCTGCGTTGGTGGCTCCTTTTTGAAATCCATGGGGAAAGCATTTATAATGGCCTTCCGCGATGATCGAGCGAAGGGGAAAGCGGGGGCTGAGGGAGAAGCGTAGAGCTGGTGCTAACGGAGGAAAAGCGATGGCAGAGAAGCGAGATTTGGTGATTATCGGCGGCGGACCGGGGGGATATGTGGCTGCCCTTCGCGCTGCCCAACTTAAAAAGAAGGTTGCGCTGATCGAGGAAGACCGGATCGGCGGAACGTGCATGAACTACGGCTGCATCCCGACGAAATATCTGCTTCATCAGACCCGGCTTCTCGTGGAATTGCGGGCGAATCCGGCCATCGAAGGATTTTCAAACTCCCCGGGTCTCCGATGGCCGATCGTTCAGGCCGGAAAGAGAAAGACCGTCGATCGGCTTGTCCGCGGCACGGAGTTTCTGCTCCAGCGCAATGGCGTCGAAATCATTAGAGGAAAAGGTCGGCTGAAAGACGAGAGGCATGTCCTCTGCAGCGGGGAAACCGAACGAGAATTCGAAACAGAAAGGATCATCCTGGCCATGGGAAGCCGTTCCGCCGACCTGCCCCTGCTGAAGGCCGACGGAAAAAATATCATCACCCATATGGAGGCTCTGGAGCTCGAGTGCCGGCCGAGCTCGATGATGGTCGTCGGAGCCGGCGCCGTCGGACTCGAGATCGGGACGATCTTTTCCCGTCTCGGAACGGAGGTCACCGTTCTCGAGATCATGCCGACGATTCTCCCCGGAATGGACCGCCAGTCGGCGTCGAGGCTCGAGCGGCTCCTGAAAAAGCAGGGGCTCAAGATTTTCACGGAGATGGAGATCCGAGAATGGAAAAACGAAGACGGGCGCGTCCGGCTGCTCGGCATCTGCCGAAAAACAAACGCCCCGTTCGAGTTTTCAGCGGAGAAAGTCCTTCTTTCCGCCGGCCGGCGGCCGAACTCGGAAGTCCTTCAAGACGGATTCAGCGGACTTCTCGATTCTAAAGGTTTCGTTCGCGTCAACCGTCGGCTCGAAACCGAGATTCCCGGAATCTATGCGCTCGGCGATCTCATCGGCGGCAAACTCCTGGCCCACAAGGCGATGCACGAAGGCGTCGTGGCGGCCGAAAACTCGGCCGGCGCGGCGACGGAAATGGACGATCAGGCCTTGCCGATGGCTGTTTTTACCGAGCCGGAATTCGCCTCGGTCGGCTGGACCGAAGAGGAAGCCAGAGCCCGGGGAATCCAGGTCAAGGTCGGACTTTTTCTTCTTCAAGCGAACGGCCGGGCCGTTACCCTGGACAGTACCGAAGGGATGGTGAAGATCATCGCCTCGGCCGATGACCGGGTGGTGGGAGCTCATCTTATTGCCCCTTTCGCCAGCGAGATCATCCCGGAGCTGACTTTGGCCGTTCGGCGGGGTCTGTCGCTCTCAGAGATTTCCTCGACCATTCACATCCATCCCACGGTCTCGGAGGCGTTGGCGGAGGCATCGCTTAAAGCCAGGGGGATGGCGCTTCACGCCGTCAATGAAGTTTTTATCTGATATAGCCGAGCGCTTTCAGCATTTCCCTGGTCCTTTCGTCGATTTGAACCTCAGGCTTCCGACGGAGAACTTCCCGGGCGAGCGCTTCGATCTTTTGTTTGAGAGGAGCAGCCTCGGGGGGAAATTCGGCGCCGGCTTCGACCAGGTTGGTTTTTTCATCGGGGTCGGCGGCGATATTGAAGAGCTCGTATCTTCCGTCTTCCGGAGTGAAAATGATATGCCAGGGGGGAGCTAAAAGGCCGAACCGGTCGCGAGTCGCCTCCGGCCTGTAGGTCTCCTGAAAAAGGACCGGGCTTTCCTTTTGCCGGAGACGCAGCAAGTCTCGGCCCTGGAAATGGGGGAAAGGTTTGAATC
>CAZNVB010000220.1:0-10434 GCA_964576265.1 uncultured Eubacteriales bacterium | reverse complement strand
CCCGAAGTCCGATTTCGTATCCGTCAACGGCGATGATCATCGTTCTTCCCGTAACACCAAAGAAACATAGAAATCGAGCGTCTCCTCGGCCGCTCTTTCCCAGCTGAAATCCTGAGCTCGCTTTAAGCCCCGGGAAATAAGCTTCTCTCTCAAGCTGCGATTTTCCAGGACGGCGATCATTTTCTCTGCCATGTCGGCGGCATTCTCGGGCTCAAAATAGACCGCCGCATCACCGCAAATCTCAGGCATGACCGAGGAGCGGGAAGCCGCCACCGGCAGTCCGCTGGCCATGGCTTCCACCAGGGGAAAGCCGAAGCCTTCGCCCAAAGAGGGGAAAACAAGAGCGCTGGCCAGACGATAAACGCAGGGAAGATCCGATTCTCGAAGATAGCCCGTCCTCCTTACCCATGGTTCGAGACCGAGGGCTCCGGCACAAAGCGCGATTTCTTTGGACGATCGCCCCTCCGGTCCCACCAGGACAAGAGGAATCCTGATTCCCCGAAGGTGGACGATGTTCAGGGCCTCGATAAGCCGGACAATGTTTTTTCTCGGCTCTTGAGCTCCGACAAAAAGAAGAAACGACGAGGGAAGATCGCATTTTTTTCTGACGGCGTCGATCTCGGCCGGCTCGGGTTGGAACAAAAACCGCCGGTCGAGACCGTGGGGGATCACCCGGACCTTTTCTTCCTGAACATCGAAGCGCGACAGGATCTCGCGCTTGGTAAAGGAAGAAAAGGTGATCATGCCGTCGCAACGACTCAAGGAGCGGGGAAGGCGCCGAAAAAAAATCTTCCCCGCTTCCCGGCCCGCCTGTTCCGGAAAGTCCATAAAGAAGAGATCGTGCACGGTGACGACTTTTTTCCCGTGAGTAGGCACGGGAAGGGGTGTCGCCGAATGCGTCAGATCGAGAGGGGCTCGGAAGATCAGGTCAAGCGGCGGCTGGTTCCATCTCTGCCAGAAAAAATTCACGGCCCGAACAGGAACAGGCCAGTCTTTGAACGTCATTCGGGCAAAGGGAGGAATTCTGCCCCGATCGAACCGGTCCTTCAGCGATGAAGAGAACAGAAAATATTCGTTTTTCCGGTCGATCGCGGCGAGATGAAAGAGAAGGTTTCGAAGATAAGTCCCGACTCCCGTCTCCTGGCGAAGAAAGGGGCGGACATCAAAGCCGAAGCGCATTCTTTGAAATTTATGTTCAATCCCGCCAAAAGTCAAGGCGACCCCGACCTGACCTGAACCGCCTTGCGCCGAGGGAGAGATCGTGATATGATCGTCAGATGAGAGAGTGGATGACAAAGTTCAATCAGATCGCCAGGCGAATCGATCATTTCCGCGACGAGATGATCGATCTGCAGATCAAGTTGTGTTCTATCCCGGCGATCGCCCCTTCGAGCGGCGGAGAGGGCGAAGCCCGAAAAGGCGAAGTGCTGCTCGAATTCCTCAAGAAGATGAACCCGGATGAACTGGATCTCATCAAAGCGCCCGATCTCGATGCTCCATCGGGCTACAGGCCGAATATCCTGGCCCGTTTCCGCGGCCGGAACCCATCGAAAACCGTCTGGATCATGACTCATATGGACGTCGTTCCCGCAGGGGACTTGGCCCAATGGGAAGGCGATCCTTTCAAGGCCTGGGTGAAGGAGGGGCGGATCTACGGACGGGGAGTCGAGGACAACCAGCAGGATTTGGTCGCCTCGCTTTATGCGGTCAAGGCGTTCCAGGCGGAAAAAATCCTTCCCGCTTTGAACGTCGGCATCGTCCTGGTCGCAGATGAAGAAACGGGAAGCCGGAAGGGAATTCAATATGTCCTCGGACAAACAAAAGCTTTCGGTAAGGCCGACCTCATCATCGTCCCCGATGCCGGAAACAAGGAAGGGACATTGATCGAAGTGGCCGAAAAAGGCATCCTGTGGCTCAAATTTCGGACCATCGGTCGCCAGGCCCATGCCTCGACGCCGCAAAAGGGAATCAACAGTTTTAAGGCCGCTTCCTATCTCGTCGCCGAACTCGACAGCCTTTATCAAGTTTTCAGGGATCATGATTCCTTATTCGAACCGCCGATCTCGACCTTCGAGCCGACCAAAAAAGAGCCGAATGTCCCGAATATCAACACCATTCCGGGCGAAGATGTCTTTTATCTCGACTGTCGCCTTCTGCCGAAATTTTCGATCGAAGAGGTCGAAGCTCAGATCAGGAAAATCGCCCGCAGGATTGAAAATCGCTTTGGAGTCCAGGTGAGTTTTGAGGAACAGCAAAGAGCTCCGGCGGCGCCGCCGACACCGGTCGATGCCCCGGTTGTGGGAATCCTTCAGGCCGCTATCAAAGAGGTCTACAAAGTCGAAGCGAAGCCGCGAGGGATCGGCGGAGGCACCGTGGCCGCGCTTTTCCGCCGGGCCGGTTTTCCGGCCGCCTGCTGGTCGAAGACTGACGAAACGGCCCATCAACCGAACGAATACTGCTGGATCGACCACATGACCGGCGACGCCAAGGTCTTTGCCCATATTTTCATGCACGCCGAATGACGAATCCCCGAGCACCCGGCCGGTTCCTTCTTGTCCTGACGACCGTGCCGGAAGAAAAAAAAAGTCTGTCGATCGCCAGGACGTTGGTAAGAGAAAAGCTGGCGGCCTGCGTCACCATTTGCCCGACGGGCCGATCCGTTTTTCGCTGGCAAGGAAAAACCTGTCTGGAAAAGGAACGGGTCCTTCTGATCAAGACGAAATCCTCGCTCTTTGATCGGTTGCAGTCCCGGATCAAGGAGATTCACCCTTACACGGTTCCCGAGATCATCGCCCTTCCGATCCTCAAGGGCTCGACGGAATACTTGGGCTGGCTGGACCGGGAAGCCTCAGGAGATTAAGAGAATCTTCGCTGGACTTTCTGGGCGATTTTAATCGTGTTCAAGTGGATCCTGACGGTATCCTCGGTGTCGACCGCATATCCCCCTCCAAGGACGACGGCCACAGGAATGCGCCGCCGCCGCGCCTCTCCAAGGACAAGGAAATCTCTCTCTCTCAGCCCTTCCAGAGTCAGGCAGAGACCGCCCAGCTGATCTTTTTCATAAGGATCCGCCCCGGCGACATAAAAAACAAGATCCGGCTTGAATTCCTCATAAAGTCGGGGGAAATGAGAGCGGAGAGCGGCGAGATACTTTTCATCGCCGTCACCGGACCAAAGACCGACATCCACCGTACTCTCCGGTTTGACGGAGGGATAAATATCGATATGGTGGATGGAAAAGGTGAAAACATCTTCTTTCAGAGAAAGAACGTGCGCCGTCCCATTTCCCTGATGAACGTCGCAGTCGACGATCAAGATCCGGCGGGCGATTCCTTCCTTTCTTATCTTCTCTGCGGCCACAGCGATGTCGTTCAAAACGCAGAAACCTTCGCCGTGATCGTGAAAGGCATGATGGAACCCGCCGCCGATATGCACGGCCAGTCCCTTCTCGAGAGCGAGGCGAGCCGTCAGGATCGTCCCTCCGACCGCCAGCCAAGCAAACCGGACAAGCTCGCTGGAAAATGGAAGTTCAAGCATGGCGATTTCAGCCGGGGAAAGCGTCCCGGTCTTCAATTTTTTGACATACCTCGGCGTATGGACAAGCAGGACATCCTCATCGGCAGCAGGTTGGGGAACGACAAAATGATTTTTCCTGGCGCCCAGAAGGATCAGGTGCTCATAGATCGCCCGGTATTTGCGGATCGGAAAAACGTGGGAACCGACATCGAGCATCCAGTAATCATCGCTGTAAACGAAAGGAACTGGAAACCGCCACTTGTCCAGGAATTGCAAAAAACGCATGATCCGGCTACGGCACTATTATACATATCAAAAAAGAAGCGACGAGGGAAGGGGAGCGACTTGAAATCCTTTCTGAAATCGATATGATAGAAGCTTGAATTTGCCGACAGAAAATTCATCAAAGGAGAGGTCCTCATGAAATGGCTGACCTGGATGGCCCGCACTTTTGTCGCCGGGGAGACCGCCGAAGCGGCGATCAAGGCCGTCAAAAAGTTGAACGCCACAAAGGTCCTAGCGACGATGGACGTTCTCGGCGAGAGCGTCAAGGACAAAGAGACAGCGCAAAAAGCCGTCGAGGATTATCTCAACCTGCTCGAAGCCATTCCCCGAGCCGGCGTCCACTCCCATGTCTCTCTCAAACTGACCCAGATGGGGCTCGATATCGATCCCGAATTTTGTGATCAAAATGTTCGCCGGATCGTCGAAAAAGCCCGGGAACTCGGCAACTTCGTCCGGATTGATATGGAAGGAACGCCTCATACCCAGCGAACACTCGATCTTTTTTATCGCCTGAGAAAAGATTTCGACAATGTCGGGATCGTCGTTCAAGCCTATCTTTACCGAACCGAAAAAGACGTTCGGGATCTCAACCGGGTCAAGGCCAAGGTCAGGTTATGCAAAGGCGCTTATAAAGAACCGGAAGACTTGGCCTTCAAAAAAATGAAGGACATCCGGGCAAACTTCATCAAACTTGAAGAAATCCTGTTCCGGGAAGGCGAATACCTGGCGGTGGCCACTCATGACGATAAACTCATCCGCTGGACCAAAGAGTACGTCGCCGCTAACGCCATTCCGAGCGATCGGTTCGAGTTTCAGTATCTTTACGGGATTCGCACCAAGACGTTCCGTCAGCTCGCCGCAGAAGGATACACGGTCAGGTGCTATGTCCCCTTCGGAACTCACTGGCTTCCTTACACCCTGCGGCGGCTGCGCGAACGAAAAACGATCCTCTTTCTGATTAAGAATATGTTCCGAAAGTAAGGCTAATCGGCGTCGCTCGTTTTCTTGCCGATATTGACCTGAGCGGCGGCCAGCCTGGCGATGGGAATCTGATAGGCCGAGCAGCTGACATAGTTCAGCCCGATCTTGTGGCAAAAGAAGATCGAACGCGGATCGCCGCCGTGGACGCCACAGATGCCGACTTTCAGGTTGGGCCGCGTCTTCCTCCCCTTTTCTACCGCCATGGTCATTAGAAGGCCAACGCCTTCCGTATCAATCGTCTCGAAGGGATCATCCTTCCAGATGCCCTTATTAAGATAATAATTCAGGAACTTGCCGCCGTCGTCTCGCGACACGCCGTAAGTCGTCTGAGTCAGGTCGTTCGTGCCGAAGCTGAAAAACTCGGCCTCGCGGGCCACTTCGTCGGCCGTCAGGGCGCCGCGAGGAATCTCGATCATCGTCCCGACAAGATAATCGACTTTGACGCCGTATTTGCTCATCACCTCATCGGCAACCCGGACGATGATTTCTTTCTGGTTGGCCAGCTCGGCGACATGTCCGACAAGAGGAACCATGATTTCAGGTCGGACTTTCTCCCCTTCCTTCGTCAGCTCGCAGGCCGCCTCAAAAATCGCCCGGGCCTGCATCTCGGTGATCTCGGGATAGGAAATGCCCAGCCGACAGCCGCGGTGGCCCAGCATGGGGTTAAATTCGGACAGCTCGTTGACCCGGGCAAGAAGCGCTCCGAGCTCTTTGATTTTCGCCCTGTTTTTCCGCGGCTGGGCTTTGAGCTCCGTGAGCTCGACCATTAAATCTTCGCGGCGGGGCAAAAATTCATGGAGCGGGGGGTCGATCGTCCGGATCGTTACCGGGTGACCGTGCATCTCTTTGAAGAATTCGTAGAAGTCCTTTTTTTGGAAGGGCAAGAGCTTGTCCAAGGCCCGACGCCGGTCGGCTTCGTTGTCGGCCAGGATCATCTCCTTGACGATGGGCAGCCGTTCGGGGCCGAAAAACATGTGCTCGGTCCGGGCAAGACCGATCCCCTCAGCTCCGAAGGCAAAGGCCGTCCGGGCATCGGCCGGCGTATCGGAATTTGCCCGCACACCGAGTTTCCGGACCTCATCCGCCCAGGAAAGGAGCTTGGAGAAATACCTGTACAGCGTCGAATCTTCGGGCTTGATCTCTCCCCGGATGACCTGGATGATCTCGGAAGGTCGGGTCGGGATCTGCCCCTCGAGGACTTCTCCAGTGCTGCCGTCGATCGAAATCCAATCTCCTTCATTGAATCCTCGACCCCCGATGGAGAGCCGCTTATGTTCTTCATCGATCCGCAGAGCGCCGCAACCGACGACGGCCGGTTTTCCCATCTGACGGCCGACGACGGCGGCGTGGGAGGTCATTCCGCCCGTGGCGGTGAGGATTCCCTGCGCGGCGCTCATCCCGTGGATATCATCGGGTGACGTTTCCGCCCGGACGAGGACGACCTTTCTCCCCTCCTTTTTCCACCGGACCGCTTCCTCCGCCGTAAAGACCACCTGACCGGCAGCCGCTCCGGGAGAGGCGGCCAGCCCTTTGGCGAGAACTTCATGTTTTTCTTTTTCCTCGACGTCGAAGACCGGATGGAGAAGCTGGTTGAGCGCCTCCGGCTCGACCTGGAGGAGAGCCTTCTCTTTCGTCGTCAGGCCTTCCTCCACCAAGTCGACGGCAATCCTGACCGCAGCCTGTCCCGTTCGCTTGCCGTTCCGCGTCTGGAGCATGTAGAGCTTTCCGTCCTCGATGGTGAACTCAAAATCCTGAACGTCCTCATAATGGCGCTCGAGGCTCGTCGTAATGTCTTTGAGCTGTTGGAAAACTTCCGGCATCTCATCTTTGAGGTGTCGGATCGGCGACGGAGTGCGAACACCGGCGACAACATCTTCACCCTGGGCGTTGAGGAGATATTCTCCGTAGAGGATTTTTTCGCCGGTCGCCGGGTTGCGGGTGAAACCGACCCCGGTGCCCGATTTCTCGCCGATATTCCCGAAAACCATGAGTTGTACATTGACCGCCGTCCCCAGGTCATCGGGGATGTGATTGAGACGGCGATAGGTGATGGCGCGGGGGTTGTTCCAGGATTTGAAAACGGCATGGACGGCGAGACGGAGCTGCTGGTGAACATCCTGGGGAAAATCGTTCCCGGTTTCTTCCTTGACAAGCCGACGATAAGCCGCAATGACTTCTTCCAGCATGGGCTCGGTCAGTTCGTGATCCAGCCGAACATGATATTTTTCTTTATGGGCGTGAAGAAGATCTTCAAACCTCTTTTTGGAAATCCCCAGAACGACGTCTGAAAACATGTGGATGAGTCGGCGATAGCAATCGAGAGCAAAGCGGCGGTTGCCGCTTTTCCTGGCCAAGCCTTCGACGGTCTGGTCATTGAGCCCAAGGTTGAGCACGGTGTCCATCATCCCGGGCATGGAAAATTTGGCTCCGGAGCGGACAGAGACAAGAAGCGGGTTGACCGGGTCGCCGAACTTCTGTCCGGCAATGTCTTCGAGTCGCCTGAGGTTGGCGAGGATCTCCTCCTCGATTTCTGTCGGCAGGGAACCGCCCGAACGCGTAAACAACGTGCAGGCCTCGGTCGAAACGGTGAACCCGGGCGGGACAGGAAGTCCGATCCCCGCCATTTCGGCCAGATTCGCGCCTTTTCCACCGAGAAGGTCCTTCATATTTTTGTTGCCTTCGGCCTGCGCGGGAGCGAAGAAATACACGTATTTATTCATGGTATAACTCCTTAAAAAATAAACAGGCTACTATACCCGCCCGGCGCCGAAAATTCAAGCTCACGCCGGAATCGCTGCTCGAGTCGCTCTGAGGTTCGGCTCCGGCCCGGTCGCCGAGGAGAAGATCTGCGCCGTTCAGAGCGGGGCGTTTTCCGCCTTTTTTTCCGATTTTTTTTCGGACCGTCTCCCGACAAAGAAAATCGATCTTCTCATTCGCCGGTATCGCAGCACTCCGATCACAGCGGCGATCATTCCCGTCGGCAGGCAGACGATCCCGACCGCCCAAAACCAATTTTCTTTGGAAACCGGAATAAGGTGCATCCGTTTGCCTGGGTGTTCGCTCCGGGCCGTTCCTCAATAAAACCGACATAACCTTCAGGCAATTTCAGAAAAATTGCAGTGAACGACATTTTTTCTTCTCTATTCTGAACAGACGTTTTCTTTCCTGCCGATTTTCTCATTTTTTCCTCGCAACTTAATATAACACACGTTTCTATGAAATCACGGCAAACTTGTGTGTCCTCCCCTAACGAGCCAGATTTGTCTTTTCTGCCCGGGACTTGAGCATCCTCTGTCTGACGCATCAGTTTTTTTGTTGTTGAGGCCTTTCCTCGTCCAGCGAGGCCTGCGGCCCGAGCAAGCCTGGCAAGTCTGTTGGGAACTCAAAGAGATTAAGGGGATTTTCAAGCGCCTGGCGATCCCGCGATAATAGTGACTTGCGTTCGCGGGAGGAAAATGCTCACGATTCCATCCCCGATTTTCCAGAATAAGGGACACCAGGGCGCCGGGAGATGATAAATCCGCTTCAGCGTCGGCTCGAGAAGAGAAAATTTGACATCATCCCCCGGACTGATTAAACTTTTTTTTCCTGACTTCGAGACGATCTTATGAACGGAAAGAAAATCCGCTACGCCATTGTCGGATTCGGCGGGATCGCCGAAAATCGCCTGGCCAAAGAGGGTTTTGCCTGCGATAGGAAAAGATTCCGCCCCCTCCCCGGCGTCGAACTCGTCGGAGCGACGGATATCCGGATATCACGGCAGGACGCGGTCGAACGTCTGAAGCTGAAATGGTATGAATCACCCGAGGCTGTTTTCGCCGACCGCACGATCGACGCCGTGTTTATCGCCTCAGATAATTCTACCCACTTCCTTTTGAGTAAAAAAGCGCTCGCCGCCGGAAAGCATGTCATCGTGGAAAAGCCGATGGCGACGAGCCTGGCCGGCGCCCGTAAGCTCGCCGCGCTGGCCGCCGAAAAGAATCTCGCTCTGGCCGTCGATCACATGATGGTCCACAACACCCTGAACCGGAAGGCGAGGGAGCTTGTGGCCCGAGGTGATCTGGGAGAGGTAAACGATCTCTGTCTGCACATGGAATTCTTTTACGGTTCGACCCCCGAGGAGGCCTCATCCTGGCGATGCGCCGACCCGGCTCAACTCGGCGGCCCCATCGGCGACGTCGGAAGCCATTGCCTTTACATGGCGGAATTCCTCACCGGCTCAATCATCAAGACGATCGCCGCTGTCTTCACTCCCCGGACGCTCAACATCAGGGCGGAGAACGGAGCCTTCATCCGCTTTCGGACGGAGAACGGTCTCAGCGGAAGCGCCCGGGTCTCGTTCAACGACCCCCGCGGCTCGCTGGAAAGCACTCTTCTCAACCTCGGCTTCGAGATCTACGGGACAAAGAAGACGCTCCGCGCCTACGGCACCCTGTTCCAGCTGTCCGGCCATCCTGATGAACCGGTAAAACTCCGGCTCGATGTGGAAGGCTCCGGAGCTGCAGAGACCCTTTCGCCCGACTATGTGGAAAATATCTACCAGAAGGTCATTCTGGATCATGCCGCATCCATATGCGCGAAAAAGAGGCCAACCGGAGAAGACGGAGTTCATAACCTCCGACTCGTCTTGGCCGCCTACAAATCCGCCGCTTCCGGCGGCCGGGAGATCCAGCTCAAATGAAGGAGACGCCGATGAAAGAGACACTGGCCATCCACGGAGGCGAAAAACTGGTCAAAGAGCCGTTTCCCATGTGGCCCAGTCTGTCCGAAAAGGCCATCCGCATGGCGGCCGAGGTCTTGCGCTCGGGCCGAGTCAACTACTGGACGGGTCCGCTGGGCATGGAATTCGAAAAGAAATGGGCCGAGTACAACGGAGCCCGTTTTGCCATTTCAACTTCGAACGGAACGTCGGCCCTGCACACGGCGGTGGCTTCCCTGGGCATCGGTCCGGGCGACGAAGTCATCTGCCCCTCTTATTCCTTCATCGCTTCGAGTTTCTGCATTCTTCAGGCCGGCGCGCTGCCTGTCTTCGCCGACACCGGCTATGATCATGTCATCTCGCCGGACGATATCGAAAAGAAAATTACCGAACGGACGAAAGCCATCATCGTCGTCCACCTCTACGGGATCATCGCCGACCTGGACCCGATCATGGAGATCGCGGGCAAGTACAAACTCTTCGTGATCGAAGACTGCGCCCAGTCTCACGGCGGCGAATACAAGGGCAAAAAGGCGGGGACGATCGGCCACGTCGGTTGCTTCAGCTTCTGCCAGAGCAAGCATTTCACGACCGGCGGCGAAGGCGGTGCCTTGATCACCGACGACGAAGATCTGGCCTGGCGATGCCGGTCTTTCCGGGATCACGGCTATGACGTCCAAAAGAGGCTCAATCTCCTGGAACTTGAATCCAAGCTGATGTACATCCATACCCGCGTCGGGTTCAATTATCGGCTGACCGAAGTCCAGTCCGCGATCGGGTTGGCCGAGCTCGAACGGTTCGCTTCCTGGAATTTGCCCGCCCGACGGCGGAACGGGAGGATGCTGATCGAGGCCCTGAAAGGCCATCCGCTCGTCCTTCATGTCCCGCCCGACACGGAAGAGAGAAAGAACGCCTTCTGGTGGTGCCCCTTTGTCATCGATTTCGACCGACTC
>CAZNVB010000219.1:0-12053 GCA_964576265.1 uncultured Eubacteriales bacterium | reverse complement strand
CTTAAGGCGAAAATGATCCTCCAGGTCCACGACGAACTGGTCTTTGAAGTTCCGGAGAGCGAACAGGCTGAGGTCGAAGCGGTCGTCCGGGAAAAAATGGAACACGTGATTTCACTTCGCGTTCCTCTGAAGGTCCATCTCGGCTGGGGAAAAAACTGGGCGGAAGCAAAATAGAGGCTCGACCTGAAGGTTTTCCTCGCCTCGCGGAACTCGCGCCGAGCGAAAAACCCACGGGGCGAAGATCAAGGAGGAGAATTCATGGACAAGCGGGGTGATCATTTTATCCGACACACCGTCTCCATCATGATCGCGCTCGGGCTTTTGGTGATTCCCCCGGGTTGCCGGAGCAAAAGGCCCCCGGCTCAACCCCTCTCTCCCGCTGCTTCAGCAGAGGAGAGCGAAGGAAAAAGGCCCTTGCTTCGGCAAGAGGCCTTTTTCGGTCTTCATTTCGACCTCCATCCGAACGCCTCCGATACCGAGCTCGGGGCGGATGTCAGCGAAGAGAACATCGCCGCTCTTCTCGACCGGGTCAGGCCGGATTATGTTCAGTATGATTGCAAAGGTCACCCCGGCTACGCCGGCTATCCGACAAAGGTCGGCTGGCCGGCTCCCGGAATCGTCCGCGATTCTCTCTCTGTGTGGAGAAAGATGACCAGGGAGCGCGGCATCGGGTTATACATCCACTATTCTGGCGTCTGGGATTCCAAGTCGATCGAGGAACATCCCGAGTGGGCCCGGATCGATTCCCAGGGGCGGCGCGACCCCAACGCCACGAGCGTCTTCGGCCCTTACGTCGATAAGCTCCTGATCCCTCAGCTCAGAGAAGTCGCCGCCGCCTATGACCTCGACGGAGCCTGGGTCGACGGCGAATGCTGGGCGACCCAGCTTGATTACTCTCCGGCCGCCCTCAAAGCCTGGCGCGAATTTTCCGGCCGTAGCGCCGCCCCGAAAGATCGATCCGAACCCGGCTGGCTCGAATGGAAAATGTTCCACCGCCGGGCGTTCGAAAATTACCTCGTTCACTGGGTTGACGCGCTGCACGCGTTTCGTCCGGGTTTCCAGGTGACGAGCAACTGGATGTACAGTTCCTTTGCCCCCAAACCCGTCGTCGCCAAACTCGACTTTCTGTCGGGAGATTATTCGCCGAGCCTGTCTGTCGACCGGGCCCGGACCGAGGCGCGCTATCTTGCGAGCACGGGAATGCCCTGGGATCTCATGGCCTGGGGGTTCGACCGCGGCAAAGACCAAGATTGGAGCCTCAAAACAGCGCCCCATCTCGAGCAGGAGGTGGCTGTCGTTCTCATGCAAGGCGGCGGATTCCAGGTCTACAACACACCGACCCGTCGCGGAGCGATCATTCCGGCCGTCATCGACCAGCTCGGAGAGGTGGCCGATTTTTGTCGGGCCAGGCAGGCGCTGAGCTTCAAAAGCCGGACCGTGCCTCAGGTCGCCCTTCTCAATTCGGAAACATCCCTCTGGGACCGCATGGACCGGGTCTTTTCTCCCTGGGCCGGCGAGCTGGATGAGCTTGAAGGCGCACTTCACGCCCTTCTCGAGCTTCATTATTCAGTTGATATCCTGGCCGAGCACCAGCTTCTTCCCCGGATGGACGAATTCCCCCTTCTGGTCATTCCCGATGCTCACCGCCTTGATCCCGTTTTCCAGGAGGAGGCCGTTCGTTACGTCAGGAACGGCGGTCGCCTGCTTCTTTTGGGGGAAAAGTCTGCCCGCCTCTTTGAGCCGCTTCTCGGCGTCCGGCATGTCGGCGAGCCGCGACGGACCCCGGCTGAGCTGGCGACTCCCATCGGCCCCTTTTCCGCCGGCGGCATCTGGCAGGACATCGAGGTCACGACCGCCGAGCCCTTTGCTTTCCGGTATCCGACTCGCGATTTCCGTCGTGATGAATCCGTAGCGGCGACGATCGCTTCTTATGGCAAAGGGAAAGTCGCGGCCGTCTTCGGCCCGGTCGCTCTGGCTTTCTATCGCAGTCACCATCCCGCTCTGCGCCTCTTTATCGCCCGCCTAATAGAAGCGATTTTCCCCGAGCCGATGGTAAGCATCGAAGCGCCGCCAACCGTCGATCTCGCCCTCCGCCGAACGGCCGACGGCCGTCTAAGCCTGCATCTTCTTAACAGGAGCGGATTTCCGGTTCCCGACCGTTATAATTTTATCGACTCGATCCCCCCCATCGGTCCCATCCAGGTCGGCCTGAAACTCGAACAAAAGCCAAAAGCCGTGTTCTGGTATCCGGAAGGGAGAAAACTGGGCTGGAAATGGCGGAAGGGGCGACTCGACATCAAGATCCCGTCTCTTCATATTCATGGAATCTTGACGATCGATTAGACTTGCCGCAAGGAGTTCAGAGCGTTTTCTGGTAAACGCGGTATTTCTTGTAGATCTTTCCGCCCATCCGTTCCATCTCGGCCCTGACCCTGAGGTTAGTTTCCATTTCGTGGTGCGTGTCCATGAACTCCATTCCCGCCTCCTGGGCCGAGCGGATCATCGTAAAGCCCATCAGGACGTCGATTCCCATGCCCCGGTATTTGTCCTTGATCGCGCCGAGAAGAAGATCAAGCTGCTTTGTTTTTTTCGCCGCTCGCAAAATCTTTAGAAAGCCGAAGGGGAAAAGTCTCCCCCGTGCCTTCTGGATACCTTCGGTCATATCCGGCATGGCGATAATGAATCCGACCGGCTCTTTTTCCTTCAGCGCCATTTTCACGAACCGGGGATCGAGGATGGGGAGATACCTTTTCGCCAGAGCGTCCATTTCTTTCTCGTCGAGCGGGGCGAAGCCGTAAATGTTGCTTCCGGAGTAGCATTCATTCATCAGGCTGAGGATCGGCCGGACCCAAGGCTTGATTTCCTTGCGCTTGCGGAACTCGACGATCTCAAAATTTCCTCTCCGCGCCGCCCGCTCATAGATCTTTTTGAAGTATTCAGGAAGCTCCTTCGGAACATCGACTTTATAAACGAAATAATCGATATCCTTCGTGTAGCCCTCGTTTTCCACCATCTTGGGAAGCCATTCGTAGTTGTAATAAGTGGCGATCGTCGCCCGGTGTTCAAAGCCTTCAATCAGAAAACCCTCCGGATCCTGGTCGGAGAATCCGTACGGACCGATGATCCTTCTCATCCCCAACTTTCGAGCCCAGTCTTCCACTCGATTGAGAAGAGCCCGGACGATCTCTTGATCCTCAAGCGCCTCCAGATAGCCGAAGCGGGCAAGCTTCTCATTTCGGTGCTCGTTAAAACGGGTATTGATAATCCCCATCACCCGACCGACCGCTTCTTTTCCTTGATAGGCGAGGAGAAGAATGGTCTGGCAGTAGGAAAACGCCTTATTCTTTTTGGGGTTGAAATAATTCCACTCGTCCATATAGATCGGCGGAACCCAGTTGGCGTGACCCCGATGAATCTTCTCCGGAAGAAAAATAAATGTTTTTAGGTCTTTTCGGCCGGAGACTTCCCGAACTTCGATCCTCATTTTCTTCCTAATCTCAGAGCTTCATCGGCATAAGAACATAATTGTAATTGATCTCCTCTTCGCCTTCGGGACGCATGAGCGCGGCGCTGTTCTCGTCCCTCAGCTCCAGCCGAATCATCTCCGTGCCCACCGAGCCGAGGAAATCGAGAAGATAAAGAGAATTGAAACCGACCTCGAGTTCGGATCCCTGATAATCGATCTCCAAAGTATCTTTCGCCTCGCCGATTTCAGGATTGCTGGAGAAAAGTTTCATCTCCCCCTTTCCGATCGAAAATTTGACCCCTTTCGAACGTTCCGTGGAAAGAAGAGAGACCCGTTTTACCGCCTGAGCAAAAGGCTCTCTCGCAAGACGAAGACAATGCGGATTCTCTTTGGGAATGACGGCCTCGAAATTGGGAAATTTGCTCTCAATGATCCTTGAAATCAGCATCCGGTTTCGGACCCGGAAAAAGAGGTTGCTTTCATCGGTATCGAATTCAATCTTCTCATCGTCCATCTTGCGCAACTCGGCGAGCGTTTTTTTGGCGATAATAACCCGGATTTCTCCCTCGTGATCCAGGCCCTCCACTCCGCTGGAGACATAAGACAGCCGATGACCGTCAGTGCTGACGAGCTCGACCGAATTCTTTTTCAAAATCAGCAACGCCCCGTTGAGATAGTATCTCTGTTCTTGGGCAATGGCGAAATAGACCCGATCAATCATCTCCTTGATTCTGCCCAAAGGAAGAACGATTTCCTTTTCAAAACGCGCCTCCGGGACCTGCGGAAAATCTTCTTTCGGCAGGCACAGAACCTTGAACTCGCTTTTTCCGGACCGGATTTCCATCATCAGATCGTCATTCTCTTTAAACGAGATGACCTGTCCCTCGGGTAATGATCTGACGATCTCGTAGATCTTTTTCCCCGAAACGGTGACCGTTCCCGGTTCGTCCGTCTGGGCCTCAAAGTGCGTTTTCAGCCCAACTTCAAGGTCTGTCCCAATAAGCTCGACTTTTCCTTCCCCGACGGTGATGAGAATATTGGCCAGGATCGGCATCGTGTTTCTTTTTTCGACGATCCCCTGAAGAAGCTGAAGTTCCTCCAAAACCACGTCTTTGGCGACAGAAAATTTCATTTTTCCACCTTCCCGATTATTGGCTTTCTATATTTCTTAATTCTTATTAAAAAGACAATTTATTAAAGAAGAAGAAGAAAATCAAATGGAAATGTGGATATCCGGGACAAACGATTCATTTTATTATTGAACCAAGCCGATAAGATTGTTGATTTCTTTGTTGAACTGGCTGTCTTTCTTCCGCAGCTGGTCGATTTTTCGGATGCTGTGGAGGACGGTCGTATGGTGTTTTCCACCGAATTTCCTTCCGATCTCAGGGAGAGAAATATCGGACAGTTCCTTGCATAAATACATGGCGATCTGGCGGGGAAAGGCGATTTTCGGTGAATTGTTCTTTGATTTGAGCTGAGAAAGCTTGATTTTGAAATGATGACAGATCAGTTTCTGAATTTTTTCCACAGTGACAACCGAAGTCATCGAATCGAGTAAACTTTTGAGCGCTTCTTTGGTGATTTCAAGGTCAACCTTTTGGCCCTTAAGAGAAGCATAAGCGATAACGCGCCGTAAATAACCCTCCAGTTCGCGAATATTGGAATGGACTTTGTCGGCGATGAAAAGAGCGACGCTTTCCGGCAGATCGACGCCTTCCACCTGAGCTTTTTTCTTTAGAATCGCAATGCGGGTTTCGATATCCGGCGGCTTGAGATCGGCGATCAACCCCCATTCAAATCGAGAGCTGAATCGCTCTTCAAGCTGAGGAATTTCTTTCGGCGGACAATCGCTGGAGATGACGATTTGTTTCTGATTTTCATAGAGGTGATTGAAGGTGTGGAAAAATTCCTCCTTTGTCCGCTCCCGCCCTGAAAGATAGTGGATATCGTCGATCAACAGGACGTCGACACTCCGGTATTTCTGCCTGAAATCAAGGATTTTTCCGTATTGGAGATGGTTGATCAGATCATTCATAAATTTTTCCGTGCTGACGAAAAGAATTTTCAACCGGTGGTGCTTGTTCATCGTAAAATGGCCGATGGCGTTCATCAGGTGAGTCTTGCCGAGGCCGGCGCCGCCGTAGATATAAAGGGGGTTATAGGACTTCGCCGGGTTCTTGGACACGGCCATGGCCGCGGCGTGAGCGAACTGGTTGCATGAGCCGACGACGAAATTCTCGAACGTATAATTCGGGTTCAGGTTGGGGTTGATCAGGGGACCATGCTGAGCCCTCCGTTCCTCCGGGGAACGGCGAATGAACGGCGACGGGGTTTCGTCGAAGATGTATTTAATCTCATATTCCTTGGAGAAGAGCGCCCGGGAGGCCTCACTGATCAGGCCGGAATAGTGAAAGGAGAGCCAGTCCCGGAAGTAAGAATTGGGAACTTTGATGTATAGGACATTCCCTTCCTGCCCGATATACAGAGTCGGCTCAAACCAAGTCTCATAACTGTTCTCATCGACCTTTTTTTTAATCTCTTTGAGAAGCTCGAGCCAATAATTTGTTTTTTCTTTATCTTGCATGACGGCTCTTTAGATTTCCACAGAAATTTCCACAATTGTGGAAAACCTTCTTGGCTTGCTGAATGCTTCAGAGAAGGCGGAGGGAATCATAGCACTACGAGAAAGCGAATTCAAGGGGGAGGCTAAAAGTCGAGGCCGATCCAGAACTTTGTTTTGAAATTTCCGAAGGTGAGAAGGTCGAAAGGCCGGGAAAAGTCCTGCCAGCCAATCTTTTTGACAAACTCGACATGCACCGGCAGGCCGAGGATGAAAAATTGAAAGCCGAAACCGTAGGAACCGAGAGCTTCGACGAATCGAATGTTTCCCGAGAAATCATCGAAGACGAGGAACTCAGCCGGATAACCCTTGAGTTTAGAGCGGGTGACGTCGAAAAAGAGGACCCCCCGGACGGGCCCAATCGTCCCGATAATTGTGGAGGCGATATTGACGAGCGGGAGGCGGACTTCGGCGTTGGCAAACCAGCCGGAGGTGGAGATGATGTTGTAATAATAAGAAGACCGGACCTGATTGTTTCCTCCATAGTAATAAACAAAAGGATCGCGACCGAGGCCGGCCCAGCCTTCAAAACGCAAGGCAATAAGAGCATCCCCGCCGAGATCGATATACTTCCTCAGGTCGGCCTGAAGCGTGGTGTTGTGGAAAAAGCTGGCCGAAACGGGAAGAGCCTGGCTGACGGCCAGACGGAAGGTATGGCCGGCGCGCGGGCCGTAGGTGGGATTGAAAAAGGTCGTCTCGCCGACGAAGGCCAAGGACGCGTTGAGGATATTTCCGTTCCAAAAATAGCCGTAGGAACGAGCGGCGCCGGCGCCGAGACTATAGGGGTCGAAGAAGCTTTCTTCATAGCGGTAGAAGCCGAAATTCCCCTCCAGCCGATAATAAAGATTCAGGGGATAATACGCCGAGATGTTGGCGCTCGAGATTTTGCGATAGGCGATCGCCTCTTGGTAATTGAGGCGGTTGTAGAGGGAGGGGTCGATGTAAGCGAAGGCGGGGTAATAAAACAGCGTGTATTCGAAAACGGCCGGCATGAATTGGAGCCTCTTTTTTTGATTGACATAAGCGAAAGAGTAGGAACGAAAGCCGCGAGATTGATAGGCCGAAATGGAGAATTGATGGTTGCCCATCAGGTCGCTGAAGGCCAGGCCGGATCCCCCGAAGACCGAGCCGTCCGAGAACATGGCGACGTCGACCGGCGGTCGATTGACGACATAGAGTTTGTCCAATCCCTTGTAAGGGACGATTTTGGCCTCTTCGATCTCAAGATTTAAGGCCGGCTTGAAGAGCTCGGGCTTTCGGGATTGATCGACCGGAGCGAACACCGCTTTTTCCTCCAAGACCCCCGGCAGCTCGGAGGAAAAAATCTGATAGGCCCCTTTATTGAAGGAAGAGAAAATAATTCTCCTCGGCTGGGCGGGGTGGGGGGACGGGAAAAAATTCCCGGTCCGGACATCGGTGAACCGCCGGATCTCCCCGCTTTCGAGGTTCAGAGAATAGATATTGAAAGAATCCCTGGCGTCTCCCGAATAGAAGATTTCTCGTCCGCCGGGCGAAAACGAGGGGCAGGTCGTGTTTCCAGGGCCGAACGTCAATTGCGTTTTTTGGTCCAAGTCGTGGAGGGGGGAGAGAAAGAGCTTGTCGAAGGTGTCGACGCGGATGGAATAGGCGACAAACCGTCCGTCGGGAGAGACCGCCGGCGCTTTTTCATAATACGAATCCCGGGTCAAATTTGAGATCTTGCCGCTTTCCAGGTCGAGACGAAAAATATCCCGTGTTCCCCGGCTGAAGGCGGTGAAGAGGAGTGCTTTTCCGTCGGGAAGGAAACACGGCCCGGAGGGCTGATCATAAGGAATCTTGATTTTCCTCCTGATCCGGCCGCGGATCGGGTCGACGAAGCAGAAGGAATATCTCCGACCGTCCCGGGCGGCGAAGACGATCTCGTCACCGTCGGGAGACCAGGCAAGGCTCCGTCCGGCGCTCGGATCATAATCATAGCGAATGTATGCGTATGAGGTGGTGAATCCCTTCGTGATGTTCTTGATGATGGACCCGTCCTTGGTCGAGATCAAGACGAGGTCGATATCGTAATCGCTTACGTTGTACGTCAGGCCGGCGACGATGTCGCCGGAGGGCGAGACCGCATGGGAAAAAGTGAAATAATACGGGTTGAGGGGGAACTTGGGGCCGAGGGGGATGCTGTAGTCCTCCGGATTCTCCCGTAGCAAAAAACCCCGGCTTTTTTCTCGCAGGTGCTTGCGGAATTCGTGATTGAATTCCGCCGGCCTGAGGTTGAAGGCCTTGCGGAGAGGAGAGATCCGGCCGATGAGAGAAGCGCCTTTCATGGCCTGCCACAGGTCCCGAATTCCGTTCTTGCCGTAACGTTCTTCAATGAAATCGTAGATCGCATGGCCGAAGTCGTAGGCGGGATCGCGGGGCGCAGGATAGCGCGAATGCAGATCCCCAGAATCGGTCATCTCGGGGATGCGATCGTTGAGGGCGGCGTCGCGCACGATCATGGCGGACCAGGTGGACCAGTGCTCGGTTGCATATTCGGACAGCCCCTCGAAAAGCCAGAGCGGAGGAACATTCAACGCATAGAGGGAGGCGGTTGGCCCTCCCCAGAGGATGTCGAATTCGAACACATGGGTGAGCTCGTGCTCAATGACCCGGCCGAGCTCGTCGAGCGACAGGTCGCCGTGCAGGCCGATGCGATGGAGAACGGGCTCGCTGACGCCGAGCACGCCCTCCGAGACCTGGAACAGACTCGACTGTTCGAAATCGGTGTAGGTCGTGTAAAAAATAAGCGGCACGGGGTTGCTGAGCTGATGTTTCAGCGTTTCGCTGAGTTTCCGGTAGGCGTTCTCCGAAAGCTCGGCCAGGCTTTTGAGCATCCGGAGATCCTCGGTGTAATGATAGAGCTCAAAGTGCTCCGTGTCGTATTTCTTCCACTGGAAATCCTCATAGGCAATGCGGTTCTTCCCGTAATAGGGATAAAAGAACCACTGCTGGGCCGAGCCGGTTGCGATGATGGAAAAAAGAAGGAGGGGCAGGCCGATAAATTTTTTTCCCAGGGGGAGAAAACCCGGCTTTTTCATCTGGTCAAAAGATACCTTTCCTGAAGGCTTTCTTCGCCGAACCAAGGGCGGAAAAGTTTTTTCCTCACCCGCTGAACGAGGTCGTAAAAAGCAAAATCGCTCTTCTGGCGCGGATTCGTGTAGGCCCGCGTTTCCTTGAACGTCTTGGTGAAAAGGATCTCCCCATCTGCCGCTTTGATGAGATAGACCGCAAGGTCGAGATGAAAGACGGTCCGCTCGGCGATCGATCTCTGGGGAGCCAGCTCGTCCTGCCGGGGGTCTCCCGGCCGGCTCATGACGGCCTTTCTCGTTTCTCGGGAGAACGCGGCCTTACCGGTCAGATATAGCCGTGCCTCGGACTGGGGATCAAGAGATTTCCAGAACTCGGGGGTCTGGAAAGTTTCTTCATTATCGAAAGAGGCGGGCCGAATAAAGACCTTGCCGTGGAATCTCTTCTTGAACTCGGGAGCGAAATAGTCGGCCAGCTCTTTATTGAGGTCAAGCCCCGTTGTTTCCGGGGTTGATAAAAAGGTTGTGATGGCGAGCTCTTGAAATTGATCCAGCCGGAAGGGGGAAAAGGCGGGAATTTCGATCCGGACTTTTTTATACAGATCGGAAGCCGAGCAGGCCGCCAGAAAAATCAGGAGAGAGCCGATGAGGCTATTTTTCCTCATCTTTCTCCCCTTCCTTCTTTTTTGCCGCCGATTGGTTCTCCTCGAACTTGCGGAAGTTTGATTTCACCCAGGCATTTTGAGGGTCCAGTTTGAGGGCGATCTCGTATTCCCGCCGGGCCTCTTCCCAGAGGCCTTTTCTTTCATAGGCCACGGCCAGATTGTTATGGGCGGCGACGGAGGCGGGATTTTCGGCCAGGACTTTTTTCCAGCGGAAAATCGCTTCTTCCCATAGGTCTTTTTCCGCCGCCCAGATCCCGAAGGCCATCTGGTCGGCGAAACGCGGAGAGGAACAGCCGAAAGCGAAGAATGCGAGGAGCAAAACCAGGAGAATTTGGCGAAGGGCGAGGCTGATCACAACCGATCTCTTAAATCGAAGTTACATGTTTTGCCCAATTCCGTCAAGGTGGGGTATAATGAGCGCTCAAAATCCGGAAGGAGGAATCCATGGGAATTTGGCTTGAGGGCAAACCGATAGCGGATCGAATTAAAGAAGAGATTCGCCTCGAAGTGGCGTATTTCCAGAAAAGCGTTCGTCGAGTTCCGGGCCTGATCGGCATTCTGGTCGGTGAACACAGCGCCTCCAAGATCTATCTCCGGAGTAAAGAGAAAGCCTGTCAGGAGCTCGGAATCGCCTCCCATATCCTGAGCTTCCCGGCCGACATGGAAGCGAAAGCCCTCAAGGAAGAGATCCGGGAGCTCAACGAGAGAGATGACGTGGACGGGATTTTGGTCCAGCTTCCCCTTCCGGCCCATCTTGATCCCCACGAGATCATCGCCGCGATTTCCCCGGAAAAGGACGTCGACGGAATCCACCCCTTCAATCTGGGCTGCCTTCTGGCCAATCAGCCGGGGCTGAGGCCATGCACGCCCATGGGGGTTATCGAGATGATCAAATCTCAGGGAATCGCCATGGAGGGAAAAGAGGCGGCAGTCGTCGGGCGTTCTCTCATCGTCGGCAAGCCTCTGGCCGCCATGTTGACCAACGAAAATGCCACGGTCACGCTCTGTCATTCCAAAACCAGGTTCCTGCCGGAGGTGGCGGCGAAGGCCGATATCCTCATCGGGGCGATCGGGAAGGCCGCCTTCATCCGGCCGGAATTCGTCAAGGAGGGAGCGACGGTCATCGATGTCGGGATCAACCGGACGGGGGATCGAGGCTTGATCAAAGAACTGTTCGGGGACGACGAGAAAAGGGAAAAAGATCTGGCCGAGAAAGGCTATACGGTGATCGGAGATGTCGATCCTCGGGCCGTTGAGCGCGCCGCTTACCAGACGCCCGTTCCCGGCGGGGTCGGGCTTCTGACGGTCGCCATGCTCATGAAGAACACGCTTCTGGCCTTCAAACGGCGCCGCAACCTTGGCGGCTGATGATTCGCCGGCCTCCGGAAGAATTTGCCTCAGGCTGGGATTTGTGGTATAAATTTCGGGCCGTTTGACGGAGAAAGAAAAGACGATGCCGAAAGTTTGTCATATTTGCGGTAAGGGGCCGGTCTTCGGGCATAACGTCAGTCATTCCCACAAGCTCTCGCCGAAAAAGTGGAGACCCAATCTTCAGCAAGTCCGAGCGCGGACCGATAAAGGAGTGAAGAGAATTTGGGTCTGCACCCGCTGCCTTCGTGCCGGAAAAGTGGCCAAGGCGATCTGAGCCTCTTTTTCAGAGCCTTTCGACCGACAGAATTTCTTTGATTCCCCGGATTTTTTTTATGATGGACTCGAGGTGCTTGAGATCGCGGATGACGAGCCCGAGCTTAATCTCGGCTTTTTTGTCCGTCGTCGTGATGACCTCGGCTTTGGTGATGTTCCCGTCGAGGTTGGCGATCCCGGTGGCGACTTTTCCCAGGACTCCCGGAGAATCGGTCGCTTTGATCAGCAGTCGGCTCTTAAAGGGCCCGCCGGAAGCCGAATCCCAGGAGACTTCGACCATCCGCTCGCTGGCGAGAATCTCTTTTGTCACCAGCGGGCAGCGGGCGGCATGGATCGTCACCCCTTTGCCTGCGGTCATGTAGCCGACGATCGGTTCGCCCTTGATCGGAGAGCAGCATCGAGCCAGATGGACGAGCTCGGTCGAGGCGTTTCTCACCCGAAGGCCGGAGTCTTCTCTGCCGCCGAATCGATCCATGATCCGACTGAGCAGAACCGGCTTTTTTTCGGCCGGTTCGCCCTCCGGAGAGAGCCGGCCCATGAATTTTCTATTGATGACCACCTTTCCCCGTCCGATGGAGGCAAAGAAGTCATCCAGAGTCTTCAACCTGAGG
>CAZNVB010000218.1:0-19381 GCA_964576265.1 uncultured Eubacteriales bacterium | reverse complement strand
GAACGGCCATAGAATGCGTCGGGTTCATCACGACCTTTTGCCGCGGCGCGGAATGGGCGGCGACCGGAGCCGTGACTCAGGCCGTACCGCCCGATTTTCCAGCGACCACGATGAACGTCTCGACGCCGGCTGACGTTCGGCGCTGGCCGGGATTCCGTCCTCCATCTCTCGAAGCCGTGCTCAGGGATCTTGAGACGTTCGAACACAGCAAGAAGGAAGAGGTCCTTTTTCGCCTCCGGGAATACGTCCTCGCGCACAAAGAGCCTGATCGCGCCAGGGAAGACACAGAGGCGCGGCTATTGACCTTTCTCCAAGGGAGCCAAAATCTCGATGCCAAGATGGCCGTCTGCCGGGCCCTCCGGCTTGTCGGAAGCGAAAAGTCCGTTCCTGTTCTCGGCCGGATGCTCGAGGACGAGAAAACAACCGACGTCTCTCGCTATGCCCTGGAAAAAATTCCAGGCAGGGCCGCCGACGAGGCCCTGCTCGAGGCGCTGGGCAAGACCAGGGGCGAGACGAAACTCGGCCTGATTTCCTCGCTCGGCGAAAGGAAAACGCCGGAAGCGGTGAGGAGCCTGGCTGCGCTTCTTTCCGACAGCGATCCGGCCGTCTCTTCGGCGGCCGCTATTTCTCTCGGAAAAATCGAGACCGGCGAGGCCGCATCGGCATTGAGCGAAGCCCTGGATCAGGCCATAGGAGAGCGGAAAGTCGATATCGCTTTGTCTTTGCTTCGCTTGGCCGAGAGATTTCCCGCTTCCGATCATCCTGATCTCGGGGCGAAGATCTTTGATCGTCTGCTGACACTCCCGCCGCGGGAGCTGCCGGTTCATCTTCGTCAGGCGGCGATGAGGGGGAAAATTCGTGCCGCAGGAAAAGACAGGGGCGCCAAGATGATCCTTGAAATCCTGAGCCGCGGCCCTGAAGACATGCAGGAGCCGGCCATCGGGTGCGTCGCCGAATATTTCGATCCGTCTCAAATCCCCTCTGTGGCGGCACTTTTGCCGGACCTTCCGGAACGGAGCCGGATTCAGTTGCTCTCGGTTCTCGCCGCTTATCCATCATGGAGCGTTCTTTCCCCGATTCTCCAGGCAGCGCGGAATTCGGAAGCGTCTGTCCGCATCGCCGCTCTCAGAGCGCTGGGGAGGGCCGGAGACGTCTCAACGGTCGGCTTTTTGGCCGAGCGGTCCGCCGCCGCACGCGGCGAGGAGCGGGAAGCAGCCCGCTTGAGCCTGTGGACTCTCCCGGGAAAGGACGTGGATGACGCCATCCTTTTCGGCCTCGTCAGCGCCACAGACGATTCCGTCAGAGCCGAGTATATCCGGGCCGTCGGCGAACGTCGGATCCGGGCCGGAAAAGCCCATCTTCTCGCAGCGGTTGTCTCGGGCCCGGATAAAAACAGAAGCGAAGCGACCCGGGCGTTGCGGACGATGACCGTTCCCGAAGACATTCCCGGTCTTCTCGACCTTCTCCTTAAAGTCGAAGATGAGGCGGCGGAAGAGGATCTGCTGGCGATCATCGCTTCGGCCTCATCGCCAATCACCGATCCCCGGGGCCGCGTCTCGAGGATTGAGAGCCTGCTCGAGCCGGCGCAAGGCTCAAAGCAAAAAAGAATCGACGACCCAAAGCGGCGCCGCCGCCTTCTCCGAACCCTGGGAAAAATCGGCGAGGACAGCGCCCTGCCGCTCGTGCGCGCGGCTCTGAAGGATCAAGACGCCTCGATCAGGGATGCCGCGGTGCGCGCTCTCGCCGAATGGCCGACCGCGACGCCGAGAGGAGACGTCCTGAAGATCGCCGCATCCTCGAAGAACCTAGTTCATCAGGTGCTCGCCCTGCGCGGTTTTGTGAGGATGGTGGGGATGGAAAAGTTCCAGGCGCCCGAGGCTGCTGTCGAATCCCTCAAGACTGCGCTCAAGCTCGCCTCGCGGCCGGAAGAAAAAATCCTCGTCCTCGGCGTGCTCCCGGATTTCGCCTGTGCGGAGGCTCTCGCACTGGCCAAGGCGCAGCTCAAAGACAAGCGTGTTCTGGCGGAGGCGGAAGCCGCCGTCCTGAAGATCAGGAAATCCTTGAAAATTGAATAACGAATAAAAACGCTATTCGACTTTCCTAAAGGCGCGATATCGCCCGCGTCGTCTGCCTCCTTCCGGCAGTCGTCATGCTCAGCGATTCCGGCTGCCTAAAAGAAGGCAAGGGGGGAAGGGAGTTAAGATAATCAACAAAATCTGTCTCAGGTGTTTCTGGAAATCAACGCCGGGGCATGAACCCAGACCCTGCGTATGAGGAGTCATGCTCCCCATGCCAACAGCGGGGGTGCGTCTTCCCTTAATCATCCCTCCCGAGCCTGCGTCGACTCAATGGGCCGGCTCTTTGTGGCCGATACCAGGAATAACAGAATCCTTATCTGGAATACTGTGCCCACTTCCAACAATGCGCCGGCCGATATCGTTGTCGGGCAGGCGGACTTTAATTCAACGTCTCCGGGGCTCATGAGCTTCCCTTCACGGATTGCCACAGACGGTACGCGGCTGGCGGTCGCCGATATGGAACACCACAGAATTCTCATCTGGAATTCCATACCGACCATGACCAATCAGGCTCCGGATATCATGCTCTGGAGCGGCGGCAGCGATCCTTATCGCTTTAACCTTCCTCAGGGAGTTTATATATACAATGACCATTTGATTGTTGCCGATTCGGGTTTTCACCGTGTCCTTATCTGGAACAGTTTCCCGACCTCCGCAACCGCCCCGAATGACCTTGTGCTCTGCCAGCCGGACATGTCCACAACACTTCCTGGAAAAGCCAGAGACAGGATGTACATCCCTCTGAATGTCTGGTTTGATGGAGATTATCTCTGGGTGGGAGAATTCAAATTTGCCGACCGGGTTCTGGGATTCAGGGCCGCCATTTCCGAAACTTCACCGGCAGCCCCAACAGGTCTGACCGCTTCTCCGGTCTCGAGTCATCAAATGAATCTTGCCTGGACGGACCTCTCCTCCAATGAGCGGGGATTTATTCTCGAGCGGAAAACAGGCTCCTCTGGGACATGGGCCCCGCTGGCCTACTTAAGTGCAAACACCCAGCAATTTTCAGATATTGAGCTTTCATCCAACACTCCATATTATTACCGAATCAAATCTTATAATCGTTACGGAGAATCAGGATACTCAGAAAGCCACGGGACAACTTTTTCTTCTAACAGCGCTCCTTATACTCCCAATACTCCCTCTCCAAGCGATGGGGAAAACGGAGTGAATAATACTCCCCTCCTCAGCTGGCAAGGAGGGGACCCGGATGCCGGGGATGCGGTGACTTATAAGATTTATCTGGATACGGTAAATCCCCCGACCTACGAAGTGGCCTCGGACATCAGCGACGCCTATTGCAGGCCCTCGACCTTGAGCATGGCGAAAACATATTACTGGCGAATTGTTGCTTCTGATCTGGATGGAGCGACAACGGTGGGGCCGGTCTGGAGTTTTCAGACTTTCAACAATTCAGGCTATAGTCTGGTGATCAATACCATTGGCTCAGGAGCCACAAATCCCAGGCCGGGCAATTATGCATATGCGCCCAACGATACGGTGAATATCACCGCCATTCCAGACAGCGGATCCTCTTTTCTTGGCTGGAGTGGAGATGTCCCCAAAGGGAGCGAGACGAAAAATCCGTTGACTCTTTCCATGGATTCCAACAAATCCATCACGGCCCGTTTTTCGAGCCCGGTGTACCAGGTGGTGGGGGACTTTGGCTCGATCGAACTCTGGCTGCGGAACAACAGTACCTGGGAGCTGCTGAATGGGGCGAATCCTGAACTCGTCATTGCGGCAAGAATTGAATAGGGAGGAGCTGTTTTTCGGGACCTAGATTCCTATCCTCTTATGGGGTCAGTATCGTCATCGACCACCTGAAGCCGCTCTATATCCCGGACAGGCCGCCCCGCACGACAGGAAAAAAATGAGCGGTCATAAGAATGACGAAAGCTTCTCTCATAGGTATCCTTCTCACTCTCAGGTTCCAGATCGTTCTGATCCCATTAGCCGCTGATGACGATCCGATTGCGTCCAGCTTCTTTTGCCCGATAAAGCCCTGAATCTGCTTGCTGAATCAAGCCGTTTGCATCGTTTACTTTTTCTGAGGGATAACTGGAAATCCCGCAGCTAAAAGTCATCTTCAGGTCAAAAGAGCCGTACTGAAGCCTCATGGTTTCAGCCATGACCCGCAGCTTATCCATGATCTGATAAGTATCAACGGCTGAAGCCCCGTTAAACACCAAGAGAAACTCTTCGCCTCCATAGCGCATGACCAAGTCCGAAACTCGGATGTTCTGGACTAATAGGTTGGCCAATGTTTTGAGGATAAAATCTCCCGCCTGGTGTCCGTAGGTGTCGTTAATCTTTTTGAAATAATCAATGTCCACCATGGCCACCGACAGAGGCATCCGGTAACGTTTGGACCGCTCAAATTCTTCATTCAGTCGTCTCAACCCAAAGCGGCGATTCAGCACACCCGTCAGTTCATCGATGGCCGCCATCACCTCGAGCCGCTTCATGATCAGGGCGTTATAAATAAAGGGAGTGGCTTGAAGGACAAAATTGCGCGCCTCCAGGCTCTCGAAGTTCCGGTGGAAGGATTGCCGGGAAAGAAGCCCGCAGACTCCGATGTCCTGATTCTGATATTTTAGCGGAATCAATCCGATATAACGCGGGTCAATTTTGCCGATGCCGATTTGGAGATGCAAGGTATCGCTTTCCATCTTGGAAATAAGCAAGGGTTTGTTCTGTTTTAGGAGCTCCAGCCAGAATGAATCCTCGATCTCCTTTTCCTGAATATCTACCCCCTGACTCTTCACCAACTTGAACTCCCCTCTTTCCAGGACAATCAAAAAGCTCCCCTGGCTGCCGAAATATTCACTGAAAGCCTCCAGAATAATAGCGGCGATATCCTCGAGCCTCAGGCTGCGTTTGAGATTGTCCAGGAATCGATCCACATTCCTCTCGGCTTCAACAAAATTCACTACTGAATCAATGAGGTTGTTGAACTGCTCGGATATCGCCCCCAGGATATCCGCCGAAGAAGTATCAAGATGACAATCCTCCGTCCGGCAGATCTCCCCCGATCCGGCCGCGGAATGGTAGGCCCTGAATTTTTTTTGAAAAAGAGCCATCCTTTCGGCCATGGAGGAAAGAAACCTGTAGACCACCTGCCGGAAAATAAAATAATTTGCCAGGCCGACCACCAATCCCGCGATCACGCACATGGAAAAATAAAGCGGTGTCAGCACAGTGGAGGCCGGCAATTTCAAGAGAAGGAGAGTGAAAAAAGGAAAAATGAGGCCCATCCATAACCCAAAGCCGAGCATATAAATGGATTGATCCTTAATCACGCTTCGGGTGATGCTTTTCATGCTTCTCCCTCCTTTATTAAAACCAATCGTTCTATTTCGAAGGCCTGGAACAACCGGCTTGGCTTAGTCCTATCCGTACACCCCACATTCGTTGGTCCCAATGATTCCACAAATCCTTTTTAAAATACGAATTTTCAGATCTTAATACAAGTCTTTTGACGGAGCCCTTCGGGTTATTTCCATCCGGAGAATGAGCAAGGCCGTATTCTCATATCCCCTTGTCGACGAAATCTGCCGAGATGGAAAGAACGATCGATCACCTCAAGACGACCTCTGGCGGCGGAAAAGTCCTCACCGCCGATCGCAGATCTTGACCCTCTGCCGGCCGGTCATCGGCTGAATATCTCTCGCCTTTTTCTTCTTTCTCAGCAGGATCAGAATAAATTTTTGATAATGGAAAAGGCGGCGGCAATGTTCCTGTCCTCGAGGATGATCGTGAATTCATTGAGAGTCGATACGACCTCGACGACATTGATCCCTTCCCAAGCCAGCGCTTTCAAGATATAGCTGTAAACACCGGGGATCAAAGCCGCGCCCTTCGGTAAAATGACCGTCACGCCAGCCAAGCGCGCGATCTGAGAGATCATCTTTTCGCCCTTAAACTCGGCCAGGATTTTTTCCCGCAGCTCCCGGCTGGCAATGATCGTCGTCTCCTGAAGCCCCCGGGTAAACGTCAGCAAAGCATAGTGCCGGGTCGATAATTTGGCCGCCAGCTTGCGCTGTTTGATCAACAGGGTTTCCGAATTCGCATAGGTCACCTCGAAAAGATTCAATCTCAGGATGAGTTCCGGTGTTCTGACGAAGATTTCCCGAGGTTTCCCCGCCTTCATTTTGATCCGCCGCGCCAGCCGACCCAGGGCCACGACGATCGCTCCCAGCTGAATCTTCTTCACGCTTTCCCGCTCCACTTCCGGTTTGATCAAGCGCGCCAGAGCCGAGTGGTTGATGATCCCCAAGGCCAGGCTTTCCTCCAGGTGCGGGGATTTGCGGATGATTTTGGCCACGGCTTCGGCGATCGTTAGCATGTTTTATTTATAACAAATAATTCGAAATATGTAAATTATGTTTAGAAATTTGCCTTTTTCGCCCGTCGATGATAATTCGCTGTCGCTTGAAAAGAAAAGATTTCGAGATCGCTCCTGGAGGCCAAAGATGTCCGTCGAAAGAATGGTTCAGCCCGAACGCGGCGATTGCCCGCTGTGCCTGACCCAGATCTCCCTGGGCTTGGAGGAACAAGACTCGGGGATATTCGCTTGTCCCCGATGCCGTTCCGTGCTCATCGTAAGAAACCGGGGGAATGGGCGATTGAGGCTGAGCGAAGCGCCGCGGATTGGAGAGGAATGGGAAGAATAATTGTGGAGACGGATCCTCAGAGAATCTGATTCCCCCTTTTTTCTCAGGCAAACATGAACGAAGCCCAGCGGGTAATCAATCATTTCAAGGGGATCATCGACTCGACTCTTCGGGAAGGATTTCAATTCTCCCGGGCCGATTTTTCGCCTGCCGATCAAAAGAAAATTTATTCCACCCTGAGCCGGATCGGCATCGATTATGTCGAAGTGGGAAACCCCATCCGGAGAGAAATTCAGGAGATGATTCAAGAACTCGTGCGCTCGCGCCGGCCGAAAGACCCAAAAATTCTCTGCCACCTGAGGAATCGATCTCGAGATATCGAAGAGGCGTCCAGGTGCGGCGTGGCCGGCGTGAATATCCTGTGCACGATCGACCGCGAGCGGCTCGCCGCCATGGGCCTCACCCGGGAAAAAAACGAAACCCTGCTGTCCGATAATCTGGACTTGGCCAGGGCTTTCGGGCTGGAGATCAGGGTCGGAGTCGAAGACTTTTTTCGCCAGGATCCATCCGCCAGCCTCCGAATCTTCAAACTTGCCCAATCCAAAGGCATCGACCGAATCGCCGTCGCTGATACCCTGGGAAAAGCGATGCCCTGGGAAGTTTTTCGGAGAATTCGCTCCCTCAGACGCCGCCTTTCCTTGGATATCGAGGTTCATTTTCATAACGATCTCGGTCACGCTGTAAGCAACTCTCTGGCCGCCCTGGACGGCGGCGCGAATTGGGTCAGCGCGACACTCCTCGGAATCGGCGAGCGCACGGGAATCACTCCTCTCAGTTCGCTTCTGGCCAATCTTTTTGTCCTCCATCCCGATCTTGCTCGCCGCTACCATCTCCGCTATCTGACCCGCGCCGAACGGCTCGTGTCCCGCCTTTGCGGGATCGAGATTCCGCCGAACCTCATCACCAACCCGGCCAACGGTTTCGCTCACAAGGCGGGAATCCACCTCGACGCCATTGTCAAGTTCGGGCCCCACAAATATGAGATTTTTTCTCCTGAGGTGGTCGGCAACAAAAGGAATCTCGTCCTGCATAAGCTCCTCTCCGGGAAAGCGGCCTCGGCGGACACCCACTCCTTGAAGAGGCTGTTCGCCTCAAGCTGAAATTTATTTCATTATTATTGAAAATTATTTCTTGACATTTCTCCTCTCTGGGCTTAAGATAAGCGCCGGTGGTCAATCGAACCACGGAGAAGGAGAATGGCCATGGAATCGTCCCAAGCGCTTTATCGGAGTCTCATTCCCGATCGGGAATCCCGTCCCGAGAGGCTAAACGCGACTTTCGAGCGGATCCTGGAGGCGATGGAGATCGTCTTCAGCGACCCGGATCCCGCGGTGCAGCGGATTTTAAAAAGGGCCGGCGATCGGATCGACAACGGCCGCACACCGCTCGATGATCATTCAGCGAAAATCATTGTCGACGTTTTGATGCAGGTCTCCAGTCAAGAGGAAATCGAGAAGTTGATCGAGCTGTTGAATGATTCGGAGCTCAGCGCCGCGGAGGCCATCGATCTCCACGAAGAATTCAAAATTCCTGTCTCAAAGCTCGAAAAAGACATCATTCCCGTACGGGGAGAGGGAGCCTGGCTCTATGCCGTCGACGGAAAAAAATATCTGGACATGGACAGCAACTACAGCGCGACCAACCTGGGTTTTGACAATCCGGAGATTGCCCAAGGCCTTTTCAACCAGGCGTCGTGCCTCATTTCCGTCAAAGAAGACCGGGTTCACATCCCGCGGGCGCGGTTCTTAAAAACCTTCCGCGGGATGCTGCCGGAGGAACTGAACCAATTCTATTGGCAGAACAGCGGCGGAGAAGCCGTGGACAAAAGCCTCAAATTCGCCAAGGCCTTTACCGGCACGACCGACGTCGTCGCCTTCAAAAACGGATTCCACGGCCGCACTCACGGCGCCGTGGCGGTGACTTACAATCCCAAATATCGGGCGCCTTTTGGCCTCGATCGGGCGGGCTGGGTTCATTTCGTCGATTTCAACGATCTCGATGCCGTGGAAAAGCTCTTCGCGGAGGGCAAAGCGAGAATCGTCATTCTGGAATTGGTCCAGGGGGAAGAAGCCGGCATTCGTCCGGCCGAGCCGGAATTCGTCAGAGGATTGCGCCGTCTGTGCGATCATCATCACGGCGTCATGATTTGCGACGAGGTTCAAACCGGTTTCGGCCGCGTCGCGGAGGCGGAAGGGCAGTGGTTTGCCTGTCAGGTTTACGGCATCGTGCCGGACATCATCACCATCGGAAAGTCTTTCGGCGGCGGCTATCCGGTGACCGCCGTGGTCACCAACAAAAATATTTCGCAGGCCATGCAGCCCGGCTTTGACGGCTCGACGTTCGGCGGCAACCCGATGGCCATGGTCGCGGCCATGATCGCCACTCGCCAGATGAAGGCGCTCCAGCTGACGAAGAATGTCGTCGAACGTTCGGATCAGCTTTTTCGCGGACTCCGCCAGCTTCGAGAAAAGTTTCCCATGATCGGCGATCTCAGAGGCAAGGGTTTAATGATTGGTTTCGACCTCCCCTCTATAGAACATGTCCGTCGATTCCAGCTTGAGATGGCCAAGAATGGAGTGAAAACTTCGCTTTCTACGGAAAAGGCGGTTCGATTTCTTCCGCCGCTGATTATCACATCCGGGGAAATCGATTTTCTCCTCGGGGCGATGGACCGCTCGCTCCAAGCGATCCGGGAGGCAAACGAGACGAAATCAAATCCGGAATAAAGAATCCGCTTTGCCACAATCCTCTCGGCTGTGATATAAATTAGAAACGATGAGGACATTGAAAGACGAGAGGATGAGGTTCCTCAAAGAGGCGCTGGAAAAAGGCGGCGTACGGACGCAAGCGGAACTAAAAAGGAGACTGAGAGAGAAAGGAATCGATCTTTCTGCGGCCACCATTTCCCGGGCGTTGAGAGAATTCGGCTTTGCCCGGCTTCCGGTGGGCGACGGGACTTATCGCCTGGTCAAAGTCGAGGGAAGAGACGAACACATCGACCTCCTTCTCAGGCTCGGGCTCGAAGAAATGATCCCGGTCGGGAATCTTATTTTGATCAAAACCCGGCCGGGAAACGCCCAGGCCATCGCCGGCGCCATTGACCGCTCCAAAATCGCTGGAATCTTGGGGACCATCGGCGGCGACGACACGATTCTCGCCGTCACCCGAAATGCCGCCGCGGCTCGTCAAGTCGTCTCCAATCTGAAAAAACTGCTCCGCTGAAGATCCGGCAAGAATTTTCCTCTCCAGGCCGAAATCAGCCCTTCGAGAGAAACAGCGGCGCTTCAGCTCGAAGAGAGCAAAGAACGGGCGTTCCGCTCAAAAAGGCCTCTTGCTTCTTGACATCCAGGGCATTTTGCGTTATACATCTTCGCCGAAGACGGTAAGGAAGATGAAGTCGATGAGATCCCGTTCCTGCGCGGCCTCCGTTTTTGATTTTTATTATTTTTACGGCCGCGGGAGCGCGGGTCTCTAAGCCCTCCTTACCTCGCCTCCCCGAAAAGGAAAATCCCAAGAGACCCGCGGCACCATAAAGGGGAGAGTTTTGTTTGTTTGAAGGAACGGACGATGATGAACTTAAGGCTGGCTCGGCTCGAAGAAAACTCCAGGACGATCGTCCAGGTCCACGGCGTGTCTGTCGGCAAAGGATTGACGATTATCGCCGGACCGTGCAGCGTCGAAAACGAACGGCAGCTGCTGGAAACGGCCATGGCGGTGAAGGAAGCCGGCGCTCAGATGCTTCGCGGGGGAGTCTTTAAGCCTCGGACTTCGCCTTACTCCTTTCAGGGATTAGGTCTCAAGGGACTTAAACTCCTGGACAAAGCTCGAGCCGTCACCGGATTGCCCATTGTGACCGAAGTCCTCGACACTCGGGACGTTTCCTGGGTTTCCGAATATGCGGACGTCCTCCAGATCGGAGCCCGGAATATGCAAAATTTTTCTCTCCTTAAAGAAGCGGGAAAATCCTCCCGGGCCGTTCTCCTGAAACGAGGCATGTATTCGACGATCGAAGAGTGGCTCAACTGCGCCGAATATATCCTGAGCGAGGGGAATCGAAACGTGATCCTCTGTGAACGGGGCATCCGTTCTTTCGAAAGCTACACCCGAAATACTCTCGATCTGAGTTCTGTTCCTTCAGTGAAGGAATTGACCCATCTGCCGATCATCGTCGATCCCTCCCACGGAACAGGCCGGCCGAACCTCATCGGACCGATGAGCCTGGCGGCGGTCGCTTGCGGGGCGGACGGCCTGATGATCGAGGTTCATGTCAATCCTGACGAGGCGCTGAGCGATAAAGATCAGGCTTTGACCCCGGGCCAATTTGCCGCTTTGGTTAAGAAGCTCCGAAGCCTGAAGGAGTTCATGGAGGGATCGTCGTGATTCACCTTCGTCTCGTCGGAAAAACGGGAGGCAGCGAGATCCTGATCGGCAAACCGCTGGCACGCTTGCCTGAGCTTGTCGGCCGAGAAAGGAACGCCGTGATCGTCACGGATGAAAATGTCGCCCGGCTCTATGCGACTTCTTTTCCCTCCTGGCCCGTGGTGACGATTCCACCCGGAGAGCAAAATAAAAATTTGCCCACGGTCCTCCGCATCTACCGCCGATTCCTTGAGCTCGGTGTCGACCGTCAGTGGCTGGTCGTCGCCGTCGGCGGGGGTGTTGTTTGCGATGTGGCCGGCTTTGCCGCCTCCACTTACCTTCGCGGCCTTGAAATCGGGTTTGTGCCAACCACCCTTCTCGCTCAAGTCGACGCGGCTCTGGGCGGCAAAAACGGCGTCAATTTCTACGGTTATAAGAATCTCGTCGGCACGTTTCGCCAGCCCCGTTTCGTCCTCTGCGATTTCGAGACTCTCCGCTCCCTTCCTCTCCAGGCCGTCCGCAGCGGGCTGGCCGAAGTCATCAAAGCCGCCGCTATTGCCGATCGCCCGATGTTCGGCTTCCTCGAAAAAAACATCCGGTCCTGTTTGAACCTTGACCGAAAGGCCATTGCCGCTGCCGTCGCCCGTTCCTGCCGCGTGAAAATCGATATCGTCAGCCGCGATGAACAGGAAGCCGGGGAAAGGCGAAAACTCAATTTCGGTCACACCGTCGGCCATGCCCTGGAGAAGATCTCCCGGCTCGATCATGGAGAAGCCGTGGCGATCGGGATGGCCATCGCGGCAAGACTTTCGGTCAGGAAAGGACTCCTGGCCAAAGAAGAAGAGGCCCGGTTGATCCGCCTGCTTAAAGAAGCAGGACTTCCGGTGACGTTGAGAATTAAACCGTCCTCCCTCGGTCGGGCGTTGCTCAAAGACAAGAAAAGAGAAAACCGAAATATCCATTTTGTTTTTCTTTCGAAGCTCGGTCAGGCAGTCGTCGAAAAAATCGTGCCGCAAGAAATTATCGAGGCCGCACATGATCTGCGTTAGCCTGGGATTTCCGACGGTCGCCGAATGTGTGGAGGCACTCAAGGAGGTGAGCTTTGCCGAAATCAGACTGGACTTGATGGAGGTAAAAATCTCAGAAATCCCGCTTCTCTTTTCCCGAAAGAAACGATTGATTGCCACCTGCCGTCCGGGAAAAAAGGAAATGGAGGAAAGGAGGGACCTCCTTCTCGCCAGCCTCGCTCACGGCGCGGCTTTTATCGACATCGAACACGACGCCCGAGAAGATTACAGGCGGTGCATCTCTCAAACGGCAAAAAAAGCGGGATCCCGGCTGATTCTCTCCTATCATAACGACAAGCGCACTCCCGCTCCGGCCGAGATAAGAAAAATCATTCGCCGGTCTTTCGCTCGCGGCGCCGATCTTGTCAAGGTCGCCTGCAAAGTCAACGCACCCCGGGACTCCGCCCGTCTCTTCGGTCTTCTCGGAGACCCGACGATGAAAGGAAGATTGATCGTGCTGGGCGTGGGACGATCGGGCCTGGCCGTCAGAATCCTCGCCCCTTTTTTCGGCAGCCCCTTCACCTATGCCTCCTTTGCGGCCGGGAAAGAGACCGCGCCGGGACAGTTGCCTTTTCGACAGCACCTCGAAATTCATCGGCAATTGAAAAAAATTTTGAAAGAAGCTCCATGGACATCTATGCCGTAACCGGAAAACCCGTGGTTCACAGCCTCAGTCCCGAAATTTTCAATCACGCTTTTAAAAACGAGGCGATCAACGCCGTCTACACCCGCCTTGCCGCCCAGAGCGCCCTAGAAGCCCTGGAGATGGCCCGCAAGATCGGCCTGCGGGGGCTGAATGTCACGGCCCCCTTCAAAGAAGACATGGTTGATCTCGTCGCCCATCTCGACGCTGAAGCGTTGATCATCGGAGCGGTTAACGGCGTGACTTTTTCAAACGACCGAACCTTCGGATTTAATACAGACGGATTGGCTGTCGGCGAGGCATTCAAGCTGCACGATATCGAATTGAAAGGAAAGAAGGCTCTTGTCCTGGGAGCCGGGGGGGCGGCCCGGGCGGCAACCTATGCCCTCCTCAAAGGGGGGGCAGACGTTACCGTCGTCAACCGGACGTTTTCGCGGGCCGTCGCGCTCGGTCGAAGGTTCGGCTGCCGGACAAAGCCCCTTTCCCGCATCTCCACCGTCCTTGAGAGTGCGGAAATCATCGTTTCCACCGTCTCGTCGAACGATCTCCTCATCGACCCCGAGCGGCTCGCTCCCGGTCAGGTCGTTCTTGACGCCAACTACCGGGATTCCAAGCTCTCCTCCATCGCCGGCGAAAAGGGATGCCGGCTGATCAGCGGAGTCGACTGGCTGATCTGTCAGGCCGCCGCCGCCTTTCAAATCTTCACCGGCCGGACGGTGACATTCCAAAACCTGAAGCAGGCCCTTGAGTCCAGCGCAAGCGCAAAGAGAAAAGCTTCGATCATCAGCCTGATCGGGATGATGGGATCGGGAAAATCTTCGGTCGGCCGACGGTTGGCTTCAGAGCTCAAGCTTGAATTCGTGGATACGGACGAGGCCATTGAAACCGAGACAAACGCTCGAATCCCGGAAATTTTTGAGGCGCGGGGAGAAGCCTATTTCCGCCGGCTCGAGGGCCGAACGATCGCCGGGCTCATCCGCGGGTCCAGAAACGCCGTCTTGGCTCTCGGAGGAGGCGCCGTCAGCATTCCCGAAAATCGGGAAAGACTCAAGAGTCGGAGTCTGGTCATCTGGCTTTGGGCCGACAGCGAGGAAATCCTGAGGAGGATCACGGCTTCAGGTCGGCCTCTGCTGCGCGCCGATGATCTGCCGGCGCGACTCAAAGAAATTCTTTCCGCCCGCCTGGATGATTATGCCCGCACTTCGGATCTGATCGTCAACGCGAATCCCCCTCTGGAGGAGGTCACAAGAAAAATTGTCGACGAAATTCGTTAAGCCAGGAGTCCTAACCGGGATTTGCCGGGCCCCGTCTTCGAAAAGCGAGTTTCAACGGGCCGTCGCCGCCGCCTTTCTTGCCGGTGCCGGATCCAAGATCTCCTTTGACAGCCTGTGCGAGGATTCAAAAGCGGCCCTCGGGGTTGCCGTCGCCTTGGGCGCATCGATCCGTGTCCACGAACACACCGTCCACATCGAAACAATCGATCTCGAGCCGGCAGCGGTCCTTGATTGTGGCGAATCGGGGCTTTGTTTCAGGATGTTCGCCCCGATCGCGGCGCTTTCTGAAAGGAAAATCACCTTGACCGGCCGAGGATCCCTGCTCCATCGACCGGTCGGCGGAGTGGAAGCCGCTCTGAAAGGAGCCGGCGTCCGTTGTCAAAGTCGGGGCGGCTTGCCGCCTCTGACAGTTCATGGGCCTTTGCACCCCGGCAAGTTCAGAATCGATGGAAGCCTCAGCTCCCAGCCGGCGACCGGTCTTTTGATGGCCCTCCCCCTTCTTAAAGGAGATTCCGAACTCCTTGTCGATCGGGTCCGAAGCATTCCCTATCTCAAGCTCACCTTGGCCGTCATGCGAGCCTTCGGCGTTTCGGCTGACGCTGAAAAAGATTTCGAACGCTTCCTCATCCCGGGCTCCCAGCGGTATCGGCCATGCACTTATTCCGTCGAAGGAGACTGGTCGGCAGCCGCCTTTCTTCTCGTTGCCGGAGCGATCGCCGGGGAAGTCACGGTCTCAGGGCTAAATCTCGATTCGATGCAGGCCGACCGAAAGATCTTGGGCATTCTGGAAAAATGCGGCGTCCAGATTTCTTATTCCGATCGCGGAATCACGTCCTCCCGCTCGAGGCTGGAGGCCTTTGATTTCGACGCCAAAGATGCCCCCGACCTTGTTCCGCCCCTCGCCGCTCTCGCCTGCTTTTGCCGGGGTCTGACGCGGATCCGGGGGGTGGAAAGACTGCGTTATAAAGAAAGCGACCGAGCAAAAGCCCTGGTTCATGTCCTCGGACCGCTGGGGGCTCAGATCCGAGTCGAGGGGGATGTTCTTGAGATCGTCGGCTCTGAAATGAAAGGGGGGAATGTCGATTCCCACAACGACCACCGGATTGCCATGGCCGCGGCGGTGGCTGCCCTTGGTTCTCGGGAAGGCGTGACGATCGGACAGGCCGAATGCGTCGCCAAATCTTATCCGCGGTTCTTCGAAGATCTTGAGCGCTTGCGGATTGGAGAATAGACTATGAACAATTTTGGCCGATTGTTTCGCCTTTCGATCTGGGGAGAGTCGCACGGCCCGGCCGTGGGAATTGTGATCGACGGATGCCCCCCGGGAATCCATTTGAGTCCGGAAGACTTCTCCCGCGATCTGGAAAGACGGCGGGCCGACGCCCCGGGAACGACCGGCCGGCATGAACCTGACCGACCGATTTTCAAGAGCGGCCTGTTCAAGGGAAAAACGACGGGATCTCCCCTTGAGATCGAGTTTCTAAATCTCGAGGCGAATTCTTCAGATTATGAGGACATCAAAGAGATTCCGCGACCCGGCCATGCCGACTGGGCCGCTTCGGTCAAGTATAAAGGATTCAACGATCCTCGAGGGGGAGGCCATTTATCAGGTCGATTGACTGTCGGTCTTGTCGCCGCGGGCGTTGTCGCCAAGAAAATCATCCCCCGAGTGAACATCCGATCCGCCGTCGTCGAAATCGGCGGTCGCAAGAATTTCCGAAATCTTCTCCAGCGAACGCAAAAAATCGGGGATTCTCTCGGCGGAATTGTGGAATGCCGGGCGGAAAATGTCCCTCCCGGGCTGGGCGAACCGTTTTTCGACTCGGTCGAATCTTTGCTGGCTCATGCTGTCTTTTCCATCCCGGCTGTCAAAGCCATCGAATTTGGGGATGGGTTTCGGTCCGCCCGAAGCAAAGGAAGCGAGTTCAACGACGCGATCATCGACCGGGCCGGCAGGACAAAAACAAATCATGCCGGGGGAATCAACGGAGGAATCACCAACGGAAACGACCTTGTGTTTAGAGTCGCTGTCAGGCCGACAGCCAGCATCTCGCTCCCCCAGCGGACAATCCACCTGGCCCAAGATCGGATCGTCACCCTCCGCCTCGCGGGCCGGCATGACACCTGCATTGCGCTCCGGATGCCGGTCATCCTCGAGGCCGTCACGGCGATCGTCCTGGCCGACCTTTTCCTTCTCGGGCGAGCAGCGGATATCCTCAGCCGAAACCAAGTCGTCAAGCCACAGAGAGGCAAATCTCTTTCCTGAAGGAGGACCCATGACGCTCGAGGAGATCAGAAAAAGAATCGACCGGCTGGACGTCGAGGTCGTCCATCGTCTCCGTCTCCGATCGGAGCTCGCCCTGCTTTCTTGCCGCTTCAAAGACCGGGTGATCGATGAGGAAAGAGAAAAGGAAGTTCTCAGGAATGTGGAGCGAACGAATCGAAAGCTCCTCGACTCTTCCTTTATCAGAACGCTCTTTGAACAGATCATCAAAGAATGCCGCCGTGTTCAATCGGAGGGCCATCTGCTCGCCGGGTTTCAAGGCGAACACGGCGCCTTCAGCGAACAAGCCCTGGCGGTTTTCAACCCGAAGCTGATCCCCTTCCCCTGTCCGGAATTCATGGACGTCTTTGAAGGAGTCCAGAGAGGGCTCTTTGATTTCGGGATCATCCCCGTCGAGAACTCTCTCCAAGGGAGTCTTCACGAAGTGACCGAAATCTTGATCGAAACGGAACTCAAAATTGTCGGCGAGGTCGTCCTCCCGATTCATCACTGCCTTCTGACGGTTCCCGACGTCGGCTACAGAGACATCCGGGTCGTGTACTCGCACCCTCAGGCGCTCGCCCAGTGCCGCGCCTTTCTTCAACGCCACGGCTTTGAGCTGAAGCCTTTCTATGATACGGCAGGAGCCGCCCGCTGGCTGGCAGCCGAGAGATTGCCCGGAGCCGCGGTGATCGCCGGAGAAACGGCCGCCGAAATCTACGGCCTCGAGATCATCAAGTCCCATATCGAAGACGACTCTGAAAATTGCACCCGGTTCGTTGTCCTTTCGGCAAGGGATGTGGAGACGGGCGGCGACAAGTGTTCGATCGCCTTCACCACGCCGCATCGCGCGGGCGCTCTGGCCGGGGTCCTGAGCCTGTTCGCTCAGGCCGGGATCAACCTGACCCGCGTCGAATCCAAGCCGGTCCGCGGCCGTCCGAAACAATGGGCATTTCTGCTCGACTTCCAGGGGGACAGCGCCGACCCGAAGGTGATCAAAGTTTTGGATCAAGTTCGGGAAAAGGCATCCTCTTTTAAACTCCTGGGTTGCTATCCGGAGGCGAAATCATGAAAATCGCGCTCGCCGGAACAGGAAAGATGGGCTCCTGGCTGGCCAGGAACCTGGAGAAAAAACACCCGCTGGCTGTTTTCGACCGAGAGCCGTCGCGTCTGGCTCCGTTCCAGCAGTCCGTTCGACTTCCGCGTCTCGACGCCCTGGAAGATTATCGCCCCGAGCTTTTCATCAACGCCGTCAGCCTGCAGAACACGATTGAAGTCTTCGAAGCCGCCCTCCCCCACCTCGGGAAGGACTGCCTTCTCTGCGACCTCGCCTCGATCAAAGGGGATCTGCCCGCTTTTTATCGCCGCTCCGGCCGCAGGTTCGTCTCCGTTCATCCGATGTTCGGTCCGAATTTTTCCGATCTCGAGGCCCTCCAGAGCGAAAACGCCGTCATCATTTCCGAGTCCGATCCCGAGGGCGCGGCATTTTTTCGCGAGTTTTTCCTTCATTTCAAACTCACCATCTTCGCGCTGCCGTTTGCCGAACACGATCGAATGATGGCCTATTCGCTGACCATGCCGTTCATTTCGTCCATGGTCTTTGCCGCCAACGTGGATAATCAAACCGTGCCCGGGACGACGTTCAAGAAGCACCTTGAGGTGGCGCGGGGAGTTCTTTCGGAAGACGACCAGCTGCTGGCGGAAGTCCTGTTCAACACGCACTCCTTGAGCCAAGTGGAAAAGGTCGCCCGAAAACTCGACTTCTTGACCCATGTCATCAGAGCCCGCGACTACGACGAAGCGGCCAGAGTCTTTGAAACCTTGCGCCAGAACCTGAAAAAACGAGAATCTCCGGAGGCGGGCTCTTGACAACGGAAAACGATTCGCTATAATTGTCCTCAAGATGAGAAACGTGATGATCGCCCGCCAGATTCGATACACGCCATCTCATTCCTCCGATCATTATTCTCATCACCATCGGACCTGATCCCAGGTCCGAAACACACGATCTTCTCCCTCTTTTCCCATTTTGCGAATCGTCTTCAGGATAAGGAAATGAAATTATCCAACTTCAGCCGCCTTCCTTCGGGATTCAAGGACAGATTCTTTGAATCGGCCGAAAAGAAAAAAACCATCGAATTCCGAATCGATCGAGTATTCAGGAACTATCGATACTCTCCGGTCATTCTTCCCGCGGTCGAATTCTCTTCGGTTTTTCTCCAGGGCCTCGGGGAAGAACAGATGAATAAAATGTTTCAATTTTTCGATTCTCAGGGTCATTTATTGGCCCTTTCGGCCGACCCGACGTGCTCCCTGGCCCGCCTGGCTTGCGGCAATCTGGCCACTCATTCCCTGCCTTTGCGCCTTTATTACATCACCTCCGTTTTCAGGAAAGCAGAGCCGTTCGCGGGTCTGTTCAATGAATTTACGCAAGCGGGCGTCGAACTCATCGGCGACCCTTCCATCAACGCCGATCTGGAGATCCTCTCCGTCGTCCTGGCTGTTCTCAATTCGTTCGATTCTCTGAATTATCAGATCAATTTAAGCCATTCCGGTTTTCTTGACGGGCTTCTGGCGGAAATGAACTTGGAGGAGGAATCTTGCAGGACATTGTACGAACTCTTCCGAAGCGGAGAAAAAACGGAATTGGAAAAATATTTGGCCGGGATTCCTTGGCGCCGGGATAAGAAAATGTTTCTCCTCGAACTCCGGGGAAAAATCGGGGGTCAAGAAATGCTCGACCAGGCGTTCTCCTTAGGTCTCAACGACATCTCGCTTCGGGCCCTATCCCACATGAAAACCGTCAAAGCCCGGCTCGGAGAAAACAACGTCAACCTGGTTTTCGATCTCGGGTTGGTCAAAAAATTCGAATATTATACCGGGATCATCTTTCAAATCTTCGCTCGACAAAGCCGTTTTCCTCTGGGCGGCGGAGGAAGATACGACGAGTTGCACAAGAAATTCGGACGGGATCTCGCCGCCGTCGGCTTTTCTTTGACCGTCGACCGCCTGGAGGAAATC
>CAZNVB010000217.1:0-18679 GCA_964576265.1 uncultured Eubacteriales bacterium | reverse complement strand
TTCAAAGACCGCATCGAGGCCGCCGGGCTCCCGGTCGAGGATCTCGGCCACGACGTCCGTCTGCGCCGGATTCCCGACCCAAGACGCGCCCGCGGCGGCGGCGGTTTCGAGACGCTCCGGAATTTTGTCGGTGACGAAGATTTTTTCCGCGCCGCCCCAAAGTCCCGCCAGAAGAACGCTCAAGCCGATCGGACCGGCTCCCAGGATGCCGATTTTTACCGGCCTCAGCCCGCCGAGGAAACTGAAGCTGTGGAGGGCAATGGACAGGGGTTCGGCCAGGACTCCCTCTTCGAACGTCATTCGCTCGCCGAGGAGATGACAGTTCCTTTCCGGAACGACGATAAACTCGCAGAGGCTCCCGGCGAGCTGTCCGGGCGTCCCGAGAAAGACAAGGTTTCGGCAGGTGTTCGGCCGATAGTTCAAACACTGATCGCAGCGGCCGCAGGCGATGGCCGGGTCGACGGCCACCCGGTCGCCGGGCCTGAGGCTGAAAACGGCGGAGCCGGCGTCGATGACCGTCCCGGCGCATTCATGGCCGATGACGAAGGGAGAGGCGACCGTCTGATCGCCGATCCGGCCTTCCTTATAATAATGAAGATCGGAACCGCAGAGCCCGGTTGCGCCGACGCGCAGGAGGACATCAGAACGGGTGCGAATTTTCGGACCAGGAAGGTCCCGGATCTCGATTCTGCGGATTCCGGCGAGGACGGCCGCTTTCATTTCTTTTTGCCTAGAGTCCTAAATTCTTTTTCGCCGTTCGCTCATCTCCGACGCCGGTCGATCTGCCTTCTTTGTCCTCTTTCAGGAGGACGCCTTTCTCACCCACCGTCGCCGGGAAGAAACCGCGACTCAAAACGGATTCTCGCTCGGATAGAGCGTCCCCGCGGGAAGGTTGAAAAAGATCTCCTCCACTCCGAGCATCCGGACCGAGGCGAAGAGGGTCTTCCCGGCTCGCCGAAAAGCCACGGCCGTGTGGTGCGGAAACCGCTTTTCGACCAGGACATGCCGGTAGAACCGGCCCATCTCTCGGACGGCGAAAACGCCGATGCCGCCGAACGAGCGGGGGTCGATATCGAGGACCTCTCCCTCGGCGATGTAGGAGCGAAGCCGGGTATCCGGCGTCGCTTGGAGGCGGAAAATCGTCATCTCGCCGGGACGGATGCGGCCTTCGAGCGTCCCCCGGGTGATGTCCGGCTCCTTGCCGCCCTCCATCAGCCGGTGCATGATCAGCTGGTGCTTGAGCGCTCCGGCGACGAGACAGACGCCCGGCGTGTTGCCGCAGTGAAAACCCATGAAGAGATCCGTCGGCTTGAAGGAGCCGATCTTCTTCCGGTTAGCCTCAAACATGTCGGCCGGGACGCTGTTGTTGACGTCGAGGAGAGTCGGCGGAAATTCCGTGGCGCAGGCGACGAGATATTCGCTCAGCGCGCCGTAGATATCGACTTCACAAGCCACCGGGATTCCGCGGGCGGCGAGGCGCGAGTTGACATAGCAGGGAACAAACCCGAAATATTTTTCGAAGGCCGGCCAGCACTTATTGGCGAAAGCGGCGTATTCGCAGGCGCCGAGCTCCTTTTCCCCGAATTCGAGGAGCGCGACTTCATACTGGGCGAGTTTTTCGATCAGATCGGGATAGGCGAGTTGAGGGCCGAGCTCGGCCCTCATTTCCCTGGCCACGGTCTTCGTTCTCGGATTTCCCTTCGCCGCCTGGAAAAGATCATAGAGGTCGAGCTCGCTGTTTTCCATGATCTCGACCCCAAGATCATAAAGAGGTTTGATCGGCGCGTGGCAGGCCACAAAATCCTGGGGACGCGGGCCGAAGGCAAAAATCTTGAGCTTCTTGACGCCGAGGAGGGTTCTTGCCGCCGGCAGGAAACCGGAGATCATCTCCGCGACCGCCGCCGCGTCGCCGACCGGATATTCGGGAATGTAGGGGTTGAGGCGCCGCAGGCCGATGTTGTAGCTCGCGCTGAGCAAACCGCAAAGGGCGTCGCCCCGGCCGCCGAACAGGTCGTTCTGAGTTTCTTCGGCGGCGGCCGCGAACATCACCGGCCCGCCGAATTTCTGGGCGAGGAGGGTCGTCGGTCCTTCGGGCCCAAAATTGCCCAGGAAAATGATCAGGGCGTTGATGTTCTTTTCTTCGATTTCCCCAAGCGCTTTGGAAACGTCGCTCTCTTTCTCCACCACGCTCTGCAATTCGACGATCGGAATTTTCTTCGTTCGGCATTCCCGGGCGACCTGCCGCCGCCTCTTCACCGAAAGCTCGACCGGGAAACAATCCCGGCTGACGGCAATGAGTCCGGCGTTGACTTTGGGGATGTTCGTCATTTTTTTATTCCTTTCTTCTGACCGTAATAGGCGTCCGGCCCGTGCTTTCTCCGAAAATGCTTCTCCAGGAGATAAGCCGGGAAAACGCCGCGGGAAGGTTGGAGAAGCAGCGTGCCGAGGGCCATCCGGGCGATTTTTTCAAGGAGCAGGCTGTTCTCGACAGCCTCCGCCACCGTTTCCCCCCAGGTGAAAGGGCCGTGGCCGGCCACCAGGACGCCCGGAATCTCGCGCGGGTTGAGTTTTCCGAACCGTTCGGCGATTACTTTTCCCGTATTTTTTTCATATTCCTTGAGGACCTCAGCCCGCCGCAACCGTCGCGTCACAGGGACCGGTCCGTGGAAAATATCCGCATGGGTCGTTCCCAGGCAGGGAATTTCTCTTCCGGCCTGGGCGAACATGGCGGCGCATTCGCTGTGGGTATGAGCGATGCCGCCGATCTCGGGAAAAGCTCGATAGAGTTCAAGATGCGTCGGCGCATCGGAGGAAGGACGGAGTTCCCCTTCGACCGTCTTCCCCGAAAGGTCGAGAAGCACGATATCGGACGGCTCCATTTTTTCATAAGAGACGCCGCTCGGCTTGATTGCCACCAAGCCGCTTTTTCTGTCCCGGCCGCTCGCGTTGCCGAAGGTCAAAGTCACAAGACCGAACCTGACCAGGTCGAGGTTGGCTTTCCAGACGATCTCCTTGAGCCCTTCGAGCATCGTTCAGCTCGCCTTTCGTTCCCGATCCCGGATCGCCAGCAGTTCCTTCATGACGTTCGACATGTTCCCCGACCAGGACTTTGTGCCGAAGGCGTCATGGAGCTGAGCGTAAAGCCTGTAGAGATCCTGGTAGACTGCGTGGTTTCGCCGGTCGGGCTTATAGCTTTCCCTCTTGACGCCGCACATCGCGGCCTGGGCCTGCTCGAACGTCTCGTATCCGCCGCGCGCCTTTCCGGCGGCCACAGACCCGGCGATAGCAGCGCCGAGAGCACAGGTTTGGGCCGACCGCGCGACCTTTATCTCCCGGCCGGTCACATCGGCGTAAATCTGCATGAGGAGAGCGTTTTTCTCGGCGATCCCGCCGCAGCTGACGATCTCGGAGATTTTCACTCCGTATTCCTCAAATCGCCTGATGATCGTCAGCGAGCCGAAGGCCGTCGCCTCGATCAGGGCCCGGTAGATCTCTTCCGGCGTCGTGAGAAGCGTCTGCCCGAGAAGGAGTCCGGTGAGGCGCTGATCCACCAGGATCGTCCGGTTGCCGTGATTCCAGTCGAGCGCCAGAAGCCCGGACTGTCCCGGCCGAAGCTTGGCCGCTCTCGCCGTCAGCGACCGATGCGAGCCTTTTTTCGGGCCTCCCGGCTGAATGTAGCTGACAAACCAGTTGAAAATGTCGCCGACCGCCGATTGTCCGGCCTCGAGACCGTAATATCCGGGCAAGACGGAGCCGTCGACGATCCCGCAGAGGCCGGGAATATCGGGCAGCGGTTTGTCGCTCGGCCAGACTGCGATGTCGCAGGTCGAGGTGCCGATAATCTTGACCAGCCTTCCGGGCGCCACTCCCGAACCCACGGCCCCAAAGTGAGCGTCGAAAGCGCCGACGGCGATCGGGATTCCTGGCGGGAGTCCCAAGCGTCCGGCCCAGTGCGGAGTCAAATAGCCGGCAATCTCGTCCGAAGTGTGGCTTCTGCTGTAGAGACGCCGGCGGAGCTCGCCGAGCGCGGGGTCCAGCTTGGCCAGGAAATCTTCAGCCGGCAGGCCTCCCCAGGCGTCGTTGTACATCGCCTTGTGTCCGGCGGCGCAGCGGCTCCGTTTCATCCTCAGAGGATCCGTGATGCCGGCGAGAAGGCCGGGAATGAAATCGCAGCATTCGACCCAGCTGAAGGCGGCATCGAAAACCTCGCGGTCCGTCCGAAGGCAATGCAGGATCTTGCTGAAAAACCACTCGGAAGAATATGTCCCGCCGCACTTGGCAAGATACTCGGGGTGCTCGCTGGCGGCGAGCTCGGTGATGGCCGAAGCTTCGGAATAGGAAGTATGGTCCTTCCACAGCCAGGCCTGAGCATTCAGGTTGCGCTTGAATTTTTTCTGCCAGGCAAGAGGCGTCCCTGTCTGGTCGACAGGGATGGGAGTCGATCCCGTCGTGTCGACTCCGAGGCCGATGATCCGGCCGGGGTCGAAGCTCTTCTCGGCTTTTCTGGCCGCTGCGAGCACAGAGCGGGTCACGGTTTCGAGAGCTTTGATGTAGTCTGCCGGGTTTTGCCTGGCCAGGTTAGGGTCGTGAGGATCGAGGAGAATGCCGTCCCGCCCGCTCTCGTAATCGCAAACCGCGGCGGCAAGCTCGTGTCCGTTTTGAATGTTGACGATTAGGGCGCGAACCGAATTCGTGCCAAAATCCAGGCCCAAAGCGAACGGTTTTTTCTTCAATTCAAATTCACTCCTTCGGAAGATTCAGGCTTCGTCTCCAACGACTTTTTTCTCACCAATCCCTGGGCGACTGCGGCCGCCAGCCCGGTCCCTTCCCGCTTGCCCGTCAGGGCATCAATGGTCGCGAACCCGATCTCGCCGCGCCGGCGGCGGTAATAAATCACCCAAAGCGGATAGTAAACGACCTTCGAACCGGGGAGAGGGACGACGGAAAAATCCCGGTAGCTCAGCCCGCCCGCGAGCCGCATCAAGTCATACTTGAGAATGGTCTTACTCCTTAAGATCGCTTCTTCCTCTTTCAAAAGCGGAGGAATGACCTGAGGGTCCGGAATGAGACCGGACTCGATCCGAATGACGGGAGTCCCTCTATCTTTTCCCCCCCGACGATCAGGAATCAGATCGGAAAACTCGGACTCGAGTCCGGGTTCGATTTCGAAGCGCGTACCTCGGGGAACGTTCATCGGCTCGCCCCGGACGAGGTCGGCAAGGAAAAGGCCGGCGAGAGTCTTTCTTCCGCCGCCGAAGCTGCGGAATTCGGCCGCGTACCGAAACAAGACAAAGGGGAGATGAACGAGTTCCGCCGCTACGGGGGACCGGAAGTTCTTCCGACAGAAGACGCTCGCGGCCGCATTCGAATCTCCGAGCCGAGGCGCGAACCGGAGGATGATCATGCGCGCTTGACCCGTCTCAGGCGGAGGAGGCCGCCGATTCCAAAGGCCAGGCCGATAAGAATAATGCATCCGATGCTGATGAGAAACGCTCGACGGATGAACGGCGCCATGGCCGGCGGATCGCTAAGAAGAAGCGTTACGCCGCCCAGCACAAAAAGGATGACCCCGATCGAGAACATTTGGACGGCGACCACCCGCTTCGGGTCGGCTCCTTTGGCTTCCTTCATCTGAACTCCGCTCCTTTCTGTCTCGAATTTTAGCCGAAAAAGAGAAGCAGGACAACCTGAACGAGAAGGATGACCGTGGCCCAGTATTTAATGTTCAGGTACCAGGGAGGACGGCGAAGCGGCGGACGGTCCAGAGGGCCGACTTTCACGGCGACTTTCTCCGACCGCTCGGACAGGACTTCCCCCAGTTTGGCACGAAAATCGCTCTCCCAGGTCAGGCCGTCGACCCTCTCCGGGCGGGGTTTCTGCGTCAGCAGGCTGACGACGACCGTGGCGAGGAAAGTCACCACAAACGACCACCAGCTGATTTGAAAGAAAATATTGATCCCGAAAATCTGTTGAAGCATCACGGCAAAAACGCCGCCGACAAGGAATCCGGTCAGGCTGCCGGCCGTATTGGCCCGGCGCCAGAAAATCGCCAGCATCAAGATCCCCATGAAAGGCCCCAGAACCATGGCCAGCAGGGTCTGTTCGAGCCACATGATGAGGTAGGCCTTGAGCACGACGGGAACAAGAAGCATCGAGACGGCGATCACGCCGAAAGTCGTCACCCGGCCGGCAATAAAATAATGACGGTCCGACTTTCCCCTGGCCAGGAAGCGCTCGTAGAAATCCTTGACGATCATCGTCGAGGTGGAGTTGAGCACGCTCGAAATCGAGCTCAGGCCGGCGGAGAGGAGACCGGCGATGAAGAGACCGAGCATCCCCGAGGGAAGAAGGTTGAAAATCAGCTTGGCGTAGGACGCGTCGGCCCGCTCGACGAAGATGCCCCGCTGGGCGAAGATGACGGGGGCGATGACCATGGGAATGACATAAAGAAAGGCGCCGAGGGTTTTCGGGATCGCGGCCGCAACATAGCCGAACTTGGCGTCGTAAATCGATCGGGCGCCCAGGTTTCTCTGGACCATGGACTGATGGCCGGCGCACCATCCCAGGGTGGTGACGAGGCACTGTCCGAGAATGATCCACGGCCCGGGACCGTAGGGATGATGGATATCGGGCAGAACCGAAAAATATTGCGGGCTGATCCCCCACTCCCCGAGCAGGACGCCTTTCAGCCCGGCAAATCCCCCGACCATGTTCAAGAGAATGAAGACGAGCGGCATGGTCCCGACCATCATGATGATGAACTGGACGAATTCCATCATGATGGCCGCTCCCAGACCGCCGAGCAGGGTATAAGTCCCGACGACAAAGGCCAGAACGAACACGGTGGGCCAGAACGGAAGGCGGAGGATATTCTTGAGAAAAATGCCGCCGAGATAGAACTCCGCCGCGATGGTGACGACGAAGATAATGATCCAGGCGAAGGAGTAGATCGTCCTGATCCCTGTGCCGTAGCGCCGCTCAAGGAACTGAGGAACGGTGTAGATTCCGGCCCGCCAGTAGAAGGCAATGAAAAAGAGGCCCGACATGATGTAGCCGAAAGGCCCCTGGAACCATTCGAAATTCGCCTGAATCAACCCCCACTCATAGGCGGCCCCGCCGTGAGCGAGATAGCCGTGGAGAAACCCGATATTCGTCGCCCAGACCGCCCCCATGATCCAAAACCAGGGAGCCGAGCGGGCCGCCAGAAAATAATCGGCTGTGCTTCTGATGTTGCGGCTGAAGAAAATCCCGGCCACAAACATCAACCCCAAGTACAACCCGACAATCAGAAAATCGGTCGGCATGGCGGCCTATCCTTTCTCATGCCGCGGCGCTGGAGGCTCGTAGCTCGCGTATCTCCGGTAATAGGAACGCCGAAGATAGAGCCCGAAAACGACGGCAAAAACGCAGAATCCGATGCCGATGGTAAGAGCGAACACCCAATCCCAAACCGTATAGCGGGGCCGGGGAACGCCGAACCCGCGCGGGTGATGGCTGATCGACCAGATGGTCGCATTGACCAGGGATTCGATCCGGTCGCTCGCTCCGGCATCGAGCTCGGAGGCCAAGACATTCAGGTTCGTCTCGATTTCCTGACGGCGGTCGAAGTATTCGGCGAACTGATCGTTTGTTTGAACCCCTTCCGCGATCATCGGCCAGACCTCGGTTTCCCAGATCTGTCTTGCTTTGTCCAGGTTGACCCGGGCGGCTGTCCTGTCGGCAGTCCGGACAGCCGTCTTGACCTCGGTCAGACGGTCGGCCATCGACTGGCGGACATCGTTGAACTTCTCCTGGCCCCAGGCCCGCGGCAAGGCCAGGCCGAAGAAAACAAAAAGAAAAAGCGCCGGCCCGAACCGTTTTTCCCTCACCCGACTCGCTTTCGACCGGAACACTTTCGGCCGATCCTATTCATAAAGGTATTCGTCCGGGATAAGCCAGACGAGAATGACTGTGCCCACCATGACAAGCATGTAGGCGACGGCGTAGGGATTGTCCCAACCTGTCCAATTCAACATTGAACGACCTCCTTGCTGAAGCTCAAAACTCGGCTGGAATGATATCGAGCTCTATTCGACTTTCCATTCCAGGACGCCGGCCGAAAAATCCTTCTGCAACTGGATTTCCAGGCGCAGGCCGCGTGTCAGTACCGGTTTGAACCGGACTCGGTTAAAGGTGTCCTTTTCCGTTCCGTACGGATTCAAGTTCGAGACGGGAAGCCAATCGTCGCCGATTCGGTAGAGAACTCGCCACGATTCCGGGACGCGGCACTCTCCCCGGCCCGTATCATCAAACCAATAAACCTGAACGCCGGAAACGTTCAGAATTCGGTCGAAATCATACTGCACCCACTCGACCGTTCCTTTATTCGGCCACCAGTGAAGGTAGGGGCGGGAATGATCTCCCGAGCTCGACGGCTCCCACAGATCATTCACCGCGGCGGCCGCCTTGTCTCCCGAGGCGCTCGCCCGGCTCCGGGAAGCGATCGTCGGGCCGGGAAGCGGCCGCACTCCCTTTTGTTCACGCGGCAGCCAGACCGCCATCTCCCCTTCCCCGCGATGGGCCCAGGCATAATAAGGAATTGCCGTCAAGGCTTGTTTCCTTATCGTCACCTGGCCGGCGCGGGGACCTTCGTACAGGCCCATCGCTTCTCCTTTGATCACCGTCATCCCGTTAAGCAAATCGGCCCGTTTCTCAAAGCTCAGGACGCTATCATCGGGCAGGACGAGGTTGCTGACTTGGCCGCCGTTGTCCGGCCACTCAGCGCAATAGACGATCGGCCCGCGTTCCAGAGCCACTTTTCCGACATCCGCCTTGACCGCTTCGTGAGCGACGACCCGGCGGACGGGCATCGGCAGGCTGATGTCGACCGTATCTCCGGCCTTCCAGGTTCGGCGGAAGGTCGCATAGCCGAGAGACCGGTCTGCCGGAACCGGCTCGCCGTTTATCTTGATCACAACCTGCGCTTCGCCCGCTTCCTGATAACGATAAAGGTCGCTGGGAACGGGCCGGCCGACCGCCCATCCGGGGATGCGGATATGAAGCCCGAATTCGACCGGAAGCTCAGGGCTGACCGTCAACCTGATTTCTCCGTCCCAAGGATATCCCGTCTGCTGTTCAAGGCCGATTTTTTGGCCGGCCAGCCTGAACTCCGCCCGGCAAGTCGCAAATAGATTGACATAGAGGGAATCGCCGCGTGCGGCAAACATCAAGCCAGGGATTTGAGGCACAAAGCGGACGACATTGCTGGGGCAGCAGGCGCAGCTGAACCAGGGGCTGCGGTGGTGCTGGCCGAATGACTCGAGCGGGTTCGGATAAAAGAAAAGGTCGCCGCTCAGCCCGACTCCGGAGAGAAAACCATTGTACAGCGTGCGCTCGAGGAGGTCGATGTATTTCGCGTCTCCATGGAAGAGGAACATCCGATGGTTCCAGAGGGCGAAAGCGATCGCCGCACACGTCTCGCAGTAGGCCTCGGCGTTCGGCAGCTCGTAAGCCGGACCGAAGCCTTCGATCCCGCCGGCCGCTCCGATCCCTCCGGTCACATACATCTTTCTGAACGCGACGTCCTCCCAGAGACGATCAAGAGCCTGAAGGTAGCCCGGATCACCGGCAAGGACGGAAACATCGGCCATGCCCGAATACATGTACATCGCCCGGACCGCGTGGCCGACCGCTTCGGTCTGATCGACGACCGGTTTATGATCCTGGGAATATTCCCCGTAGAGCTTTCTGGTCTTAGCGTTTCCGCGCTCGTCCAGGAAGAACTTCGCCAGGCGGAGATATTTTTTCTTTCCGGTGATGCGATAGAGCTTGACCAGCCCGATCTCGATCTCCTGATGGCCGGGAACCACGTGCAACTTCCCCGGACCGAAGACTTCGGCCACGAGCTCGGCGCTTTTGATCGCGACATTGAGGAGGTTCCTTTTCCCGGTCGCCTTGAAATGAGCCACAGCCGCCTCGTAGAGATGGCCGAGATTATAGAGCTCGTGACTCAGGGAAAGATTCGACCAGCGCTCCTTGCCCACCCAGTCAACGGGCGGATGGTCTGGGTCGATTGTTCTTGCCGTATAGAGATACCCGTCGTCTTCCTGGGCAGCGGCGATCTTGACGATGATCTCATCCAGTTGCTTCTCCAGCCCGGGATCGGGATGAGTCATCAGGGAATAGGACGCGCCTTCGATGATTTTAAAGACGTCGGAATCGTCAAAGGGATATTTTGAACAGAAACTGCCCGAGGTCAGGCCGCCGGCGATCTCGAAATTCTTGATCCGGCCGGTAAGCTCGGATTGGCCCAGCGCAAAAGGGATCGAAACCGAGCGGTTGGTCTCGAGGCGCGGCGCCCAGAACTCATCGCTGAGGCGGACGGAGGTTAGCGGAATGGGGCTGATCGGATAATCCTTTTCAATTCCTTTCCGACACGACACCTGGGGCAAGGCCAGGATCGCGCATGCGATCAGCAACCAAAGAGTTTTTTTGATCATCGGTTCTGCCTCCTTCCTCGACGGAGCAAGCTCGATGATGGATGTAGCCAGGCAAGATTTTATATCTCAGGAGGGTGCCGATGTCAAAAAATCGTCAATTTGAAATCGGGTCCGAGTTTTTATAGGATGATCATCCGGTCGCGTTCCGAAACCGGAGAAAAATAAGGAGGCGCGGATGAAAAAAACGGCGATAGGATTCTTGGCTTTTGTCCTGATCATCGCAGCCGGCTTGATTCTGCCCGGCTGCAAGGGAAAAAAGGCCGCGCCGCCGACCCCGGCGGGCCGGCCCGATCAATCCGGAGGAGGAGAACCGATGGACATTCAGAAAGAAATCTTCGGGCGGCTTCCCGACGGGACCGCTGTCGATCTTTTTACTCTGACGAACGGAAAAGGGATAAAGGCAAAGCTCATGACCTACGGCGCGACCCTGGTCTCGCTCGAAGTCCCCGACCGCAGCGGCCGGCCGGCAGACATCTGTCTGGGCCACGACCGCCTCGAAGGCTATCTCGACCGGAAAACAAATCCCTATTTCGGCTCGACCGTCGGACGAGTGGCCAACCGGATCTCGAACGGACAGTTTACCCTCGACGGGGTCACTTATCGGCTGGCCAAGAACGACGGCCGGAACAGCCTGCACGGCGGTTTCAAAGGATTCGACGCCGTTGTCTGGAACGCCGAACCGATCCGGGAGCCGGCGGCCGTGGGGGTCAAGTTTGATTATCTGAGCAAGGACGGCGAGGAAGGATATCCGGGAAACCTCAAGGTGACCGTCGTCTATCTCCTGACCGACCAAAACGAGCTCAAGATCAGCTACGAGGCATCGACCGACAAAGCGACACCGATCAACCTGACAAACCATGCCTATTTCAATCTCGCCGGGCAGGGCGAGGGCGATATTCTCGGCCACGAGCTGACGATCAACGCCGAAGCCTTCACCCCGGTCGACGCCGAGCTCATTCCGACAGGAGAAATCCGGCCGGTCGCCGGAACGCCCTGGGATTTCACGTCTCCCAAATTGATTGGAGCCCGAATCGCCGATGTCCCGGGCGGCTATGACAACAATTTTGTCCTCCGCGGCGGCGAGCCGTTAGCTCTCGCCGCCCGCGTCCACGAGCGGGAAAGCGGCCGGGTGATGGAAATCTGGACGACCGAACCGGCGATTCAATTCTATACCGGAAATTTCCTGGATGGGACGATCACCGGCAAGGCCGGCAAGGTCTACCGGAAGCACTTCGGCTTCTGCTTGGAGACGCAGCACTTCCCCGATTCCCCAAACAAGCCGAATTTTCCCTCCACGATCCTGCGGCCGGGCGAAGTTTACAAAAGCCTCACCGTCCACAAATTTTTTCTAAGCTGAGGAGAAGAGCTCAGCTCGACTTTTTGTGGTAGTCGGGATAGACGGGACGTTTCGGCTTTTTCGGCGGGTTGTTGGCCAGCTCGGCCATCACGACTTCGATGGCCTTATCGAGCTGCGGGTCTTTGCCCTGCCGCACCAGAGCCGGATCATGCTCCACCTCGATATCGGGCGGCACCCCGACATTCTCCGCGATCCATTCGCCCGTCGGGCTCCAGACCGCGGAACTCGGGGCGGAGACGAACCCGCCGTCCATAAGCCGCGGTGCGCCCGCCCTGCCGACCAGCCCTCCCCAGGTCTTTTTGCCGATGAGCGGACCGACCCGCGCCGAACGAAAGTACCAAGGCATGGCGTCGCCCCCGGATCCCGCAAACTCATTGATCAGCATGACCTTGGGCCCGAAAATGGCTCCCTGCGGCTGGACTTCGTCCTCGCCGTCCCGGGTCGCCACGAGGCTCATCATCCGCCGCTCGAGGATTTCGATGATGTCCGTGGCCAGGTTGCCGCCGCCGTTAAACCGCTCGTCGATGATCACCGCTTCCTTCCCCACCTGGGCGAAGAAATAGCGGTTGAAATTGGTAAAGCCTCCGAACGCCGTGTCCGGCATGTAAACGTAAGCGACCCGCCCCCCCGTCACTTTATCGACGTAGCGGCGGTTGTCTTCGATCCAAGCGTAATTGCGCAGTGCGGCCTCGCTTTCCACCGGGATCACGGTCACTTCCCGTGCGGCCTTGCCGTCCGGGCTCGGGCCGACCCTGAGGAGAACGTTCTTGCCGGCCGTGTTCTCGAAGAAGGCATAGACATTGTCCTTAGCCGTGAGCTCCCGGCCGTTCACCGCCAAAAGGTAATCCCCCGCCCGGACATTCACTCCGGGCTGGGTCAGCGGCGCCTTGAGCTGCGGGTTCCAGTTTTCGCCGTTGTAGACCCGGGCGAACCGGTAGCGGCCGTTCTCGACCCTGTAATCCGCTCCAAGCAGCCCGGCCGGAACCCGCTTGACTTCCGGCATGTCTCCGCCGCCGGCTCCGAGGTGGCCGACCGTCAACTCGCCCAGCATTTCGGAAAAGAGATAGTTCAGGTCGCGGCGCGAAGCAAGATGATCGAGGAAAGGCTCATATTTTTTCTCGGCCGCAGCCAGGTCGAGGCCGTGAGCGCCCGGATCGTAAAAGAATTCGCGCTCGATTCTCCACGCCTCGCGGAACATCTGTCTCCACTCCTCCGGCGGGTTGACCCGGACCTGGATTCCCTCCGTAGCCAGAGCTTTTGCGCCTGAGGAACCTCCGGCTCCAGGCGCAGCTCCACCGGAGTCACCGCTCGGAGACATCGGTTTCAATGTTCCGATGAACCATTTGTTTCCCTGCTGATAGAGGTATTTCTCGCCGTTTCGGGCCATCTCAAACTCGGATACGCCGCTGATGACGATATCCGATTTCCTGGCTTTGAGCTCATAACGGTGGACCGTCAAACCCCGATCGGCGCCAGCTCCGGGTAGGGACGGCGGAGTCTCGATGGCCAAAAGAACTCCCGCTTTGCCGACCTGTAAAGAGACATAGTTCCGGGGCGGCAGAGGCAGGGCCAGGATCCGCTGCAGAATATTTTCGAAGTCGATCCTGACATCGGGGATCTTTTCTGCCGCGGTCGGGCCGACTTCGGATTTGATCTTCGCTGCGCCGGGCTTCTCCGTTGCGGATGATTCCGAAGCCGCAGCTCTTTCCGGGCCCGCTTGGCCTTCTTTCTTTTCTTCCGGCTTCTTTTCCTCCGTCCCTTTTTCCTCATCGCTCTCCGGCGCGAGCGGTGAAGGCTCGTCCTTGCCGAGAACAGTCAGATAGACTGACCGGCTGACCGGACGGCTGAAGCTGTGCATGTCGGGCTGAAGGGAGGCGCCGACATCCGTGCTCACCGCAAAATAGAGATATTTTCCCTCGGCATCAAAAACCGGGTAGCGGGCGTCGCTCATCCCGTCGGTGATCTGAGCGCTTTTTCCCGTCTCGAGCGAATAGAGGTAGATCGCCGCCTGATAATTCGGCAGCCGTTTGGAATAAGCCAGCCATTTGGAATCCGGCGACCAAGAGGGGTTCATGAGATAGCTGCCGCGGTAGAACCGCTCCAAATCGACGCGGACAGGTTTTTTGACGGCCAGATCGACATACCATAACCCCAGGTGACAGTCGACATAGGCGATTTTCTTGGAGTCCGGCGACCAGGTGGGCGAGGAGTAAAAAGTCGGCTTGTCGGCAAGAGAGATCTTGATCGTTTCCCCTTTTCCGCTCTGCGGCTGGATGTGGAGCATGTATTCACCGGATTCGTCCGAAAAATAAGCGATCATCCTTCCGTCGGGAGACCAGGAGGGGTCCCGCTCCATGACCCCGGGGGAACGGGTGATGTTTCGAGCGTCGCCCTTTTCTGCCGGCACGGTGATGATCTCGCCGCGGGCCTGGAAAACCGCCCTTGCGCCCGCGGGAGAAATCCCGGCCGAGGTCAACTGCTCACCGACGTTGGCGAACCGTTCCCGGACTTCGGTCATATCCCCGCGGACCGTGACCGGGACCGGCGATGTTTTCCCGGATTGAAGGTCGTAGAGGTTTAAGCGGCCGAATTGTTCATAGACGATGGCGCCGGGCCCGGCCGAAGCGGATTTCAGGTCATAGCCGCTGTTCTCAATCGCCCGGTTGAGCTTCTTGGCCTTGGTGTCGTAAACAAATAGGGTGACCGGACCGCTGCGGTCGGAAAGAAAATAGATTCGGTCGCCCACCCACATCGGGTTGAAATCGTTAGACTCTTCGCGAGGCACTTTTTCAATCCGGGAGTCGGAAAGATCGGCGATCCAGATCGGGGTCGTCCGGCCCCCCCGGTAGCGCTTCCAGAAGGTGAAGGCCCGCGGAAGCGGGACATAGGCAATCCGTCTGCCGTCAGGCGAGAAGCTGGCCTCATAACCCATCGGCAGAGGCAAGCGCTCTTCGAGCCCTCCTTCGAATCCGGCCGTATAGAGCTCGCTGAACCGCGAATACGAGTTGCGGTTGGAGGTGAAGAGGACGCGCCGGCCGTCCGGGGTCCAGCCCAAAGCCGTGTCCGCAGCCGGATGCCAGGTGAGCCGGATCGGGTTGCCGCCCGCCGCCGGGATGACAAAGACATCGACATTTCCGTCATACTCGCCCGTGAAGGCAATCCGGGAGCCGTCGGGAGAGAAAACGGGGTTCGCTTCGACGCCCGGGCCGGAGGTCAGTCGGACCGCAGCACCGCCCGCGCGGGGCACGCTCCAGAGATCCCCGGCAAAGGCAAAAACGATGTGCGTTGTGTTGAGCGTGGGCGATTGAAGGAGCGGCCAACCGCTCCGGCCGCTTTTCGAAACGGCCTCATCCTGAGGGAAAACCCATCCCGGGATGAGAAGAACGAAGAATCCGAGGGCGATAAAAACGATTGAGAAGCGTCGAAGATGGCGACTCATAAGATTTCTCCTTTTTGAAGATTCAAGTGTCATTGGGTGAAAAAACGCTCGAACGAACCATTCCGGCTTTTTTCATCGAAATCCCTCAAGCTGAAGACGATTTTTCTCCCGGCCGGAGCGGAAGAAAAGACCCGGGGCGGAAAGACGAGCCCGAGCGAGACGAGAATCAGATAAATCGACCATGGGGTTCGCGCAGATTTCAAGAACATCGGAATCCTCCAGACGAAGACACAAAACGGATCAATCGCTTCCTGATGCTAAATCAGGCGAGAAAAGGTTGTCAATGAGTCGGGGGTTTGCAAAAGAAAAGTCTGGACAGTGAGGGACCAAAAGGCCGGAGCGCGAGCGAAGGAAACTCAACCTTCAGGGATGCTTTGAAGAGCGATTTGTGATAAAAATATTATGTCGTCGGCGATGAGAATCTGCTTCAACCAGCCGGCCTTTATCCCCTGGGGAGGATTTTTCGCCCGGCTCTTGAGTGCCGACCGGATGATCCTTCTCGACGAGACCGTGCTCGCTCACGGCTTCACCTATGTCAACCGAAACCGGATCAAAGGGCCGGAAGGGGAAGTCTGGCTTACGGTCCCCCTGAAAAGAAAAGGCCGCGGACGGCAAAGAATCAAGGAACTTGAGATCTATGAAAAAGAACGCTGGGGGAAGAAATTCCTCCTAACGCTCAAGCATTACTACGGGAGATCGCTCTATTTCGCAGAGATCTTTCCCCGGATCGAGGCGGTCGTCCACGGTCAAGGCGACCGTTTTCTGGACCTTGCTCTGGGACTCATCGGCGTCCTCGAGGCGGGCCTGGCCGTGAAGAGAGAAATCGTCCTCCAGTCGAGCCTCGGCATCGTCGGAAAGGGAACTCCGCTTCTCGTCTCGATTGCCAAGGAGATGCAGGCCGAGGAAGTCGTGCTGCCCTTCGGCTCGGAGAGAGCCGTGGACTGCGCCCAGTTTCGGGAAGAGAAAATCCGCGTCCGCCTTCTTCGCTACCTGCCGCCGCCCTACCCTCAATTCTGGGGCCGCTTCCTCATGAACCTCTCCGCTCTCGATCTTCTGCTGTGCTGCGGAAGCTCCGGCCGGGCCGTCATCGAGCGCGGGACCCGGTTCCATGAGGCGGGCGATATACGGTCAGAATAAACTCAGATCATCTTTTGAAGCTCTTAGCGAACCCGGAGATCAGAAAAATGTTCACTCTCCTTGAACTTTGCCTGCCGTCCCGGCCAAGCGCATGAAGCGGGTTTCGAAAGGCGGGCCTCCGCGAATCGATGGGGAAAAATGGGAATACGGACAAGGACAGAGAATTCCTACCGCGAAACACGGAGGACTTTGGCCCCGCGGATCTTCCGCTCCTTGATCTCCGCGAGGGCCCGATTCGCGTCTTCAAGCGTGTATTCTTCGACCTCAGGACGGATGGGAATTTCGGCGGCCAGGCGGAGAAATTCTCTCACATCGGCCCGGGTCACGTTGGCCACGCTCTTGATTTCCTTCTCCATCCAGAGATGCTCGGGATAATCGAGCTGTAAAAGCTCCTCCCGGTCGGCGCTTTCCTTGCGGATCGCATTGACGACCAGGCGGCCGCCGGGAGCAAGGTTGAGGAGGGCTTCGACGACGGGCTTCCAGACCGGGGTCGTGTCGATGATCGCCTCGAGTTTTTGCGGGGCCCGCTCTTCCGTAGCGCCGGCCCAGGCCGCCCCGAGTTCCAGGGCAAACTCGCGCTCCTTCTCCGCCCGGGCGAAGACATAAACCCGCGTCTTTGGGAATCGATGCCGGACCATTTTCAGGACGAGATGGCCGGAGGCTCCGAACCCGGTCAAACCGAGGTTCTGTCCGTCCCGGAGCCCGGTTAGGGCGAGCGAACGGTAGCCGATGGCGCCGGCGCAGAGAAGCGGCGCCGCTTCGACGTCGGAAAAAACAGGAGGAATAGCGGAGGCGAAATCCTCCTTTACAATCATGTATTCCGCGTAGCCTCCGTTTGCATCTCTCCCGGTTCCCTTGAACTCCGGGCACAGATTTTCCTGTCCGCTCAGGCAAAAACCGCACCGTCCGCAGGCGGAGAAAATCCAGGCGACGCCGACGCGATCGCCGGGCTTAAAAAGCGCCGTATTGCGTCCCGCCTCCTCGACGACTCCGACGACCTGATGGCCGGGAATGACAGGCAGTCGGGCCGGCGGAGTCCGGCCTTCGATCTCGTCAATTTCCGTGTGGCAAACGCCGCAGGCGCGGACCCGAAGAAGAATTTCGTTTTCTCCGGGACTCGGCCGCGGGATTTCTCTGAGCTCGAGCGGAGATCTGTTTTTCGTCAGATCGACGATTCGGGTCATGACCATCGCTTTCATCGGCCTCACTCTCTCCTCCCGATTCCTCAAACGATCTTTCCCGTCCCACACTGAAGTTATCCGTTCTTCTTCTTCCCAGGCCCTATTATAGACGAGACAGCGACTTTGTTCGAGCCGTCGGCGGGAGCCTCAATCTCGAGCGGACATCATCTGGATTTATGACCTCGAGACGAAAAAAGAAGAACAGCTGACCCGCGGAGGCTCGGAAGAGCTGATGAACGGAAAAACCGACTGGGTCTATCCCGAGGAATTGGACCAGAGGGAGGCGTTCTGGTGGTCCCCGGACGGCCGGAAAATCGCCTGCCTTCAGTTCGATGAGCGGACCGTCTACCGTTTCCCCATTATCCATGAGCTGACCGCCGACCGGAAACCGGCTTTTGAGACAATGCTCGAGCTCGAGCGTTATCCGAAGGCTGGCAAACCGTACCCGACGGTCAAACTCTTCGTCATCGACCTGGAGACGAAGAATCCGGTCGAGGTGGGGACGGAAAGCGGACCGGACGTCTATATCACTCGCATCGCCTGGCGGAAAGACGGCGGCGAGCTCTTCTTCCAGCGTTTGAACCGCCTCCAGAACCGTCTTGAACTTAAGGCGGCAAACCCGACGACGGGAGAAACCCGGACCATCCTGGTCGAGGAAGAAGAGTGCTACATCAACCTGCACGAGGATTTTTACCAGCTCGGCGACAACCGACATTTCATCTGGAGCTCGGAGAGGACGGGCTGGAAGCACCTCTATCTTTATGATTATTCCGGAAAGCTCATTGCTCCGCTTACCCGAGGAGAATCGGAAGCGTCGGCCGTCTCGCTCGTCGACGAAAAGAACGGCTGGGTCTATTTCACCATCCAGGTGTACGGCGGTCCTTCGCACCGGAACAGCAACGCCTGCCAGACCGCAGGGCCTAAAGCCCAGCTCGGCTACATCGTCTGGGAGCTCGACGGCCGAGGCACGACCCGCCGCGGAAAAAATTCCTCACCGCAACCTACCTCAAGTACGACACCATTTACACCGAGCGCTACATGCGCCTTCCCGAAATGAACAAAGAAGGGTATGAAAGAGGGTTCGCCC
>CAZNVB010000216.1:0-8031 GCA_964576265.1 uncultured Eubacteriales bacterium | reverse complement strand
ATAAATTCCATATCCGTCAGAAAAAAGTCGAGGTCGGGCAACGCTTCATAGTCGCGGGAGATCCTGAGAATACCCTTGAGCCGGCGGAGTCTCTTTTGTCGTCGGATTTTCTAGCCTGGAATCATGCGGTCAATGAAGATTTCAAATCCCTTCATGAGGGGAGCCTGCTGCCTAAGCCCGTCCAGAATCTTCCCAAGGCCGTCTTTTATTTCGCCCAGCGCTATAATCCCTACGCCGAATGGGTGTGGCACGATCTTTATGGTTATGTCTGGAGGCCGTTTTTCAACGATTATTATCCCTGGGGAACATGGGCGCCCTATTTCTACGGGACCTGGGCTAACTACCAGGGACAGCTCTTTTGGATTCCGCAAGAGCCCTGGGGATGGGTTCCCTACCATCTCGGCATCTGGATGTGGGATAAAAACAAGGGGTGGCTCTGGCTTCCCGGCTCTTTCTTTGCCCCAGCCTGGGCCGTGTGGGATTTCTATTTCGGTTATTACAGTTGGAGGCCGTGGTTTCTTTGGGATTGGATGGAGTGGGGTGGTTATTCTTTAGGATACGGCATGTTCCGCGGGGGGGTGCCGGAGTTGATGCCGGGGGAAAATCTTCCCCAAATTCTTGCTGCGATCCGCAAGGACCAGCTCAAGCGGAAAACGAACCCTTCCCTTCCTCTGCCTAAAGAGTTAAAAAATGCCCTCAAGGCCACGATGAACGCCATAAAAAGAGGCGATGAGAATGCGCTGGCCTCGCTTCGGCAGGTTCCGAACCAGGCTGTCTTGTTGAGCAAAGAAGAATTGGCGGCCGGTCGATGGCCGGGAAAGCGGATCGGTTTTGACCAGGTCGGCAAGGACAGGGAAGGCCGGTCTTTAAGGGAAAGACCGGAGAGCGTGCCGTCTTCGGCCGCGATTTCGAACGAAGTCCTGCGAACCCTTCAGAGAAGACAGGTGCTTTCAGAGATTCAAATGCGCCTCAATCCTGGGAGCGAAGCATGGATCGGTCGTGCTCCGGCGCTGGCCCGCGATTTCGATTTCCTTTCGGGCGGGGAAGATTCCCCGCTCCGTCGACAGATCGAGCAAGGAGAAAAGAGGACCGGAGGGCCTCGCTCGTCTGATTTGCCCGCTCGCCCGGGAATTCGTTTTCGGGATTGGAACCCGGATATCCAAACCGGCATCAGCCTGGGCCTTGATATCCGTTATGACAGTCGGAGAAACGAGATCGTCGTCCCCGAGCTAGGTCTTCGCTCCGGCGATGTCGGCCTGCGGATGAGGCTCGGAGGAGACCTCGGCGGAATGCCGTTTTTGGGAGGAAGAGAAGCGTCGGTCAGGACAGACAACTCTCCCTCGATCCAACCTTCGCCTGCGGCTCAGCCGGCTGGAGGCTCAAGTCATCGAGAGTCCTCCTCGGGCGGGGGAGAAGCCAAGAAGAACTGACGATCCAGCCGAGGCTCTTGTTCTCTCAGAAAAGCCCGATCCTTTGTTTTTATTTTTAGAGAATGCCTGGCGGGGCGACGATGAAGGGGTCGTCGAGCAGAAGGCGATATTTCTTGATGGCTTCTTTATAGTCGTCCAGAAATTCGTCCTTGATCGGTTCGACGGGCGCAAAGCGGGCGCTCAGGGGATTGAGGTAACTTCCGCGGAGCTTGATCCGATAATCGAGGTGGGGGCCCGTGGATTCGCCTGACGACCCGACATAACCGATCACGTCTCCGCTTTTGACTCTTGCTCCGACCTTGATCCCGGCGGCGAAGCTCCGCAGATGAAGGTACATCGTTTCATAAGCGTTTTTATGGCGCAAACGGAGCATGCGGCCGGAGGCTCCATTCCAGCCGGCGAAGATCACCGTGCCGTCGGCTGTTGCCTGGACCTCCGTCCCGATGGGCGCCCCATAGTCCACGCCGTAGTGGGCCTGGTAAACTTTATGGATGGGGTGAAGGCGGCTGCGGCTGAACCGGGAGGTGATCCTCGCCCATTTAATCGGCGAGCGACGGAATTCCTTCTCCATGGACTTTCCTTCGGCATCATAATGTCCCGGCTTGGGCGAGTCCGGAGGCTGGTAGTAGAACGCTTGATACTTCCTGCCCCGATTGACCAGCTCTGCCGCCAAGATTCTTCCGTAGCCGATAAATTTTCCCAGGAGATATTTTTTTTCGAAGATGACTTTGAAGCTGTCTCCCATTCGGAGATCGGTGTAGAAATCCACATCCCAGCCGAAAAGATCAGCGAAAGAGAGTGCCAAGACGTCTTCCTCTCCCAGTTTGTTGAAGGCGAGAATCGGGCTTTCATCGATCAAGCCGCCAATCATCCGGGTTTGAACTTCGACCGGATGGCTTTTGATCTCGGCTGAGAAGTGTCCCGGCAGACATTCGATGTCCAGAAAGGTCGTCCGATCAAGGTCATATTCCAGCCTTTCAATCTTTCCCCCCAGCCCGGCATAGAGACGAATCTCATTCCCGGCCCTGATCCGGCGCAAATCGAACACCGGCTTGGTTTGTTGGTAAAGTGCATAGGTTTCCGCTGCCGAAAACCCATAATTGGAAAGGACTTCGGCAATGGTCGTCCGCGGCCGGATTCTTTCTCTGTATTCGAGAAGAGGGGAGGCCGTCTGGGACGCGAGGGGCGAGGTTCCCGAGGTCAGGTCCTTTGCCGCCTCCGGGGCCCTTGCACCGTGTTTACGGGCGCTGTCTTGAAGCAGGACAAGGGCGAGAATAGCCCCTCCCGCCAGTAAGATGACAACGAGCGGCGTCCGGAGGATTCTTCGGTTTCTTTTTTGCCGAATTTTGAGCTGAATTCTTTCGGGCATCCCTTTCTTCTTGCGCTTTCCACTCAGCGCACGAAAAATCTCTTTCTTTTTCTGGCCCTTCCGGTTTTATCGATCCGCCCTCTCGAAAGCGGCTAAAAAGGCGAGCTTGGCGATATCGGCCATGATCTCCGGGTTGATTCGGTAGATGCTGTCTCCGGTCCGGTGGTAATGAAGATGCGGTCCGTTGGAATGAAAAGAAACGCAGGGAATTCCCTTTTGAAAGAAGGGGGCATGATCCGAACCGCGAACACCGACTCCCCGGATCGGATAGGAGGAGGAGAGGATGTGGACGTGCGCGTCGGCGTCTTCGAGCAGGGTTTTCAGTTCGGGAACCCCGGCGCTGAAGCCGAACCCGGCTCGGTCTCCCTCCCCGACCATGTCGAAATTGAACATGGCATCGATCTTGGAGAATCCGGCCGGACTGTGATCGACGAAGTACTGGGAACCCATGAGTCCTTTTTCCTCACCGCCGAAAAGGACAAAGATGACGGATCGTTTGGGCTTGCGGGCGAGTTTGGAAAACGCTTCGGCGATTTCCATCACCACCGCGCTGCCGCTCGCGTTGTCGTCGGCACCGGGGAAAAGAAGTCCCATGTGGAAACCGTTATGGTCGAAATGACCTCCCACGACCAAACATTCCTCCCTGAGTTGGCGATCGGAACCGGGAGCGACGGCGATCACATTGTATCCGATCCCGTCCGGGAAATGACGCGAGACGACCCTCGTTCTGACCTTGGCGGACAGAGAAAAAGAGAGCGGTTTTTTGTAGGTGGCGAGATCTTTCCGCAGGTCGGCCGCGGTGAGATTCTTTTCTTTGAGGATCAGATCGGCGATCTTGGTGCTGATTTCGGCCGGCATGAATCCTTCGATCCAATCGCCGTTCGGATTGGAGGCGATTTCGTCGTAAATATAGATCAAGCCGATGGCGCCCTTGGCCTTGGCCGTTTTCATCCGGAAACGATGATGGTCGTGAGGCTCGAAACGCCCGTCGGCCGGGTCCGGTGTGCCCCGGAAACAGAGGACGAATTTTCCTCGGACGTCGATTCCCGCATAGTCGTCATAGCCGAGGTCGGGAGCGCTGATTCCCCAGCCGGCGAAAACCAACTCCCCGCTGCAGTCGCCGCTGTCGGAGAAGAGAAGAGGGAGATAATCCTTTTCCGGTTCGAGCCTCATCTCTTTCCAGACCGTTTCTTTCAAACTTTCGGCTTTTTCCGCGATTTCCAGCGTCATCTCGGCTTGGTCGACGATCACATATGGCGAGGGATAAGGTTGAAGATATCCGGCCTCACGGCTGAAAGGCTGGAGACCCCAGGCCCTGAATCGTTCGGCGGCCCATTTCGCCGCCGCGGTGTAGCCTTCATGACCGGTTAAGCGTCCGGCAAACTCCTTGGAAGCGAGATGTTTGGTGGTCTCGTAAGCGTCGAAAGGCCGGATGGAATTCAGAGCTTTGGCCACATCGGCGGTGAGTTTTTTTGCCGTCGGAATTCCGGAGTTGAGTGGCGTGGCTTGAAGGAAGGGAAAAAAGATAAACACCCCCAGACCGATCCATTTTTTCCTGATTCTGACGCTCATGCCCGTTTCCTCCCAAAGGACGATTTTGACCTCCCCAGAGGGTCAAGGATTGTCGATGCCGTGCGAAGGGGTTTTGATCGCCTGATCGCCTGGCAAGAGGTCAACTCGATCTCCGTCGCTCGGCAGAATTGATTTTTCTGGTCTTTCGGCTCAGTTTTGAAGCCGTTCGATAGAAAAAATGGTGATCGTTTGACGAGGCGCATCGGCCAGGCCGCGGATCGTTCCGGTGGGCGAATTGGCGATCGCGTCGACGACCTCGAGGCCCGAAACGACCCGGCCGAAGACCGCATATCCATAGTGCTGCGGATCGCCGGGCACGTGGTCGAGAAAGGCGTTGTCGACGTGGTTGATAAAGAACTGGCAGGTGGCGCTGTTGATCTCGTTCGTCCGGGCCATGGCGATCGTGCCGCGCTTGTTTTTCAGGCCGTTGGCGGCTTCATTCTTGATCGGCGGCTTGGCTTTTTTTTGGACGAAATCGGCGGTGTAGCCTCCGCCCTGAATCATGAATCCCTTGATGACGCGATGGAAGATCGTCCCGTCGTAAAATTTTTCGTCGACATAAGAGAGAAAATTCTTCACCGAGATCGGGGCCTTGGCCTCGTCGAGCTCGATGACGATATCGCCTTTGCTCGTTTTCATCAAGACTTTGGGGTTAGCGGCGAAAGCGGGCCCGCTCGAGAAGCTGATCAGAGCGGCCAGCAGAACCAACACCGACGGCGTCTTGATCATGGTTAACCTCCTCGGTGGATTGAAAGAGGAAGATGACGATATCAAAAAGCCGCGCCCAAATCAACTTCAAGACCGCGCCGAACCGGCCTTGAATCGTGGGACGAGGTGTGATAAGAAAAACTCCCGATGATCCTTTGCTCAAGGAGAGGCAAATGAGACCGAACCGACGCTGGGTTTTGGCACTTCTTGTCCTTTTCTTTGCCGGAGCCTCGAACCTCTTTTCCCAGAGGCCGAGCACGCCGGCCGAGTTCAGCGATGAGCAGAAGATCCTCATGGCGCTCCATTCGATCTCCAGTCACACACTTTATGATTACGTCAGGGAGCTTGTCTCGGAAAAATACGGCGGCCGGCTGACAGGAACGCCGGAATACAACGCCTGCGCAGAGTGGGTAGCCTCATTGTTGAAGAACTGGGGGATCAAGCCCGCCGGAGATCGCGGAACATATCTTCAGGCTTTTCCCAACCCCTATACGCTCGTTTTCCCGGGGGGAGAAGCTTATCTCCATCTTCCGGTGGACGGCGGGACGGTGAAGAAATATTATCGTTTCGATGATGAGTTCATCCCCGGCGGAACCTCGGCATCCGGGGAAATTACGGCCGAAGTCGTCTATGCCGGCTACGGCATCACGGCGCCCGAGCTGGGCTATGACGACTACGCCGGAATTGATGTCCGAGGAAAAATCGTTCTTCTGGAAAGGGAAGTCCCCGTGTCGCCGGCCGAGGATGAAAAGCGTTTTTTGAAATGGCGGCCGTATTCGTTTCATCAGTACAAACTGAAAAATGCCGTCGCTCACGGTGCTAAAGGAATGCTTTACAATTACGGGCCGATCGGCAATCCCAACAACGCTTATGATCCCGGCTTTATTTATTCTCACGTCGGTGAAGCCGTGGTCGCCGATCTCTTTGCCGGAACGGGGAAAACCCATCAGGAGGTCGTCGTCCGAATCGCTAAAGAGCTCAAGCCTCAATCTTTTTCCACCGGGAAAATTTTCACCCTCAAGAACAACACCGAACATCATCCGGAAGGCATCGGCTACAATGTCATCGGCGTTGTGGAAGGAGCCGATCCGGCGCTCAAAGACGAGGTGATCATCGTCGGCGGCCACCTCGATCATCTCGGCCGGATGTGGGAACTCATGCCCGGAGCGAACGACAATGCGACGGCGGTGGCGGTCACACTGGGGGTAGCGGAGGCCATGTCCAAATGCGCGATCAAGCCCCGAAGATCCGTCATGTTCTTTTTCTTCGGAGCGGAAGAGCAAGGGGTTGCCGGATCCGAGTTCTACGTCGATCATCCGACTTGGCCGCTCGAAAAAACGGTCGCCTTCATCAACATGGAGGGACCCGGCGTCGGCGATAAAATCCATGTCCTCGCCGGAAAGAATTTTCCCGAATTCTTTGCTTTTTTAGAAAGAGCCAACGGTCGCTATATCCATCGGGTGATCGAGTCGAGCTTTTTTTCCAATATCGCCCGACCGCGTCAGGATACGGCGCGCTTTCTCACCAAGGGAGTGCCCAGCGTAACGGTCGGAGCATCGGAGCTCGTGCCGGTCAAACGGCCGTCGTCATATCACAACACGCGGGATAACCTGGCGGCGATTACTCCCGAAATTATGGAAGACATCGCCCAGCTTCTGTTCGCCGCGATCATGGACATGAGCGACGAGCCTGTCCTGAATTTCCGCCGCTGAATTTTCGTTGGCCGAAGAAGCTAATCACGCCCAGGGGCTGGGCCGCTCTTGGTTCGAAATCACGACCGCGATCGTCGGCCTCACCGAGGGTTCGAATCTCCTCAGTTTCTTAGTTTTTGAAGACGCCGGGTCGCCTTTTCCTCCGTCGATTTGGCCGGCGGGAGAGAGCCGCTCGGCGTGATCTGACTCTCATTTCCCTGACTGTCAACGACGGTCACGGTATAGGTGTGGAGATTCTTTCCCTTGACCTCTTTATCTCTATAGCTGTAGACATCTCCTCCGACCTCGCCGATGACGCTGTAGGCGCTCACCGGATCGCCGATATTTTTACGCCAGATCCGGTGCTTGACGATCTGAACGCCCGAGCCGCTGTTCAGGGGATTCGGGTCCCACTTGACTTCGTTGACATAGCGGGTGAGAAAGAGGCTTTCGTCGACATGAGTCTCCCAGCGGATGTTGACCGGAGAAGCCAGCCTGAGCACGGTGATGGTCGCGGTCTTGGTCGCCGACGCTCCACGGTTATCCCGGACCGTCAAGGTGATGGTGAAAGTTCCCCAGGTTTCAAAAATATGGCTGACAATAAGACCTGAGTCCGACTTGCCGTCGCCGAAATCCCAGGAATAGGAGCTGACGGTTCCATCGGGATCATACGAAGACGAGGCGTCGAAGGTGACTTTAAGAGGCGAAACGCCGGTCGTGGGAGAGAAAGTAAAATTTGCCACCGGAGGATAGTTGGGCGGGCCGAGGATCGTGCCGTTGACATCGCATAAGATTTCCCCTCCGGCATCCCAGACGTAATAAACGCGGTCTATAGACGGGCTGGCGGCGAGATCGGAATACGTGCTCCCCCCCGACCCGGGGACGAGCTTCTCGCCCGTCCAGGTGCCGTCGATTTTATGGTTGTAATAGATATTTCCTCCGAAGACCGCCCCGACCTGCCAACAGACGAAAATATTTCCTCCCTTTTCATGGATGTAGGGATAATGGAGGAGGGCCTGGCTGGAGATGGTCTCATGCGGAGAAGAGAATTCGGAGCCCGTCCAGTAGGTATACCGAACCACTCGGGTTCCCCCCTGATCATCGAAGACCGGGGTATAAACGAGATGGGCAACACCGTTGTCGTCGACATCGATCGCCGGAGCCTGCTGTCTTCGGCTTCCCTGCAAAACGTACTGGGCGGGAGTCCAGCTGGCTCCGGCCGTCGTCGACCGTCGCGAGTAATAGATTTGATAGATATTCC
>CAZNVB010000215.1:0-20755 GCA_964576265.1 uncultured Eubacteriales bacterium | reverse complement strand
CGACTGCTCTTTGCCACAATTCCTCCTGATCGTGGTGTCGCTTCATCATAGCACAACAGAATTGAAATTGACAGGGCCCGGAAGCTCTAACCACGGGTATTCAGAAGGTTTCAGCTCAATTTGACAAGCAGCGATTCTTTGATTTAGCATCTCCAACGACGGGATGTTTCAAATCGGTGTCCGGACGCTCCTTCAACCGGCGGAATAGAAAGGCCAATTCCAATCATTCAAATTCCCATCATCTAATAATCAAAAAATATTTTGCGGCCGCCTGCGCGTTTGCCCTAAGCCTCTCTCTCAGCTCTTGCCGGACCGCTCCCTCAGACCCTCTGAAGAGCGGTTTCCTCAGGCCTGCTGACTCTGCCCGGCCATGGGTTTATTGGGTTGTCATGGACGGCTGCCTGAGCCGGGAGGGGATCACTGCCGATCTCGAAGCGATGAAGCGCGCCGGAATCGGCGGCATGATCATGATGGAGGTCAATGTCGGCCTGCCCCAGGGGCCGGTGAAGTTCATGAGCGCCGAATGGCGCCGCCTGTTCAAGCATCTCGTCTCGGAGGCGGAGCGGCTAGAGCTTGAGCTCGCGCTAATTTCCGGGCCCGGCTGGACGGGAAGCGGCGGACCCTGGGTCAAACCGGAGCAGTCCATGCAGCACGTCGTCGCCAGCGCGATCGAGATCAGCGGTCCGAGACGATTCGAAGGCATCCTTCCTCGCCCGGCCCGGCGCCCCGCTTTCTTCGGTGACGGGCATCTCCCGACCGAGATTGAGAAAGCGAAGGATGATTTCTACATCGATGTCGCCGTACTGGCGTTTCCGACGCCGAAGGCCGGTTCATCCATCGCGGATAGCGACGAGAAAGCCCTCTATGTGCGTGCGCCCTATTCCTCACAGCCGGGCGTGAAGCCCTTCCTGCCTTCGCCGGCAGATTACCCCGAGACCCCTCCCGACCGAGCGATCAACCCCGAGCTCATCATCGACCTCACCGACCGACTCTCATCTGGCGGCCGGCTTTCCTGGGATGTGCCAGAAGGCGACTGGACGATCCTCCGCCTCGGCCGCACGAGCACCGGCGCGAACACGCGTCCGGCTCCGATCCCCGGGCTCGGTCTGGAGTGCGACAAGTTGGATCCGGCCGCGCTCGATGCGCACTTCGATGCTTTTATCGGCGCCCTCCTCGCCGAAATCGGTCCCGGTCGAATTTCTGCCGGAAAGGGCTGGACCACGCTCCACATCGACAGCTGGGAAATGGGCGCTCAAAACTGGACTGCCGCTTTCAGAGACGAATTTCGCCGTCGCCGCGGATACGACCTCTTGCGCTACCTTCCTGTAATCACGGGCCGCGTCGTGAAGAGTCTGGAAATCTCCGAGCGTTTTCTCTGGGATCTGCGTCAGACCGTCCAAGAGCTGATCATCGAAAATCACGCTCAGCGTCTGAAGGCGCTCGGAGCCCAGCACGGGTTCGGGTTGTCGATCGAGCCCTATGATATGACGCCGTGCGCCGATATGAGCCTGGGCACGGTCGCCGATGTCCCGATGGGCGAATTCTGGCTCTACGGCTTCAGCACCTTCCACAGCGTCATCGAGGCGGCGAGCCTGGCTCACACCTGCGGTCGACGCATTGTCGGCGCCGAAGCGTTTACTTCGCTCGATTCCGAACGATGGCAGGCCTATCCGGAATCGATGAAAGCGCTCGGCGACTGGGCTTTCTGCGCCGGGGTGAACCGGATCGTCTTTCATCGCTACCAGCATCAGCCCTGGCTTGACCTTCGACCCGGGATGACGATGGGGCCTTTCGGGGTCCACTGGGAGAGAACGCAGACATGGTGGGACATGGTCCCGGCCTACCACAATTATCTCTCGCGCTGCCAGTTCATGCTCCGCCGGGGACTTCCCGTTGCCGACGTCTGTTACCTGGTTGCGGAAGGTGCGCCTCATGTGTTCCGTCCGCCGGAGTCGGCGACGCGAGGCGATCCGCCCGACCGCCTCGGCTACAATTTTGACGGCTGCGCGCCGGAGACGCTGCTTGAGCGCCTGTCCGTCCAGGATGGCCGTCTCGTCCTCCCCGACGGCATGAGCTATCGAGTGCTCGTCCTTCCTGAAAAGGAAACGATGACGCCGTCTTTACTAAATAAGATCAGGGACCTCATCGCCGCCGGCGCGACGGTCATCGGACCGCCGCCGCGAAAATCGCCGAGCCTCGCCGGCTATCCCGAATGCGACGCCGAAGTGAACAGACTCGCCGATGAGATCTGGAGTCCCTGCGACGGCGAGCAGGTAACGGAACATGAATTCGGAAAAGGGCGCGTGATCTGGAAACGGAGCCTCTCGTCGACGTCGAACTCCCTCCGGGAAGGAGAGGAGAACTCCGCACGCATCGAAGCCGGTGCGGCAGATTCGACCTGGAACGTTGTCACTCCTCCCCTTTCGAAACCAGAACAGTACGGGGACTTCAGCCTGGTGGTTTCCGTCCTGGAAGAGATGGGTGTTGTTCCGGATTTCCAGTCGGACCCCGTGCTCCGGTACACGCACCGGAAGGACGGAGAGACCGAGATTTATTTTGTCGTTAATCCCGAAAATCGCGGCCTGACCGCCGACTGCCTCTTTCGGGTAAGCGGTAAGAGTCCGGAGCTCTGGGACCCGATAACGGGAGAAATCCGGGATCTCCCCGATTTCACGATCCGAAACGGCCTTACATCCGTGCCCATCCGGTTCGAGCCTCATCAGTCCTTTTTTATTGTTTTCCGTCGTCCATCCGAGGCATTGAAGTCTGCCGGCCGGAATTTTTCGGAAATTCATGAAGCTGCAAAACTCGAGGGTCCCTGGGAAGTTTCGTTCGACCCGAAATGGGGCGGTCCTGAGAAGATCTCCTTCGACCGTCTTGAGGACTGGAGCCAGCGGCCGGAGGAAGGCATCAAGTTCTACTCCGGAATCGCCACCTACCGCAAGACGTTCGACCTGCCACCTGGGTTGGAAAGGAAAACACAAACAGGCAATACGACGCCCCGACTTTGGCTCGACCTCGGAGTGGTCAAAAACATTTGCCGGGTCCGCCTCAACGGCCGAGACCTCGGCGTCGTCTGGTGCGCTCCCTGGCGAGTGGAGATCACGGCCGCGGCAAAGCCGAAGGAAAACCAGCTTGAGATTTCCGTTGCCAACCTCTGGGCCAATCGGCTCATCGGCGATGAAAAACTGCCGGCGGATGCCGAACTTAACGAGAAGGGCCGGCTCGTGCGCTGGCCGGAATGGCTCCTCAAGGGAGATTCTCGCCCCGCGACCGGTCGCTACGCCTTTTCGACCTGGAGGCATTTCAACCCGGATTCTGCCCTTTTCCCCTCTGGACTTCTCGGCCCCATCGCCTTGAAGGTGCAACGCCCCGGCCGTTAATCAAAACCTTCTTGAGTATTTCTCCTTCACTTGACTGACTTGATCACAAAGTCCCAGCGAAGAGGAAAAACCAGGAAACAAAATTCCAAGCGCTTCCATCCCTGCCGATCCAACCCCCTCCGGAGCTCGACGGTGGCGCGGGTATCCTTTTCCGTCTTTAACGCAGTTCTTTCACGTCAACGTGCCGGCGGAATCATTCGATCGGCAAATTGACTGTGCGGCAGACGGCCGGCTCGGAAATCACCCTGCCGCCGGGCTGACCGCTCAGACCTCGATCCCGAGCTTCTCCAGGAAGTCGCGCTCCACTATCCCCCGGTTCGTCCAGCCCTGGTGCGCGTAATAGGCGTCGAGGATCGTGTTGTAGAAGGCGGCGTCGACGGCTTCTCCCTTATGCGCTCCGACCGTGAGGGGGACGGTCAGCTTGGGCGGCACGTAGGCGTCGTAGGCGCGGCTCCTGCCCTGGAGGTTGTTGACATACCGTTCCAGAGCATAGATCCTGCGGCCGCACTCCTTCAGTGTGTCGGCCGAATAGGAGATTCCGGTCAGGGCGTGGTACAGCTCGAGGAAGAGGTCCGAGGTCACGTCGGCGACAAAAAAGTCGCAGAGGCCGAGGGAATCGACGAGGGCTTTGCCGACCTGGCCCTCGGCCACATAAACGGCGAGCTCCCTCGCTCCCCGGAGGCCCGACTCTTCGGCCTGAATGGTCCAGGCGTAGGTGTGATCGCCCCGTCCCCGGTTCGAGGTCCCGTAGGCGGTGAACATCCCGGGGAACGCTTTGGGATGGACTCCCGCATAGCCCAGCCCGCCGAAGGTCGTTGTCAGGCAATAGGCGATTTCCCCGAGCGCCGGGGCGGGATTCTCCGAGACGATCATAGAGACGGCCCGGTCGGTGTGATTCGCCAGAAGGCGGCCCAGGTCGTTGGATCGATAAGCGATGGCCTTGAGGACTTCGATCATCCCAGGGGCGTCTCCGAACCGGGGGACGTCGCCGAACTTTTTCAGAAATCCCTTCTCGCCGAGCTCCATCGCTCCGGCCATGACCGAGCCGAACGTCATCGTGTCCACTCCGAGATCGTTGCACAGGGCGTTCATGTGGAAGATCGCGTCCCGGTCGGTAATGCAGCAGTTGATCCACAGGGCGATTGTCTCAAACTCCGGCCTCACCCCCTCTCCGGAATATGGCGGCTCGGTGACGCGCGCGGACCGGGTGCAGAGGATGTGACGGCATCGGTTGCACACTTTGGGCTTTCCCGCGATCTTGAGAAACGCCTCCGTCCCGACCTTAGCGTACTCGGCCGGGTCGAAGGATCCTTCGTCAAAATTGTGCCAGGGTAGATAGCCCCCTTGATTCCCCAGGTATCCGCCGTTGAACGCCCGGTCGAGCCACCAGGTGGTGCCCGTCGCCGGCCGGAACGAAACCGTGCGCTGCGGGTCGGCGACCGCGGACCGGACGAGCTCGTCGAGCTCCCGGCTGAGCCTCTTGAATTTCTCCTCGTCAAAATACGACGGCGCCTCCCGGCCCGAGGCCGTGATCGCAACCAGGTTTTTTGAGCCGAATACGGCCCCGGCGCCGCCCCGGCCGAAATTCCGGTGATAATCGGCGGTCAGGCAGGCAAAGTCCACCAGGTTCCAGCCGGCGGGCCCCAGGCAGAGCGTGCATGAGCCGCGGTGTTTCGCAGAAAGAAAACCCGTGATTGCCGAAGCGGTGCGGGCGACCTTCCGGCCGTCGACTTCCTGAAAGAGATCGTCCTCGGCGTCAAGAATTTTCAACTCCCCGTCGGCGGCAAGCAGGCGCACCGGGCGGTCTGACCGGCCATCGATGACGACCTGGTCGAACCCGGCGCGCTTGAGCATGTTGTGAAACAGGCCGCCGCCGCTCGAATGGGTGATCAGGCCGTAAAGCGGCTCATGGCCCGGGACCCAGGGAGCGCTCCCGGGCGATCGGGTCATCGCGCCGATGAACGAACAGGAGCCGCGTCCGGCGGTCGGGATCGGCGTGTCGTTCGGCGCCGCGCTGCCGATGATGATCCGGTTCTCCGGGCGGAGAGGGTCGCGGAGCGGCCCGGTCTTCATCAGGTGCTCGAACAGGAGACGGGCCTGCACTCCCCTTCCGCCGACGCAGTCACGGTTGACCCCGTCGTCGGCGGGCGAAATCTTGACCGTGCGGGAAGTCAAATCGACGAAGGCCCAGCGGCCCTTATAGCCGTTCGACGAAGACGGTGAGACCGACATGGGAACTCCTTCAACCGGGATTCCCCTTTTATATATTTTTGCTGGCCGGAAATGTCAAACCATCCGAAGATCGTCATCGGCTTGGAGGATACACGATCATCCTAAAAAGCGGCCCCCTCACCCAGCTCCTCTCCCACGCGAGACTATGTCACAATTGCCATTTGTTATCGCCAACGACCACAGGAAGCGAAGCGATCCGACGAAGCCACCGTATTAAGCCGAATCTCCGAGCAGAGGGTGGCGGGAAACGACATAATAACGCAGTCTCCACAAGGAGAGGGTCAATTATCGCTTCTCCGGAAAAAGTTCGATCCAGCGGCCCCCGATTTCCGCCGCCATCGGCGTCGACACGGTCCGGCCTTCGACCGTCACCTCTGCGGCGGCGGGGTTGAAGACAAGAATGTCGGTCCTCCCCCTCCATGTCACCGCGAAGGCCTCGGCCTGCCCGGTCGCGTCCCCGGCGACAGCGAGAGGACCGATCTGGATATCGGGCGGATCGCCCCCGCGGAAGGGAATGAGCAGAGCGGCGAAGGTGATCGGCCGCTGGTCCCCGACATCGCGCCACTTCATGGCTGTTAGGCGGTGACGCTCTTCGGCAAACAGGTACTGACCGACGCCGGTGAACTCCTTGGCTGAGTAATCCACCCGGGTCGTCAACCGGCGCAGCTCGCCCGGCCTGGCAAAAACGACGAGACAGCTCGGCTCTCCCTCCAGGCGGGCGCGGCCATCGTCGAGAACCCTGAATGGCCGGACGCCGTGAAGGACGTTCGAGACCTGGAAAATATAGTTCTCGGAGCGGATAGAATCGTAAACCACCCAGTAATCCGGCTTGACGAAGACGATCTGCCGATGGACCCGGACACCGGGATAGGCTTCATGCCAGCCGCTGAAAAAGTCCGCGCTGTCCGCGGCGTGCCAGAGAACGTCCTGTCCGCGGTGCTCTTTGCGATTCATCGGGATGTTTTCCAGGACGATCTGGTTGTGGGCCTCCTCGCTCCGGAAAAATGGCTCGAACGGATTGTCGTAGGAGCCGAAACGGCCGACTTCCTCGATGAGCGGCCGACCGAAACACCAGATGGAAAAATCGAGCAGATCCTGGTGGGTGTGGCCGCCTCCCCAGTGGCCGAAATTGATGCTCATGAAAGGAGCGTCGGTCGCGTCGCCGTGGCGCATGAAAGCATAGCCGCTGGGCCTCAGGATGGCCGATCGGGAACGGTCGACGCCCAGGACACCGGGCTCCTGCCTCAGCTCAGGAAAGAGCTCGAGCGCTTCGGCGATGATATGGGCGGCCGGCCCGATGCTGCCGTCGCCGTAATTCAATTGATACATCCCGGGAGCCGTGCTGGCGGCGAACCATTGATAGCCGCGTTTGAGAAACGATATCCAGTATTCCCGGGCGGCGGGATCGAGACTGCTGTGGCGCACGGCAATTCGGTAAAACTCCGCCATCGCGCCGAGCGACATGTAGCCGTATCCCCAGCAGCGCTCGCTGTGCCCGCCGTCGGCAAAGAAGTCCTTCTCGGCGTGTTCCTTGAGGACTTCGATCCCCTTCTGCCGCCAGGACTCGGATTCGCGGAACTCGGGGAAGGCCGCGCCGATGTGGTAGAGCGACTGGGCACCGACGATCTGCCAGTTCCCGGGACGAAAGCCTCCCTCCTGCAGGCGATAAAGGCTCCGGGCAAAGCCGAGGATCAGCTTGAGCATGGCTTCGCGCGCCGGGACGTCGAGGGCTTTGTCGCCGGCGAGAACGGCATAGGCGGGGAGGAAAATCTCGGTCTTGGCATGGGCACCAAGCTCATAATACACTGGGTGAAGATGGGGGATGCGCAGGACGAGGCTCGTCCGCTGGTCGTAGTATTGCTTGGTGACGGCGATAAAATCGTCCCGGTATTTCGTCTCCCGCCTGGCCACAAATTGATCAAGTACCGGCTTCAGCCAGCCCAGATAATGGAAGCCGTACTGGCCGGAGCGGCCGAAGTCGGCGTTGAAGTCGATGACCGGGCCGAACTGGATCCGCTGCGAGCCCCAGCCGTTGATATCGCGGCGAAGGACCTGGTCGGCGGCTGCGCGACGTCTCTCCGCGGCCGACGGATCCTTCGATGCCGACGCGACCCGCGCCCGATAGGCCTCCGCCTCGGCAGCAAGCGTGCGGGAATGGTATTTTCCAAGAAGGCGATAGGCCTGGTCGCGCTTGCCGGCTTTCGCGGCGGCGATCGCTCTTTCAAGCTCGGCGGAAGGAATCAGAGAACTCCAGAAATCCTCTTCGCTGATGTTCAGTATCCGTTCTTTGAAGAAATCATCCATCACCTGGCCGGCCGAAAAAACCGCCAGGGCCAGAATGGAAATGAGCAAAAAAGACGTCTTTTTCATCACAACCTCCAACCCGAAAATGATTCTTGTGTCTTAACGACGGCAATTCATTTTCCCAAAAAGCTGCGCCCGCATCAATCTCTCCTTGGATCATCAAAATATCTGCGCTGATGGGCTGGTTCCTGTTTCCAGTTTTGACCGGATATCCAAGACCATTTCGTCCAGGATCAACCCTGACTTTATCACCATTTTGCTTTGATGTTCGAGGGTTGAGTTGCTCGCCGCTCATGGCTTTCGCCCCTTTTTCCAAACCATCGAAAAACCCCGCCCGGTTGACCAGAGCCGCGGAATGGAGTACGTTTCCATCGCCCATGCGGACGCCTTCTCTTCTCTCGGGAGACAAGCGCTTTTTGAAGGCCGCGCACCGGAGCGAGGAATTTTTAGAGCATTATCTCAGGGATCATGAAATGGGAGGTGTATACGGAAGTGTCGAAGTCACGCTTTCGCCGGAGCCTGGCGACATGGAGTGATTGGCGGGGCAATTATGGAAATCATCGAGCGCATCCCGTTTCGCCTTGACCCTGATGAGGTCGCCCGGCTTCTCCGCTTCAACCCCTCCCGTTCCGGGTTCTCCAGCTTGGAAGACCTCATCGCCGTGGCCGCGACTCAGGCCAAACTGAAAGCCGTTTATGAGATCTCCTATATCGGCGCGAAAAACGAGGACACGGTGGAAATCGGCGGCGTCGTTTTCCGAAGCCGCGTCCTCCGGCAAAACCTGGGCCAGGCCCAGAAGGTCTTCCCCTACATTGTGACCGTCGGGCCGGAGATCGAGCGGACGGCGGCCGCCTCAGGCGACCTTCTCCGGCAATACTATTTCGAGGAGATGGCAAACCTCATCCTGGGAATCGGCGCCTCCTGGCTGGGGGAAAAACTGAAGGACCGCTGGGGATTTCCCCGCCTCTCCAGCATGAGCCCCGGCTCGCTCGAGGACTGGCCGATTACCGAACAGCCCAAGCTCTTCTCTCTCTTCGGCGATGCGGAAAAAGCGATCGGCGTGAAGCTTTCGGACAGCCTCCTCATGCTGCCCAGAAAATCGATCTCCGGGATTTTCTTCCCCTCGGAGAAGGGTTTTATTTCGTGCCGGCTCTGTCCCCGCGAAGTCTGCCCCTCGCGCCAGGCGCCGTACGATGAAAAGCTGGCGGCTGAGTATCAGAAAAAGAAGATTTCTCTGGATTAACCCCGATTATGGATGAAGATCAGCGGAGAAAAAACGGAAAGCCTCCCCGGCGTTTCATTGGTTCTCAGACTCGAGCCATCCTCGACAGCTCTTCGGGCGGAAGGGAGGGAGACAAAGACTTTTTCTACCCCCTCGATCCCATCAGGCGAAAAGAAGGCTATTTTGAGACATTGATTCCTGAAAGGAAAATATCGCTCCTGTGGCGCGAGACCCGTGCCTTGATTTTAATGCGGTCTCGGATAAAATCGGGATAAGATAAAAATGAAGGAGGTTTTGGGGCGATGAGAAAAACAATTTTTATCATCCTGACTGCAGTCATCATCATGGCCTTCGCGGCCTGGCGCCTCTCGGGCCGTGATTCGGGGTTGAAAATGGCCGTGCGCGGCGTCTGGGCCCATCCAGGGACCTTCGGCTCGGACCAGGTTAAAGCCATCCCCTTGATGCGCAAAACTTTGGACGAATATGTCCGGGCCGGGATCGACACCGTCATCCTGCTCGTCAAAGGAACGGATGGCCATGTGTACTACAAGAGCGAGATCGGGGTCGCCGACCCGGCCTACAACTGGGATTTCCTCGGCGCCTTCCTCAAAGAAGCGCGGGCGCGAAAAATCACGGTCCATCCCTGGTTCTGCGTTTTTCACGAAACTGGGATTCTCGGGAAGTTCCGGCAAAATCCCGAATGGCTGATCCAAGGTCGCCACCGCGAAATCGTCGGAGCGGCCAACCCCGCCCTTCCCGAAGTCCGGGAGTACGAGCGGAGCCTGATGATGGAGGTCGCCAAAAATTACCCCGTGGACTGGATCCACCTTGACTACATCCGCTTCCCCTGCGAGCCGACCGAGCCCTACTTCAGTTTCGACCCCAGGACGAGAGCCCTGTTCAAGGAATTCTCAGGCTGGGACCCGCTGGACATCAAGGCCCAGGACTCGGGAAACATGATCTGGAACGCCTGGCTCGAATGGAACCGGGACCGGGTGACGCAGTTCGTCGCTGAACTGAAAGATGCCCTGAAGACGACCGGTCGGACGGTCAAGATCTCAGCCGCAGTCTTCCTTGACTCCGACAACGCCAGGGTTCTCATCGGTCAGGACTGGGCGAAGTGGGCCGAGCAGGGGCTGGTGGACATGCTCTGCCCGATGCTCTACACGAACCACGAGGCTTTTTTCGAAAGATACGTGAAGCGGGCGGTCGCCGCGGCCAAGGGGAAATGCCAGGTCTGCGCCGGAATCGGGATCGCCAGTTCCCACAACCAGAACACGCCCGAGGGCATGATTCGGCAGATGAAAATCGCTAAAGACTGCGGAGCGGACGGCGTGATCTACTTCTCCTCCGGAAGCCTGACCGCACCATTCCTGAAAAAATTGAGGGCCGCCGACTGAAGCGACTTCTCGTCGCTTTTCCTATTGATTGATTGTTTCACAAGGTCACTGAAGAGAAGCCGGAAACAAGGCAATCTCATAATACGTTTCCTGCTCGGTCCGTCAGGGTAGCGAATAGTAGCCGTCTTCAAGAAGTTTGAAGAAACACCGGGCGCAGGCCTGGAGGTCTCCGGCCGCGCTGTGGGGAGCCTCGTAGGAAGTCCCGAAGAGGCAGAAGTGGAGCTCTTCGAGCGTCGGCCACTTGAACCCCAGTCCGTGAGGTCTGGCCAGCCGGCAGACCTCAGCCGTCGTCTTCATCGTGCAGAGCGCCGGGATTTCGAGAGCCGGCAGGGGTTTTTGAAGCCGGAAGAATTCGGCGGCGACGACGCCCCAGTCAAAATCCAGGTTGTGGGCGACGAGCAAAAGGGAGGGTTCCTCAAGAGCCCCGGCAAATTCTTCCAAGACGTCATTCAGGTCCTCTCCTTCCCTGAGCGCCTGGGAATGCGAAATGCCATGGATGGCCGTCGCATCCGGGGGAATGATGAAGCCGTCTGGTCGAACGATGCAGGATCGCAGATCCAACAAATTTCCATCGGAGTCGTAAATTCCCCAGCCGAGCTCGACCAGCCGGGGCCAACCTTCGACATCCCGGGGCGAGAGATCCCGGCGCAGGGGAAGGCCCGTCGTTTCGCAATCAAAAAACAGGATTTTCCTTTCCCTTTTTTTCATGAATTCAAGACGATCATAGCATAAATCGTGTCTTCTCGATACAGCCCGGCTTTCTGGCCAATCCCCTTTTCTTGCGATTCCCGGGGAATTTGCAAAGTTCATTTTCTCGAATTGACAAATCTCGAAGACTCCTCTGTCTCGTTGCCCGCGGGACAATGCTCCCGCTCAGCCGAAAATCCCCAAATCCGTTTATTGATCCCCCGAGGAATAACGGAAAATGATCTGCCGACCCCGTTCTTGACTTTGATCGAAAGCGCAGACTATGATCGCGCTGAGATATAAAATGAGAAAGAACACGGCGGCGATTTTTTTAAGGCGCCTCCTCATTTTCTCGGCCCTTCTCCTCGCCGTCTTTTCCCTCGCCTCGACCGCTCCGATCGCGACAAAGAACCGGGAGGTCAGGGCTGCGAACGGGATGGTGGCTTCCGCCCATCCCCTCGCCTCCCAGGCCGGCGTGGAAATTCTCAAAGCCGGAGGTAACGCGGTCGACGCGGCGGTGGCGGCGGCATTCGCCGTCGGGGTCGTCGAACCGAACTCGAACGGAATCGGCGGCGAGGGAATGATGGTCCTGTATTTCGTCAAAGAAAGGAAGGCTTTAGCGATCGACTACCGGTCTGCGGCCCCGGCCGCCGTGTCCGATCTCGAACGAATCCCCTCTTCCGGCGCTGCCGCTACCGCCGTCCCGGGAACAGTGGCCGGCTTGACAATGGCGCTGGAAAAATACGGAACTCTTCCCCTTGCCCGGGTGATGGAGCCGGCGATCAAGCTTGCTTCCGAGGGGTTCGCCGTCAGTTCGACGCTGGCCGGAATCATTCTCGATCACTTCGAAGCGCTTTCCGCGGACGAAGAACTCTCCCGAGTGTTCTGTCCCGAAGGGCTGCCGCTTGAAGCCGGTGACACCCTCAAGAATCCCGACCTGGCCGAAAGCCTGCGCAAGATCGCGGCGGGAGGCGCCGATGTCTTCTATCGCGGCGAACTGGCGGAGGCGATCGGCGTCGAAATGGAGGCCCGAGGCGGATTGATCACAAAGGAGGATCTGGCGGCCTACCGGGCGGTCGAGCGCCAACCGGTCCGCGGCAAGTACCGCGGCTTCGATATGATCTCGGCTCCGCCTCCCGTCGGAGGCCTGGCCGTCGTGGAAATCATGCAGATCCTCGACCGTTTCGACCTGCGGCGCCTCGCGCCCCTGTCTCCGGCGCGCATCCATCTGATGGTCGAAGCCATGAAGCGAGGCATCGCCGACTGGCGGACCTTCGTCGCCGACCCGAATTTCGTCCACGTCCCCGTGGCCGGCCTTCTCTCGAAAAAATATGCGAAATCCAGAGCAGCGGAGATCAATCCGGAACGAATCAGCGAGGAGGTTTTATCGGGTTCGCCGCCGAGTCCAAGAAGACATAGCCCGAGCACGACCTCCCTTTCGGTCGTCGATCGAACCGGCAATGTCGTCGCGCTGACTCAGACGATCTCCGACTTCTTCGGCGCCAAGGTCATGGTCAAAGGCACGGGAATCATCCTCAACAACGAGATGGACAACTTCTCGGCTCAAGGCGTCAACTCTCTGGCTCCCGGAAAACGAATGAGGACGACGATTGCCCCGACGATTCTCCTTAAAGGCCGCAAGCCGTTCGCGGCACTCGGGACGCCCGGGGCGGCCCGGATTCTGACGACGACCCCGCTCCTCATCTCGAACCTGATCGATTACCGGATGGGTATTCAGGAGGCTATCGAGATGCCCCGGTTTTTTCCTTTGGATAAAGAGCTGGCGATCGAACCTCGATTCCCGCCGGAGACGGTCGCAGCTCTCGAAAAAATGGGCTACACATTGAGATCGCGCCAAGCCTTCGATTTTTTTTTCGGCGGAGCGCAGGGAATCATCATTGACCCGAAAACGAGGCATCGGGTCGGCGGCGCGGACCCGAGAAGAGACGGAGCGGTAGCGGGTTATTGAACGGTTTGGATTTCTCCTGATGTTTCGCGCGAGGCTCATGGATAATGGCCTCAGGACGGCGATGAAGAACTCGATCTGGTCGCGTTTTGTTTTCATCCCCATTGGTTTGCTGATTGTCGGCGAGCCTGTCCGGCTTCAAATTCCATCCCTTCGACCGGCCGTCCATGATGTCCGGCCCGCGACAGGGGTTAAAGTGAAAATGCTCTCCGACTATCTTCCCGGCCTTGCCCGAACGCCGGGCGATACAGCCGTTTATCTTCTCGAAGGTTCCAAGCCGGGAGGAACAATTTTCGTCGCGGGCGGAACTCACGCCGGCGAAATCGCCGGCAGCGTGACGGCCATCGGACTCGTCGAGCGGGCAGAAGTCCGACAGGGTCGGCTCATCGTCGTTCCTTATGCGAACAATTCCGCGATCACCTATCGGGATCCGAAGAGACCCCCCAGCCCGAAGGAATTCAAAATCAAGACGGCAAGCGGCGTTAGAACCTTTGCCATCGGCGCGCGCCTGACCAAGCCGGAGCATCAGGGAGAACCGGATCCGTCCGCCGAGGAAGCGCCTTCTCCGGAGTACGTATCCGATAACCTCTCCCGCAACCTCGACCGGCAGTACCCGGGAAAACCCGAGGGAAACCTGACCCAGAGGATCGCGGCGGCCATTGTCTCTCTGATCCGGGAGGAAAGAGTCGACCTTGCTTTCGATCTTCATGAAGCGCCTCCGGGAAGCCGGCTGGCGATGATGGTCGTCGCCAACCCGAAAAATGTTGCCCTGGCCGCCGAAGCGCTGCTGTCCCTCGAGGCGAAGGGGCTGGCCATGAAGCTCGAGGAATCTTCTCCCAATTTTCGCGGCCTCTCGCACCGGGAATGGGGAGATGCGACGCCGGCCATGGCCTTCCTGTTCGAAACGCCCAACCCTGGTTTTCTTAAGAATCCGCCTGGCGATCCCGTGAATGACCCTGAATGGCCGCTGGCGAAAAGGGTCGGGATCCACATTGAAACCCTGCTGGCGATGATCGATGCCTATAATGGGACCGTCCCCGAAACTCGGCAAGTGGAGATAACGGGCCTGCCGGACCTGGTCGAACTCACGCGCTCCGGCCTCGGTCAACTCTTACGATAACGGAGGGAAACGCCGCAGCTATTACCCGGCCGAAGGGAAGATTGTCCTGCGCCCCGCTTTATAGGCCCAGGATGAGTTTTACGGCGCTAAAATAGATCATCAGCCCGGTAATATCTACGATGGTCGTCAGGGCAGGGCTGGCAACGACTGCCGGGTCGAATCTCATTCTCGCTGCGGCAAGGGGGAGAAGAGCGCCAATCAGGGTTGCCGTGATGACCTGAAGCCCGAGGGCAACGGAAATGGCAATTGCAATCAGCCAAAGGGGATACTCGTCGGGCCGGGTCGAACGGCCGGCAGTGAGAAAGACTCGGGCGAAGGCGAGAACCGCGAGGAGAAGCGCGAGCAGAAAAGACACCTGAAATTCCTTGGTCAGGATTCTGAAAATATCTCTCAGCCTGATCTCCTTGAGGGCAAGAGCCCGCACCACAAGAGTCGCGGACTGGCTCCCTGTGTTTCCTCCGGTATCGGCCAGCATCGGCATGAACGCGGCCAGGATGCCGAATTGCACGATCAGGCCTTCAAAATTCTGGACGATAAGACCGGAGACCAAGCCGAGCGCAGCCAGAACGACAATCCAGACGGCTCGGTTCTTAAAATGAGCCCAGGCTGGGGTCTTCAGGTAGACGCCCGCTTCGTGCGCCCCGCCGATGGCCATCAATTTTTCTATATCCTCGGTCTGCTCCTGGGTGATGATGTCGAGGGCGTCGTCATGGGTGATGATTCCCACCAGTCTGTCGTTGGCATCGACCACGGGCAGAGCGATCAGGTCGAATTTCTGGATTTTCCGGGCCGCCTCTTCCTGGTCGTCATCCACCCGGCAGAAAACCACGTCCCGGTGCATGATGTCCTCGACCCGGGCCTCGGGCCGGGCGAGAATCAGGTCCTTAAGGGAAACGAAACCGAGGAGCTTCCGGGAGGCATCGATCACATAAGAATAATAAATCGTTTCCTTGCTCGGTGCCTGCTGGCGGAGGTGAACGATGGCCTCCTCGGTCTTCAGCTCCGGAGCAAGGGTGGAATAATCCGAGGTCATGACCGCTCCGGCCGTCCCTTCAGGATACGAAGCCAACCGCCGGATATCCTCGCGCTCGGCCTGGGCCATGACAGGCAGAATAGCTTCCTGGATGTCCCGCCTCAGTTTCTTAAAAAGATCGACCCGGTCGTCCGGCGGCATCTCGGTCAAAAGCTCGGCAAATTCCTGCCGCTTGATCGACGTCGCCATGTCGAGCTGACAGTCTTCGTCGAGGTGGCTGAAAATCTCGGCCCGAAGAGCGGGCGGGCAGTGACGGAGGACTTCCCACGCTTCGCGGGATGTCAGGGCGGAGAGGAATTCGGCGACGAGCGCCGGATGGACAGACTGGCAAAAATCCTTCAGCCCGTCGAAATCTTTGTTTTCCAGGAGCTCACGGAGCTCGGGCACGAGGAGCGGGATTTTCATCATTCACCTCCATCGATCCGCGCCGGGAGAGCGCGGCTGGAGGTGAACCCCGCATCAGGCGGGCATGAGACAAAAAAGATTCACATCCAGCGCCACCGGCATCCCGCAGCGCGGACACGGGGATTTTTGCGCCGGCAAAAATCCCCCGTTCGTCGGGCAGGTCCAACTGCCGTCTTCCGAATCGCTCATCGGTTCGTCTTCCTTCGCCGTTCCGCCAGAAGCGAGATCGGCGGCAACGGTTCTTCCCTATTTTAATTCCTCGATTTTTTCTGTCAAGGACCGTTTGAGCGAATTCGCCGGATCTCATGCATGCGGGACTCGATTCCGCTATAATATCGACATCGCTGTTTTCGGGAGGCAGAAATGACGTGGAAACAGAGGGTCCTCTTGTATCTCATCACACTCGTCGTCTTTTTTCTCATCGACATGGTCTGGCTGGGGGTGGTGGCTAAAGGATTCTACAGGAAGCAGCTCGGGCCGCTGCTCAACCCCAAGGCGAATTGGATTCCGGCTGTTCTCTTCTATCTTCTTTTCATCGTCGGCCTGATTGTTTTTGCCGTCGAGCCGGCTCTTCTCAACGGCCGCCCGTGGGACGCCCTGTTCCTCGGCGCCCTGCTCGGGCTGATCAGTTATGCCACCTATGACCTCACCAACCTGGCCACGCTCAAGGATTGGCCGATTTTGGTAACGATCGTCGACCTTCTCTGGGGCACGCTCCTCGGTGGCGTAGTATCGCTCGTCAGCACGATCATCGGCAAAAGCCTGCTCCGGATTTAGGGAATTTGGTCGGGACCATATCGCCGCCCGTCATCCGTAAGGAAAGCAATAATCTTCATCGTCCCGCCCCTCTCGGGGCAGACGATCGAGTCGTGAAAATATGGGGACATATGCTGAATTCAAGATTGATAAGGAGCTTCTCTCTTTTTATTGGCCTGATCGTTTCCGCGCTGCTTATGCGTCTATTGATCTTCCATCCGGCCGTCGCCAGTTTTTCGAGGCCTTCGGACACGAAATCGAATCCGTAGCTAAGAAACTCCCGTCCGCGCTTTCTCTGAAGAGTTTACATGAAACGACCGAAATCGTGGAATTGGCGTCTCAGACAAAGGGAAAATAACGGGATCGCCATGCGCAATCCCCGATTTTTCGGCCGAAATAAACGTCTGCCGTATGGCGTCCCCGGAATTTAATCCGGGTTGTTGGGACTGAGCTGGCTCCAGACGCCGTCATTCCACAGCCACACGCCCAGCGAGCCGAAGTCGACGATTAACTCATAATGGGCGTCGGCATCGATGTCCCCTGACAGCAGGCCCTCCGGGTTGACGCCGGAGAGCTGAACCCAGACACCGCTGTTTCGTATCCATAGTCCGATCGAAGCGAAATCGACCACAACCTCGTCAACGCCGTTTCCGTCGATATCGGCGGCGATCAGGCCGTCGGGGTTCACGCCGCTGAGCTGGGTCCAGGCGCCGCTTGCCCACAACCACAATCCGATCGTCCCGAAATCGCCGGCGATCTCCTCGCCCCCGCCGGCCACGATCTTTCCGGAGATCAGGTTGTCCGGAAGGAGACCGCTCAGCTGAGTCCAGGCCCCGCCGTCCCGCAACCAAACTCCAAGCGAAACAAAGGCGGCGGCCAGCGCGTCATCGCCGTCGTTGTCGGTGTCGGCCCGGATGATCAGGTCGGGATCGGCCCCGGTGATCTGAGTCCACGCCCCGCCGCCGCTATCCCAGAGCCATATCCCCGACATCCCAAAGTCTGCGGCCACTTCATCGTCGCCGTCGCCGTCAACGTCGGCCGCAGTGATGTTCTGAGGATCCAGACCGGACATCCCGAACATCGTCCCGCTCTCCTGTCTCCACCACAAGCCTGAGGAGCCGAAATCGATGATCAGCTCTTCGTTTCCGTTGTGATTGGTGTCCGCGGAGATTAGGCATTCGGGGTTGCTCCCGCTGACCTGGCTCCAGGCGCCGCCGTTCCAGATCCAAAGCCCTGTCGCTCCCAGGTCGAGCGCGATCTCATCATCAGCGTCGCCGTCGATGTTAAAAGGAACCATCCTCTCCGGGTTGCTCGGCGTCAACTGGCTCCAGGCGCCGCCGTTCCACAGCCATGCTCCGAGCGTTCCGAAATCCATCGCCACTTCGTCCGAGCCGTCAGCGTCAAAATTTCCCGCGGCATGTTTTCCCGTATCCCCTCTGTAGATCTTCTGCAACGAGACCGAGGGGTCGCCGTAGAGGTTGAAATCGTAATAATTCATCAGGCGGGTGCTCGATTCCGGCGTCATCGACGATTTCGCCAGATAAAGGGCGTTTCCGGCCGGGTATTCGTTGATTACAAGGCGTTTGACGTACTCATAGCCGATCCCCGAGTTGGTCGTGCTTCCATCGAAGGCCCCGTAGCCGACCCCGGTGTTGAACCAGGACACCCGCGTGGCCGAGACAGTTTCGATCCCGCCCTGCTTGAGGATCGAATACGCCAGGTTGTTGCTGTTTTCCGGATAGGCATTGGTGCAGGAACATTGGTAGGTGAACGAGGGATGGGCGTCGTCGAGAGAGGAACAATATGAGTAAGAAAAAAGCGTGCCGTCCCAGTTCGGGTTGTATCCGACCGACGTGCTGGTCGCGCTTCCGTGCCCCCACCAGCAGACGATGCCGTAGTCGTTGGCGGCCCAGCGGTCGCGGACGATCGTATTGCCCCGGAGCTCTTCCTCGCTGGCGTAGATAGAGTTGTCGGCGGCGAAGGCCGTTCCTTGCTGATACTGCCGCCAGGATGTGAATCCTGCGCCCGCGAGGTAGTCGTCGCGCATTTGCTCGGCCAGGGCCGCACCGTCGTATCCCGCCGACTGAAATCCCATGGGCAGGAGGGCGGATTTCCGCCAGGCGATGCCGCCGCTCTCTCTTTCGTAATCGATGATCTTCTGCAGGATCGCGTCGAGCGTGGAATAGGCCGCCGAATAAACCGGGATCCGTCCGACATAGACTTCGGGCGCGAAATCCACCCCACCGGCGCCCATATCTTGCGACCATTCGCCATAATAGGCGTCACCGTCTTTGTTCCAGTTCCCCGTCAGGTCGGCGTAAAAATAATCGGTCGGGGCGTTCTCGTCCGAGCCGGCGCCGAGACGCGGCCAACACATTTTCTGCGGCACGTCCCCCTCGCCGCTCTCGTAGGGTGACGGATTGCCGATGAGCAGGACGTATTTGATGCCGAGCGAGATGTAATTCGTCTTCAGCCACTCCCGGATTTTTTCCGCTTTATTGTTCGGCGACTGCCCGGTCATTGCGCCCCAAGTCGTCTCGGTAACGACCTCGACCGTATACCCCATGTCTTGTTTATGGGCGATGAATGAGCTCAGCTTGGTGCTGTTCGTCCGGATGGCCTCGGTCGTGATGATGACATAGTTCGTCGGCAGAAGCAGGGCGGCGTCGGTGTTGGGATTCTGGCCCGCGTACCATTCTCCGGCCTGAGCATAATTCAAGAAAAGGTCCCTGGCGACATCGTCCATGACATCATCCCGAAGCTCGGCCGTGCTCGGCCGCTCGCCGGTCCTGACAAAGGAAAGGACGACGTCCGCTTTTTTAACCACTGTCAGCTCCCCCGTATCCGGAGTGTATAGGAAAGGAGAGAACTCGACCTTGACGAATTTCCACTTGCGAAGCTGGGAGAAGCCGATGAGGCGGACCGCCGCGCCGGTTGAAAGATGATCGGCGCCGGCCGGAGATGTCAGCCATTTGGAGCCGTTCCAGGCAGTGTCCGGCGGGCAGGTTTTGATATGAAATGCTCCGGGAGGGGCCTCCTTCTCCTGCGTGGAAACGGCAAGCTGCACCGTATCCCAATCGACGTCGGGCGGAAGCGCAATATAGAAAGTCTTGCGAGGCAGGATGGGACGGCCGGGGACGGCAGCCGTCTCGAACTCCGCCATCCTGACAACATCGTATCCATCCACATCCTTGGCCAGTTGATAAGGGTTGGTCTTGAAGGTGAAAGAAATGGTGTCGGCTGATGCCGTGCCGACGAAAAAGACAGAGAGAATAATGAGACCGATCCAGCTCCTGGAATAGCGCTGTTTCATGAGACCTCCTTCAGCCCCTGGTTTCGGCAAGTCCCTATTGAAAGCATAACTATATCAAAAGATTTTTGGAAGTCAAACGCTTGTCCGGGGTCAAACACTTGCCCGGGGTCAGGTCTTAACGTTTAACAAATCTTGAAGAATCGCCCGAATTTGATTCAATTCAGTTGCTCAGCCTCAAGATAGTTCCGCTCCTTCTGCCTCTTGCATATATCTGTAGAAAATTTGAACTTCCCGTTGATCGATGGACTTGAAGACCTCGGCCGGGAGGCTGTCCTGAAAGGAAACGACATGATAAAACTTCTTCCACAGAGTCCTCGCCTCCATTGATCACCAGGAGGTGGCTATGAAGGTGAAAGCGGTCATCTCCGGCGGCCTACAGTGCTTCGCCGAGATCATGGAAGAGTGGAAAAGAGGGAAAAAACCGCATTCGCCCCCCCGACTCCCGAAGCATCATGAACCAAGATGAGCACCCTCGCGTCCGGCAAATAATCCTGGAGGTTTTCAGCCGGATTTCAGGCTTGACAGTCCCGTTTCTAGTCGGTTCTAATGTTCTCCGGACCGGGAAATTTCAGAATGGCCGATGAATTCAAGAAAATTTTCGGAGAAACCCTTCAGGCTGTCGTACCGGTCGCGGTCCTGGTCATCTTCCTCCAGGTGACCCTTCTTTCGCTTCCGGTCGTGATTATAACTCGATTTCTCATCGGTGCGGTTATGGTTATGGCGGGACTTCTTCTCTTCCTTCAAGGCGTCAGAACCGGCTTGCTGCCGATCGGCGAGGCGATCGGCTCCGAGCTCCCTAAACGGCTTCCCCTAGGAATCCTTCTCCTTCTCGCCTTCGTTCTCGGCTTTGTGGTCACCGTGGCGGAACCGGACGTCCGGGTGCTCGCTCATCAGGTGGATTACGTCTCCGGCGGGGAGATCGACAAGGGAATAC
>CAZNVB010000214.1:0-3550 GCA_964576265.1 uncultured Eubacteriales bacterium | reverse complement strand
ATATCCGATTCATACTGGGAGGCTGGAAGGGGTCAATAACAAGATCAAAGTAATCAAACGGAGGGCCTATGGCTTCCATGACCTTCGTTACTTCTCCCTTAAGATCATTCAAGCTTTTACCAACTAAATGGGAGAAGAACCTTAAGAAATATAATCTTTCGCGCTTGATACTTTTAGAGTTTTGTTTTGCTTTGGAAGAGAAAAACTAATCGTTCTTGCTAGGCCTTAAGGAGACAGAGTCCCCTAAAGGTTTAACTTTCGTGCCGGATTCGTCGGGAATGAGGCCGTTTCCTGGATCGGCGGTACGTTTGCCAAAATAATCGGCAAAGAGGTCATAGATCGAAGACATCCAGGCCACAGGTTTCTTGATGAGAATGCTAAAGGTAAATTTTGCATCTTTCTTCGGAGCGGAATAGGAGAGGGGAGTGAGGACAAAAAGAAAGCCGAGGAGAACAACGACGATCAAAGCTTTCTTTCGCATAGGTGCCTCCTTCTATAAAAGATAGAAGCGCCTTGCGGAATGATGGGGAAAAATCAGAATCGCGGAAACCGGAAACTCATCATTCTCATCCAAGGCTACTCATAATTTAGAGAAGACTTAGCAAAAAGTCAAGTGTTTTCTATGAATTTTAATCAATTCTTGCTTGGGATTTTGGATTTGATGCCGTTCCCCCCTCCATTTTGAGGCCTTGAGGCAAAAAATACCATATTTAGGGTTATGCGGCCGTCAATCTTGATCTTTCCGCTCGCTTCTCTTCCTATTCAATTTTCTTTCGGAAATAGGCGATTTCCCATTCGGCTGTCTCCCTGCCGTCTGAGCCGTGAACTGCGTTTCTCTCAACCGAGAACCCGAACGTATGTCGAATTGTCCCCGGCTTGGCCAAAGCCGGGTCTGTGGCCCCCATGACGTCTCTCCAGTGGGCGATTGCGTTTTCCCTCTCGAGGGCCATGACCACGATTTCACCCGAAGACATGAAATCGGTCAGGCTGTCATAAAACGGCTTGTCCTTATGAACAATGTAGAATCCCTTCGCCTCTTCTTTGGTTAAATGGAGGAGCTTCATCCGGGATATCAGGAATCCTTCGTCTTCGATCCGTTGAATGATTCTCCCGACGACTCTCTTTTTTACGGCGTCGGGTTTGATAATCGCCAGAGTTTTTTCCATATTGGAACTCCTGATGAATCTTAGGACAGCGCGAGACAGAAGATATATCTCAACTTTGGCTTCAGAGTCAAACGCTGCTCAAAAGCCGACCCCTCAAAACCGATCTAGCGCTCTCCAACAGCGGCAAACTCGGCATTCTCGAAGAGCTGCCAATTCCCTGCCCCCGGAAGAGAGAGGAAGATCTCGCGGCGCTCAGCCGGTCGGATTTCTTTTATTGAGCCTGATGGTGTGTGTCGGCTGAAGGATCCAAATCTCGGGATCTCCCGAGTTCATGGGTCTCGAACGGATTTGACCGGGATCCAGATTTCCGTTTTCAGCTCCTCGGGCTTAATCTCATTCGGGTTCATATCCAAGTAGCGTTCGACAACCGGTCCGGCGGTCGTGTATCCGTTCGCCTCCATCCATTCCGTCATCTTGGCGATCGTCTCGATTGTTTTCTCGTAAGGGCCCTTATGCAGCGCGACGGCGACTTCCGTGAAGTTCCATTCTTTCTTTTCCAGAGGGGGCTGGATAAGGGCGTGGGGGGTCACCGGGAATCCCATCTCCCATTCCATTTCCTCGGGGGCGACCTGCTGAGGATTGCCGAAATAAACGCCCATCAGCGGACCGGAAGGAAAGACGTTTTGCGATTGAGATTCCTGCATCAATCGCGAAATAATTTCCGGAATGGCGGAAAATGAACCCTTATGTTTCAGGCAAAAGTAGGCAAACGGCTCAACTTTCTGGATTCTGACGGCTGTTCCTTGTTCTGGCGGAGTTGAACTTCCGAGGCCCGGACAGATGGACAGCAAAACGGACACCAAAGACAAAATCGAAACCGATTTTTTCATCTTTATTCTCCTGGACAGCTTTTCTCCCTTTATTATAGTCGGAATTTTACACCGGGGGCCGAAGAAAACTCAACCCTCGCCGGACAGCTTCTCCGCCTCATTTCCGATTCTTCACGTATTTGTCAAACCATTCGAACATCTCGGCGAGAACATGGAGCACGCTTTCCCTTGCCGCATAGCCGTGGCTTTCATGAGGCAACATGACCAGCCGGGCCGTCGCGCCAAAGCCTTTGAGGGCGGCGAAAAGGCGCTCGGATTGGATAGGGAACGTTCCCGAGTTATTGTCAGCTTCGCCATGAATCAACAGGATCGGCTCGTTGATTTTGTTGGCGTGCATAAAGGGAGACATTCTGACGTAGGTCTCGAGAGCTTCCCAGAGAGTCCGGCGTTCGCTCTGAAATCCGAACGGCGTCAAGGTCCGATTGTAGGCTCCGCTGCGGGCGATTCCGGCGGCGAACAAGTCGCAGTGAGCCAGCAAATTGGCCGTCATGAAAGCGCCGTAACTGTGTCCCCCGACGCCGATCCGCTTCGGATCGGCGATCCCCAATTCCTCCAGAGCGCGGACGGCGGCCGCGGCGTTGGACACGATTTGCTGGACATAGGTATCGTTGACGGTCTTGGGGTCGCCGATGACGGGCATTTCGGCGCCGTCAAGGATGGCGTATCCCTGGGTAACAAAGAAAAGATGCGAGGCGCCCCGATAGAATGTGAATCGGTTGACCGAGCCCCGAACCTGGCCGGCGGTCGCGGGATCGCCATACTCGAGAGGGTAGGCCCAGACCACTGCCGGAAGCCGCTCGCCGGTTTGATAACCAGCCGGGAGATAGAGCGTGCCCGAGAGCTCGACGCCATCATCCCGCTTGTATTTGATGCGCTCTTTTTTAACCGCCGTGAGCTCGGGCGCGGGGTCCTTGAATTCCGTCAGGGCCTTTCTGGTTTTTGATTTAAGATCATAGAGATAATAGTTTGGAGGGCTGGTCTTGGTTTCATAGCTTGTGATTATCCTGGATCGGGAAGAGCCGTCAAAATCAATGAATGTCTCATAGGCCGGATCCTGGCATTGGAACAGCCTTTCCTTTTTCAACGTGCTGATGTTCATTCTGTCGAGGAACGGGTGGTCTCCTTGGGGCGAGGCTCCGCTGCCTTCGAGGTAAATCCATTCCTTATCCTGCAGGATGACCCTCTGTCCGGTCCGAAGAGTCGTCATGACCGGCAACCCCGGGTCGTTATAGCGGTCATGAATATTTCGATCGAAGATGATCTTCGGCGCGATGTCCGGGCGGTCCAGGTTGACAAGATAGGTCGTCCGCCAGCGCTTTTTCCAGTTGAATTCGGAGGCCAAAGCTAATCCGGACGTCGAGAAATAGTTCAGCCCGGCCGCCCGTTCCTTGAGCTTCAGAACCTCCTGAGGCGTTTGCTGGAATGGGGAAGTCAGGGAAAGATAGCGGTCACGAAAAGGAACGTCTTTTTCCGGATCTCCTTCGTCCAGGGCTTCGACCCAGAGCAACGCAGAAGGCCGATGGGCCATCCAGCCGACGCTTCGCGGTCCCGTGG
>CAZNVB010000213.1:0-1701 GCA_964576265.1 uncultured Eubacteriales bacterium | reverse complement strand
AAACCCGCCGGGCGGGGTGAAGCGGGGAAGAAAATGCTGCCCCGAAGGAAACTCGAAATTGCATTGAGACGCAATCAGGGCGGTATTGCGGATGGCTTCGGGGAGATCCCTGAACAGGGCCGCCATCTCCGCCCCGGATTTGAAATAGAACTCCTGCGAGCCGAAACGGATGCGGTCCGGGTCATTGAGTTTCTTGTTGGTCTGAATGCAGAGCAGAACGTCGTGGCTTTCGGCGTCATCCCGGCGAAGATAGTGGATGTCGTTGGTCGCCACAAGGGGGAGTCCGAGCTTCCGGGCCAGTTCGACAATCCGCGGGTTGACCGCTTTCTGCTGGGGAAGTCCGTGGTCCTGGATCTCGAGATAGAAATTCTCCGGGCCGAAGAAGGTCGAATATTCGAGGGCGGCTTGCTCGGCCGCTTCCTCCATCTCTTTCTCCAGGAAATAGGCGACTTCTCCTTTCAAACAGCTGGACAGTCCGATCAAACCCTCGGCGTGTCCGGAAAGGAGCTCTTTGTCGATCCGCGGCCGGTAATAAAAGCCCTCCAGGTAGGACTTGCTCAGAAGGAAGCAGAGGTTGCGATAACCCTTGTCGTTCTTGACGAGAAGGAGGAGGTGGAAATGGTGCGGATCATGGCCTTCGTCTTTTTTGTCGAACCGGCTGCGCGGAGCGACATAAACTTCGCAGCCGAGGATCGGCTTGATGTTCTTTTCTCTTGCCTTTTTGAAGAAAGTGACGGCGCCGAAGATGTTGCCGTGGTCGGTCAGGGCGACCGCGGGCATTTTGTGATCGTAGGCCGCCTGGACAAGGTCGCCGATGCGGACGGCGCCGTCCAGGATGCTGAATTCGGAGTGATTGTGGAGATGAATGAACGAGTGTTCCATCATTCCCATTCGATCGTCGCCGGAGGCTTGGAAGTTATATCATAGACGACGCGGTTGACGCCGCGGGCTTCGTTGACAATTCGGGTGGAAAGCCGGGCGAGAAATCCCGGATCGGCGGGATACCAATCGGCCGTCATCCCGTCCACGCTCCGAACGAGACGGACGACGACGACCTGCTGGTATGTCCGCTCGTCGCCCATCACGCCGACCGAACGCACGGGAAGGAGGACGGCGAAGGCCTGCCAGAGCCGGTCGTAAAGTCCGGACTTGCGAACCTCGTCGAGCAGGATCCGGTCGGCCTCCCTGAGGATAGAGATTCGATCCGGCGTGACCTCGCCCAGAATGCGAACGGCCAGGCCGGGGCCGGGGAAGGGATGCTGGGCGATGAAATCCCGGTCAACGCCGAGCTCAGCCCCCAACTCCCGAACTTCGTCCTTGAACAGTTCGCGCAGCGGCTCGATGAGTTTGAAACGAAGTCGTCGGGGCAACCCGCCCACATTGTGGTGCGATTTGATCGTTGACGACGGGCCCTTCACCGGCGCGCTCTCGATGACGTCCGGATAGATCGTCCCCTGGGCGAGAAACCGGACTCCGCCGAGCTTCCGGGCCTGGGCCTCGAAGATTTCAATAAAGGTGCGGCCAATGATTTTTCTTTTCCGCTCGGGTGAAGTCACGCCCCGAAGATTGCGCAGGAAAAGGGCCGAAGCGTCGACGCCGATGACCCGGAGATGGAGCCGACGGCGGAACTCTTCCATCAGCTCCTCGTATTGGCCCTTCCTCAGCAAACCGTTGTCGACAAAGACACAGGCAAGCTTGGAC
>CAZNVB010000212.1:0-2271 GCA_964576265.1 uncultured Eubacteriales bacterium | reverse complement strand
TATCTTGAGATTATCCGTCGGACCGAAATGGCCGATTACGCGCCGATGAAAGGCATGATGGTCATTCGGCCTTACGGTTATGCGATCTGGGAAAACATCCAGCGGCTTCTCGACAGCCGGATCAAGGAGGCGGGGCACGTCAACGCCTATTTCCCTCTCTTCATCCCGGAAAGCTTTCTTCGAAAAGAGATGGAACACCTGGAAGGCTTTGCGCCGGAGGTCGCTTGGGTCACTCACGGGGGCAAGGAAGAACTGGAGGAACGTCTGGCTGTCCGGCCGACCTCCGAGGCCATCATCGGGTCCATGTATGCGAAATGGATCCAGTCCTACCGAGACCTTCCTCTCCTCATCAACCAATGGGCGAATATCGTCCGCTGGGAAAAGGTCACCCGACCTTTTCTGCGGACGACAGAATTTTTGTGGCAGGAAGGTCACACGGCGCATCGAACTTATGAAGAAGCGCAGCAAGAAACCCTTAAGATCCTCTATCTTTATAAGGACTTCGTCGAGTCGGAGCTGGCCGTTCCTGTCATTGAAGGGAAAAAGACGACGCGGGAGAAATTTGCCGGTGCTTTGGAAACCTATGCCATCGAGGCGCTGATGTCAGACGGAAAGGCCCTTCAAATGGGGACATCGCATAATCTCGGTCAGCATTTTTCCAAGGTTTTTGATATCCGCTTCGAGGACCGCGATCAAAGCCTCCAATATGTCTGGCAGACATCTTGGGGGGTTTCCACCCGATTGATCGGAGCTCTGGTCATGACCCATGGCGATGATTCCGGGCTTCGTCTTCCCCCGCGGGTCGCCCCCATTCAAGCCGTTATTGTTCCTATCTCTCTCGGCAATTGGAAAGAAAATATCCTTCCGGCAGCTCAGAGCATTGAGCAAGAATTGAGACGATCGGCCATTCGGGTCAAGCTCGACGACCGGGAGGAATTCACGCCGGGGTGGAAATTTTCGGAGTGGGAGATGCGCGGCGTTCCCCTGAGAATCGAGATTGGGCCGAAAGATCTGGAGAAAAATCGGGCGGTCATTGTCCGGCGGGATATCAAGAAAAAGGAACTCGTCGAGAGAGAGAGCTTGAAGGCAAGAGCCGCCGCTCTCCTCGAAGAAATCCAGGCGTCTCTGTTCGAACAAGCGCTTGCTTTCCAGAAGGAAAACACGCACCGGGCTGAGGGCTATGCGGAATTTAAAAGGCTTATCGATCAAAAGCGGGGTTTTATCCGGGCCGGTTGGTGCGGAGATGAGTCTTGCGAGGAGCGGATCAAAGAGGAAACGATGGCCACGATCAGGGTTATTCCGATGACAAGAGAAGAGAGCGGCGGCAGATGTGTCTGTTGCGGTAAGGCAGGACGGGAGCTGGTTTATTTCGCTCGAGCCTATTGATCTCCGCCAGGAAGGATCGTCCATCGGCTTGGGCCGACGGAATGCTGGAACGGCGAGAGTCATAATCGGGGGCCTTGGTGTCAGACAAAGGCGACGATTTCGCAGAGCAGAGAGCGGCGATGGTCGAAATTCAGCTTAAGGCTCGGGGTCTCGGCGACGAGAGGGTCCTCGAAGCGATGGGGAAAGTCGAACGGCATCTCTTTGTTCCCCCAGAACTCAAATCTTATGCCTACAATGACGAGCCGCTGCCCATCGGCGAGGGACAGACGATCTCCCAGCCGTATATCGTCGCTTATATGACCGAAGCCTTGGCCCTCAAAGGGGAAGAGAAGGTTCTCGAGATCGGAACCGGCTCCGGCTACCAAACGGCAATTCTGGCTGAAATCGCCCGGGAGGTTTTCACCATCGAGATCATCCCCGCCTTGGCCCTAAGCGCCGAACAAAGGCTTCTTGGACTCGGTTATCGAAATATCCATTTCAAGGTCGGCGACGGGACGTCCGGCTGGGAAGAACACGCTCCATACGATGCGGTGATGGTCACGGCCGCGCCGCCCTCCGTTCCAAAGAAGCTTGAGGATCAATTGAAGGTTTCTGGCCGGATGGTCATTCCGGTCGGGGTCGGATTTCAGGAGCTCTTATTGATCACCAGAAGAAAAAAAGATTTCCAGAAAAAAAAGCTTCTTCCGGTCCGGTTTGTCCCGCTGGTTTCGGCCCATTAGCCGCCGAAAGAAGTTCTTTGGAAATGTGGAGGGCAGAAAAAAGGAGAGCAGGAAATGAAAAAGATCGCCCTTTTCTTCTGTGGCTGGCTGATGCTTTATTGCGCCGGAGAGACGGGTCGGACAAAGTTCATCAAAATTGAATTTCCCGACGGATTTTCAGTCACGG
>CAZNVB010000211.1:0-2771 GCA_964576265.1 uncultured Eubacteriales bacterium | reverse complement strand
CTGGGCAGCAGTCAAGACGACGTCGATTCCCCAATCGTCCATCTTTTCGGCGATTCCGCCGGTGGCGCAGACGCCGTCGACGATGAAAAGAATCTCGCGACCCTTTAAAACTTCGGCGTAATCCCTGATCGGGGCACAGGCTCCGGTGGCCGTATCCACGTGAGTCGAGACGACAGCGCTCCATCTTCCGGCCCTGAGTTTCGCTTCGAGTTCTTCCGGCAGGACCGCCTTCCCCCACTCGCTCTCGATGAGGTCATGCTCGAGGCCGAACGAGCGGCAGATCTCGGACATCCGCGCGCCGAAATATCCCTGGGAAAGAATCAAGGCCCGCTCTCCCTTAGCGATCGTGTTGAGCAGAGCCATCTCCATCGCCAGGGTCCCGGCGCCGGCAATGATGAACGCTTCTCCCCTTTCGCAAAAAACGATCTTCTTCAGGTTGGTTAGGGAGCGTCGCAGCTCCTCCGCCATCTCGGGTCCGACATGAGAGACGGTCGGCAAGGCCAGGCTGCGGATAATGCGCGGGTGGACGGGACTCGGCCCCGGGATGAGAAGGAGTTTTTCTCGCATGCGTTGCTCTCCTTAAAGGAAATCCCTATTATTCTTATCGAATGCGTCGGATAAATCAAGGGAAGATCGAAGACGGAGTGGAAACATTGACGATCGACGACCACTGGAAATCGATTTGACAAGATGGCCGGAATTGAAATAAAGCAAAAGGAAACCGCTAAAATAAAATTGGAGGTTCGGAGGCGAAAATGTTAAAGATTCCGGAGTCTCAAGAGTTCGCTCGAAGACGCCGACCGCATTTTACCTCGGCGCTTTTGCTCTTCTCTTTCTTTTCGACAAGCCCTCCGGCGGGCGCTGCTAACGGCGGTGTGGCGATTATCCCCCGGCCGGCCAAGATGGAATTGCGACCGAATGTCCGCTTTCCCCTCCGAGCCAGCACAAAAATCCTCGAGGCGGCGAAAACAGGCGAAGTTATACCCGTCGCCGAGGATCTCGCAGCTAGGCTGAGAAAAATCACCGGTTTTCCGTTCGAGATCTCCAAGAGCCCGGCGAAAAATCAAAGAGACGCCATCGCCCTTAGGATCAATGAAAACCTCGCCCGGCTTGGGAGCGAAGGCTATCTCCTATCGGTCGGGAAAAACGGGGCGGTCATCGAGGCGTATCGACCGGCCGGTCTTTTCTACGGCGTCCAAACCTTGTATCAGCTCCTCCCCGCCGAGATCGAAGGCGCCGAACCCAAGCCGAACTTCGATTGGTCTCTGCCCGGCGTGAAGATCGAGGATCGGCCGCGGTTCCGCTGGCGCGGCGCTCACCTCGATGTCGGACGGCATTTTTTTCCCAAAGAAGACATTAAAAAATACATCGACTCCATCGCCAGGTACAAAATCAACACCTTCCATTGGCACTTGACTGAAGACCAGGGCTGGCGGATCGAAATCAAAAAATACCCGCGGCTGACTGAGATCGGGGCCTGGCGGGAAGAAACTTGGGATGACGGCCGGCCGCACGGTGGTTTTTACACCCAGGAGGACATCCGCGAGATCGTCGAATACGCCAAAGCACGGTTCATCACCATTGTCCCCGAGATCGAAATGCCCGGACACTCGATGGCCGCCCTCGCTGCCTTTCCCGAGCTCTCCTGCTCGGGGGGGCCATTTCAGGTGGCGACAGAATGGGGAGTCATGCACGATGTTTACTGCGCCGGGAATGAAAAAACCTTCGAGTTTCTCGAGGACGTCCTGGACGAAGTCGTGAGTTTGTTTCCCGGCGAATTCGTCCATATCGGCGGAGACGAAGTGCCGAAAACGCGCTGGATCAACTGCGTCAAATGCCAGGAACGCATTAAGACAGAAGGCCTGACCGGGGAAGAGGAACTCCAGAGCTATTTCATCAGGCGGATCGAAAAATTCCTCAATGCAAAGGGCAAGAGACTCATCGGCTGGGACGAAATTCTCGAGGGAGGGCTGGCTCCGAACGCGACGGTCATGTCCTGGCGAGGAGTCGCCGGCGGAATCGCAGCCGCCCGATCCGGACATGACGTCGTCATGACCCCGACCTCCCACTGTTATTTTGATTATTATCAGGGGACGGCGAACGAACCGCGGGCGATCGGCGGATTCCTGCCCATCGAAAAAGTCTATTCTTATGAGCCTGTTCCCGATGAACTGACCGAGGAGCAAGCCAGGCACATCCTCGGCGCTCAGGCAAACGTGTGGACGGAATATATCCCTGATTTTTCTCAGGTCGAGTACATGCTTTTCCCCCGCCTCCTTGCCCTGAGCGAGGTCGTCTGGACGCCCCGGGAGCTGCGCCGCTTTGATGATTTCTCCCGCCGTTTGATTCCGCACTACGAACGCCTGGCGGCGGCGGGGATTCACTTTCGGCTTCCCCCTCCCCAGGGATTGGGAGGTAAAAAGGTCCTTGCTTCACCGGTTCTGATCAAGATCGAGCCGCCCTTTCCCGGAGCGGATGTCCGGTACACGCTTGATGGGTCGGATCCGACGCTTCTATCGCCGCGCTTGACCCCGGAGCCCGTCGAGATTACAGCCAGCTGCTTGTTGAAGGCGAGAACGATTCTGGCGGGCGGCCGGATGAGCCGCGTGGCGAGCACGTCCTTCAGCTTTGTCGACCCGGAAAAAAACGGGCTCGAGTACGGCCTTTATGAGGGCAAATGGACGAAGCTGCCGGATCTTTCATCTTTGACACCGGAAAAAACGGGCCGGACATTGGACATCTCCCTTGAGCCGGCCGATGTCAGACCGAAC
>CAZNVB010000210.1:0-16945 GCA_964576265.1 uncultured Eubacteriales bacterium | reverse complement strand
CCCCTATATGGGACAGAGTGTGCTCATCATCATTCTCACTCCGGTGTTGTTGGCCATCGGTCTGTTCATCGGTTGATCCACGGCCGAACCGGCTTTATCTCTCGCTCTCCGAATTGTCCGGGCCGAGCTAAAGAGCGCGGTAGGTCTTGGCGGCCTCGACCATGGCCACGATATTCTGCGGCGGGACGTGAGGCAGAATGTTGTGGACCTGGGTGAAGACGAACCCGCCGCCCGGCGCAAGGACCTCGATCCTCCGCCGCACGTGATCGGCGATCTCCTCGACCGTGCCCATGGGCAAGATGCGCTGGGTGTCGCACCCGCCCCCCCAGAAAGTCAGGTCTCGGCCGAATTCGCGCTTCAGCCTCTCCGGCTCCATCCCCCGGGCGCTCGTCTGGACCGGGTTGATGATCTCGACGCCGATTTCGATGAGGTCGGGGAGCAGGTCGGCGATCGCGCCGCAGGAATGGAGAAAGAGATGAATGCCCGGACGCCGCCGCACCCGCTCGTAGATCATTTTATGGCGCGGCTTGAAGAAGCGCCGGTACATGGCCGGCGAAATCTGGGGGCCGAGCTGCGTCCCCAGGTCGTCTCCCATCTGGATGATCTGGACATAGCCCTCGACGGCAGCGAGGAATTTCTCCAGATTCTCAAGATGGATCTCGGTGAGCCGGTCGAGGAGGGCGTCGATTTTCCGCGGATTCTCGATCAGATCGGCGAGGAAGCGGTCGTTCCGGCAGAGGTATTGTCCCCACTCAAGGAGGTTGCCGCCGAAAGCGGCCATGACGGCAAAATCCGTCGTCTCGTAAAGCTCCTTTGCCCGGCGCCGGATTTCCGCTGCGTTCTCCTCAGTCAGCGGCAAATGCCAGGGAGCCGTGGGAAAAGCCGCCCAGATCACATCCCGCATGAGCTCGGGAAGCCGGTCGAGGACCGCGGGGTCGCGGCCGTCCCACTCGTGGAGCGGGTAGCGGGTCTGGCTGAGGTAGTACGCGCCCGCGGGCATGACGCCGATCGTCGCCCCGCTCCTATTTCTCGCCAGCCATCCGCCGGCGCCATCAGGGACGAGGTCGGCATAGGCGGGGATCTTCGCCGGCGAGCCGTCGGGGAGCGGAAAATCATTCCATTCCGCCTCGGCGGTGAGAAAGGCGCGGCCCAGATCGACGACATCCGTCTCGACATAATCCAGGATGAGAAGCTCGGGCTGGGCGAGCTGCTGGACGACATCATAGACATAGGTCCCGCCGGCCGCGACGCCGAGATAATTCTTCAGGCGGTGATAAGCGACGGCGCTGATTCCCGTCGAACGCATCGCGCCGAGGTCGATGGGAACTTTATCCGGCTCCCGGTGGCCGATCGCTGCCAATACTCTTTCCCGCCTGGTCATCATCACCTAACCTTCCCGTTCCAAGAACAAGCCAGGCTCACTTTGTCCATATTAGCTGATATCCAGGTTCACGATCAAAGGGGCATGGTCGGAGGGCGTCGGCTTCTGGCGCCGCCGCGGCCACATATCGACCTCGACGCCCTTGATTTCCTTCATCAGCGCCTCAGTCGCCAGAGCGTAATCGATCCTCATGCCCTGATCCTTCCAGACCGCGCCGCCGATGTAGTCCCACCAGGTGAACTGTTTTTTCCCGGGGTTGAGCCGGCGGAAGACGTCCACAAGACCCCAGTCGAGGAGCCTCGCCATGCCCTCCCGTTCCTCCGCCATCGTCCCGATCGTGTCGGCAAGCTCCTCGGGCGAATAGACATCGATGTCCTCGCGGGCGACGTTGAAATCGCCGGCGATGAGCAGCCGGCCGGAGGGCTTGAAATTCTTCTTGAGATGGGCCAGGAAAGTCTTGTACCAATCCTGCTTGTAGTCGAATTTTTCCGTTCCCCGGAGGTCGCCGTGCGGGGCATAGACATTGAGGATGTGGACGCCGCCGACGAGGGCCGCGATCAGCCGTTTCTGCGCGTCCCAGCGCTCGTCACCGAAGCCTTTGACGACCCGGTCCGGCCTGATTTTCGTCAGGACGGCCACGCCGTTATAGGCTTTCTGCCCGAAAACGTGGCACTCGAACCCGAGCTTCTCGAAATCCGCGGCCGGGAAGCCGTCGTCCTCGGTCTTGAGCTCCTGAAGGCAGAGGACGTCGAGATCGTTCTTCCGGTGGTCGAGCCACTGGAGGACGAGGTCTTTCCTCGCCTTGATCGAATTGACGTTAAAGCTGCAGATTTTCATCCTTGTCCTCTCCGAGTCTTAACCGACCCTCTCCTTTCGACAAACATATGACGAGACTGTCTCGTCACTTCGTTCCTCTCGAGACCCTTAAATTCCTTAGCCAAGTGAAATACAGGACAATAGAAAGGCCGGCGGCAGTGCAAAAACAGGCCGTGGCGCTTTGATATTTTCGTCCAACCAAGTACATCGCCCCGGCCCAAAGGGAAAAAAGCCAGGGAATGCCCAGAACAACATTGAGCAGGTCGACGCGGAACGGGATGTCTTTTTCGAACCCGGGCCGCAGTTCCCTGATCCGCTTCACGACCGGCCCCCAGTGACCCGCCGGCTGAACGGTCAAGTAAAACTCGGTCAGGATTTTCTCCTCCGTCGGAGGCGTGAGATAGGAGACGGCGACCGCCGCCGCCAGGCCGATCGCCGCGATAACGGGGAAGTAGACGTAGAGCGGCGCGCCGGAAAAAAAGACCGCCTGGACGAGCGAAGCCAGGATGCCCGTCCCGACGCCCGCGGTGAACCCCCAGCCGTTGAGCCTCCACCAGTACCAGCGGAGGAAATTGGGGAGGAGGACTCCCGCTCCGAGCGCCGCCATAATCCATTGGAAAACCCGGTGGATGGAGGTGGCCGTCGAGCCGATGGCGATCCCGAGCAAAATGAGGGCCAGCGAGGCAAGCCGGCCGGCGCCGACGAGCTGCTTTTCCGTCGCCCGCGGGTTGAGATGTCTCTTATAGATATCGACGACGAGATATGAGGCGCCGGCGTTGACCGTCGAGTTGAAGGTGGACATGAAGGCGGCGAGAAGAGCGGCCAGGATGAGGCCCCGAAGGCCGACGGGAAGGAACCCCTTGATCACGGCCGGCATCACCTGCTCGGTGTCGCCGACGCCCATGAACCCGCTGAGAAAAAGAAGCGCGATCCCCATGGCCATCGGCCAGCGCAGCGTGTGGAGAAGGCCCCAGAGAGCGCCGAGCTTCGAGGCGTCGCGTTCGTCCCGGGCCGAAAGGAAGCGCTGGAAATCATAGAGCTGCTCAGGCCCTCCGAAGCAGAGGAGCAGCCCCTTGCTCACCCAGGCGATGGTCAGGCCGCCGAAGAGGAAAAACTCCGTCTCCAGAAGCGCCGGGTCTTTCCAGGGGACGGAAAGGCTGAAAAACGAGCCGGAGAATTTCTGTGCGATCGCCGCCGGGTCCGCATGGCGGAAGCCGAGGAAGGCGATGACCAGAGCGCCGAAACTCATGATCACCGTCTGGACGAGCTCGGTGATGACGAGCGAGCGGAACCCGCCGAAGACGACGTAGATCCCGGTCAGGCCGAGGATGAGGGCGGCGCAGAGCTGGCGCGAAAGCGGCAGGTACTCGGCGCCGAATTTCCCCATGCCCACCGCGTCGTAGGCCAGGAAGCTCACGACCGTGACCACGGCGAGAACGGCGTAGGCCGAGCGGGCGGACTCGCCGGCCGCGTCCTCGCCGAAGCGCGTCTTCATCCATTCGGCCGCCGTCCGGACCCGGGAGCGGTTGATCCAGCGCCCCATGAAGGCGGCGAAGAAAACGGGAAGCGGAAAGCCCCAGATCCACTGGTGCCACATCGCCTTCATGCCCAGGACGCAGAGGAGAGAGACGATCCACATCGTGCCGGTGATGTCCCAGTAGGAAGACGACCCGGAAGCGGCGAGCATCCACCAGCGCATCCGGCGCTCGCCGAGAAAATAGGCGTCCACGCCGCGCGAGGCGAGCCGGCGGCTGACGAATCCGATAGTGATCATGGCCGCCAGGTAGGCGGCGATGATGGACAGGTCGACGGCGCCGATCCCGCTCATGGTCCTCCGCGATCCGACGGACGTCTTTTATTTATCCGGTTTCGAAGAAAAGATCAAACCCGACAGGCGCGGCCGTCTGTCGGGCCCGCGGCGCGGACCTGATGAGCCGGAGATCGCTCTTCTTCAGGTTTTGATTCTCGAGACCGGCAGGAGATGGGGAATCTGGCTCTCGTTCATCAGCCGGTTCAAGCGCGGCACGTCTTCATCGATGATCCTGTTGATCCGCTCGACGAGGGCCATGAGCTTCTTTTCGTTCACCTCGATCTCCTTGATCTGCCGTTCGGACGGAGCTCCCGTGTAGCCGCCGATCGAACGCCCGACCGCAAGCAATCGTCCCCGGACCGAGAACATCATCCCTTGAAAGCCCGCCCCCGGATCACCAGAGAAATCGCGGCGAATTTCGTCGATCTCCTTGAGCGGCGCTTTGAAGGCCTCGGCCAGAGAGGCCGGAGCCGACGGGACTTTCTTGACGGTCCCTTCGGCCTCGCGGAGTTGTTTGGCGAGCGCATCGAGCGTGCTCTGGACCTGGCTGAGAAGCGGGGCGAGCCTGTACAGGCGCATCAAAGCATCATGCTGGGCTTTCCGTTCGGCGAGCGAAACGTCGATCCTGGGGTCTCCTTCGAGCTTGAGCGTCGTCGCCGCTTCGATCCCCTCGGCCACGAGCTTGACCTGGTATTCGCCGGGCAGGACATAGGGAGCCATCGACCCGCCGAACCGGGCCATCGCTCCGGTCTCGGCTGCAGCCGGAGGCGGATACCTCAGGTCCCAGGCAAGGCGATGAATCCCCGGTTCTTTTTCAGCCTTCAATTCCCTGATGACGTTCCCTGCGGAATCGGCGATGACGATTTTAACGTCGCCTTTGGTTTTTTCCTTGAGATAATAGCTGATCAGCGCTCCGTAAGGCGGGTTGGGGGCGACAAAGAATTTGTGCCCGAGATTTCCCTTGTGATAATTGGGATTAAAGATGACCGCCGGCCGAATGTCGAAAAGATAACCCGCCGCCGCCAGCACCTCCGGCTTTAACTGCTCGAGCGGCGTGATGTCGTCGAGGATCCAGATGCTCCGGCCGTGCGTGCCGAAGATGAGGTCGTTCTCGCGCGGATGGATGGCGATGTCATCGACGGGCACGAGGGGAAGATTGCTCTTGATCCGTGTCCAGTGCAACCCGCGGTCGATCGACCAATACGCCCCACGCTCCGTTCCCACGAACAGCAGGTCCGGGTTGCGCGGGTGCTCACGGATCACGCTCAGGGTGCTGCCTTCCGGAATGTTGCCGGAGATATTCTTCCAGGTCGCTCCGAAGTCGTCCGTCATAAAGGCGTAGGCCTTGAAATCGTCGCTCCGGTGGCCGTCGAAGGCCGCGTAAGCGCGGCCCTCGGCATGATGGGAGGCGACGACCCGGCTGACGTACGTGTTCTTGGGAAGAGCCGGAGGCTGAGGCGTTACGTTCTTCCATGTTTTCCCGTCGTCCCGGGAGACCTGGACCAGGCCGTCGTCGGTTCCGACATACAAGACGCCCTCTTTGAGCGGCGACTCCGAAATCGTCGTGATCGTGCCGTAGAAACTCACCCCGTCGTGGCGCGAAAGCGTGTTCTCGTCGGGGACGGCGCCCATGATCGGGAGTTTATCCCGGTCGATCCGGGCCGTCAGGTCGTCTGTCGCCTCCCAATTGTCGCCCCTGTCCCGGGAGATGAAAAGCCGGTTGCCTCCGTAGAAGATCTTCTTCGGGTTGTGCGGTGAGACGAGGATCGGACTGTTCCAGTTGAAGCGGTAGCGCTCGCCCTCGTCCTCCGGCTGTGGCCGGATCGATTTGCTCTCCCCGGAGCGGAGGTCAAAGCGGAAGACATTGCCGTCCTGCGATTCGGCGTAGATGGTGTTGTGGTCGGTCGGGTCGACCTGAACGTAGAAGCCGTCGCCGCCGCCGATCCGAATCCACTCATCGTTCGTGATCCCGATCCTCGTCCAGGTGGCGCTCGGGCCGCCCCAGCTTCCGTTGTCCTGGAGGCCGCCGTAAATATAGTACGGCTTGCGCATATCGAACCCGACTTCGTAAAACTGGCCGAGCGGGATCGTGTTGATGAAATCCCAGGTCCGGCCGCGGTCAAAGGAGAGATGGATGCCGCCGTCCGACCCGAGGACGATGTGATCGGAATCGGCCGGATTGATCCACATCGCATGGTGGTCGCCGTGGATTTCCTGGACGAGGTCGGTGGTGAACGTTTTTCCACCGTCCTCGGAGAAATACATCGACGCTCCGAGAACCCAGATCCTCTGGTCGTTGTTGGGGTCGACGCGGATTTTGCTGTAGTACATCGGCCGCGGATTCGTCGAAGACATCTTTTTCCAGGTCAGGCCTTTATCCTCCGACCGGAAAACGCCGCCGTTTTTATTTTCGATGATCGCGTAGACGATGCTCGGGTCGCGGCGGTAGATATCGACCCCGATCCGGCCCGTCGGGCCGTCGGGAAGCCCGTTCGTCAGCTTGGTCCAGGTCTCCCCGCCGTCGGTGGTCTTATAGAGGCCGCTTCCGGGGCCGCCGCCGCTGAACCCGAAAGCCGTCCGGCGGCGCTGGTAGGCCGCGGCGTAAAGGGTCGAGGGGTTTTCGAGGTCGATGGCGAGATCGACAAACCCGGTGTTCTCATCGACGAACTTCGTGTTGACCCAGGTTTTCCCGCCGTCAGTCGTGCGGTAGAGCCCTCTTTCCTTGTTCGGCCCCCAGAGGCGGCCGAGGGCGGCGACGTAAACGATATCCGGGTTTGTGGGGTGGATGGCGATCCGTCCGATGTGATGGGTCTCGCGGAGCCCCATGCACTTCCAGGTCCGGCCTCCGTCCTCGGACTTAAAAACGCCATCCCCCCAGGAGGAACTCTGGCGGTTGTTCGGCTCCCCTGTTCCCACCCAGACGATGTCCGGATGAGAGGGAGAGACGGTCACGTCGCCGATCGAGCTCGTGGTCTGGTCGTCAAACAGAGGTTCCCAGGTGACGCCGTTGTTCACCGTCTTCCACAGACCGCCCGAGGCGGTGGCGACATAAATGGTCCGGGGGTTGCTCTCGACAACGGCGAAATCGTCGATCCTCCCGCCCATATTGGCCGGGCCGATCGAGCGCCACTTCAGGCCGTCAAGAAGAGTTTCCGGGATGATTGTTCCCGGAGGCTGCTTTTGGGCCTGGCCGGCTCCGGCAAAAACAATGAGCGAGAGAATCGCGGCCAAGAGGCAAAGGCTCGGAGAAAGGGCGTTTTTTTTCATTGTTGACCTCCTCGAATGACCATCCCTCTCGATCCTCACGATGAGCGGCGATTCGTCGAGCGGCGATCTCTTTTTACCAAAAGCAGACCGGATTTTCCAGAAAAACTTGAAGGCGGAAATCTCTTCCCCTTCCTCGCAAAACTGCAGGATTATCTTAAAGCGAACACCTCCTCTCCGACCATAAGTCTTGGCTCCTGGCATCGGCCCGATCAGGCGCCGCGATTTTGAACCCGGCTTGACATTTCTTGGGCCGGAAATTACGCTTCCCCGCGATGGACCAGTCGGCCAGCGAAGACCCATAATCATCCGATAGATATCCCCGGAGAGACCATGAAAAAAAAGGCCTTACGGCAAAACGTTGGGAAGAATCTTCCGAACCCGGCCGACAAGGCTCGGCTGGCCGCCATCTGCCTGGCGACATGGTTGGCCTCAGTGTTCGTTGCCATGGCCTCGCCGCCCGGGACAAAGCCCGCCAGTACGTATCCTCAAGCGTATTCTGTCGAGCGGGATGAAGCCGCCGGCATTCTCTCGCTGCGCACCCCGTATTACACGGTAGAGCACGATTTAAGAAAAGGAGGCGCGATCTCGCGAATCACACTCCGGAACGGCCGGACCGCGAATTTGCTCGTCCGTCCCGTCGAAACGCGCGTCCGGGATGAAGAGGGCACCGAGCTGACCGACCTAAAGGATCGAGCGCCCCGAGTCATGCACCGGCGTTCGGGGCCGAACGAGATCGTGGCGGTCGAGAGTGTCCTCGTCGATCCCGCGGGCCGCGCTTCTGATCTTCGAGTCAAGACGACGTACGAATACCGCTGGGGCTATATAAAGATCCATAAAGAATTCGTTGTCCCCGAAGCCGGCTTTCGCCTGACCGAAGTCTGCCCTTTCTCGACCGTCCTCGCACCGAGCCTGACCGATTACGGCTATCGGGAAGGGATTACGGAAGAGGAAGGCGCGCCGGAGTTCTCGTTCGGCAGCAACATCTGGGGCAGGCTGCGGTTGGATCAGCCCTCGGACCCCTCTCTTGAAACGCCCTATGTCCCACGGTCGATGATCTTCGTCGACCCGGGAATCGAGGGTCTCGAATGGTTTGTCGGCTCCGACCTCGCCCAATGGGAACTCCGGCTCGCCGGACGCCGGGGCCGGGGCCGCTGCCTGTTCGAGCGGAGCCGGAATCCGGCCGGCCTGGCGCTCGCCATTTCTCCGCTCTGGACGAAGTCCGAACCCCTGCTCCTCAAGGACGGCTGCGCCTTCGATTATTATCTGGCCTTTCCCATCCTCGAAGGGCATGCCCACCGGCCGTGGATTCACACTTCCTTCAACCGGAACCGGGGAAAATGGGTATCGACCGAGGAAATCCGACGCTGGGCCGAGCAGGCTACCAGACCGTCCACTGCCACAACGACGGCGATTATTATGACGACGGCCTGTTCTGGCGGGACGGCTCTTATCCTCCCTACCCCGATATGGAGAAATACGATCGGGTCCTCGAGGATTGCCGGCGCTTCGGCATCCGGACAGCGACATACTTTTCAAACAAGGAGCTCCACCCGAGCACCGACGAGTTCAAGAAACACGGCAAAGAATGGGGCCGGATGGATCGCCGGGGAAACCTCCGACATAATTTTTATCGCCCGGAGAGCGAGTTCGGCGCCCAGATGTGCCTGCGCTCCGGCTGGCTCGATTTCTTGAAGTTTTCCATCGATCGTGTCCTCAAAAACCATCCCCTCGACGGCGTTTATTTCGATTGGAACGTCGCTCTCTTCTGCTCGAATCCTCTCCACGAGGGAAAAGACGCCGAGGAGCAAGCCCTCGGCCACTGGGACATGGATGAGCTCCTCGAACTCATGGAGTGGACCCGTAAGAGGATCGGTCCAAACGGCCTGTTGATCGTCCACAACACGACCGTTCCTATGTTCGCCACGGAAAATTTCGCCGATTATGTCGTGGCCACCGAATGGGGCTACGGGAAATGGACCGATCGCCCCGCCGCTCTTGCCGACCTTCCTTTGGAATGGTCGCTCGCCGGCGCTCGGCCGCGCGGGGTGATCAGCTACGGCACGATCGACGAAAAGGCGCCGCGGCGGCTGCACAAGGTCTTTGCCCTGGAAGCTTTTCTTGGGGGGGTCGCCCCCTGGCCGGCGAGCCCAGAGACGTTCGAACTCCTTCCCCTTTTGAAACCGCTCGGCGACATCGAATCGTATCGATTTGCCGACTGGCGAAACCAGGCGGTTACCTTGTCCGATCCGCTCTGCGCCTCGGCCGTCTACAGCCGGCCTGAAGAGTCTTATCTCCTTCTGGCCAACCTGGACCAGGCCCCGCGCGAGGTCACCTGCGTGCTGCATCCGGAATTGCTGCCCTATCCCATCAAGCGTCCGTCTGCCGCAAGCCTTTTCACGGCAGGCGTATCCTCGGCCATCCCTTCGGGTCAGCCGGCAACTTTGACCCTGGACATCGGCCGGCTGCTCGGGCAGGGTCTCAAGATCATCATCCCGGGCGATGAGGCCATAATAATCCGCGTCCGATAGACCGAGGAAGTCCTTTTTCCAAGCGCGAAAAAGCTCCGGATGTCTCTTTTTTCGCCACCGAGCCTCCCTGGGATTGACAGAGCTTTGCCGGGGTGATATGAAGTGGGCAGGACGTCAGCCGACGGCAGCGGCTTCTATGAATGTGAGGAATGTTATTCCGGCCTCCGGACAAGGCGGAAGAAGCGATCGCCGCCTATGACAAAGCCCTGGCCCTCGACCCCGATTTTGGGTTTGTTTTGAACCAGGAAGGTTATGCCTGCGCCGAGATCGGCGAATTCGACAAAGCCATCCGCAATTTCGAGCGCTACGCAGCGGCGAATCCGGGCGAAGCCAATCCCATCGACTCTATCGCTGAGCTCTATTTTCGCCAGGGGAAATTCCACGCGGCTAAGGCCAAGTATCAGGAGGCCCTGGAGATCAGGCCCGATTTTACCCCGTCCTGTTGGGGCCTGGCCTACATTTACACTTATGAGGAAAATTACGCCGAGGCCGGACATTGGTTGAAGGAGTTTATCGCCCGAGCGCCGACACTTTTCGAAAGGGCGGAGGGGCTCTGGGTGACGGCCTGCTCTGACTATTTTCTCGGCCGGTGGGAACAGAGTTGGGCCGAGTTTTCTAGCTTGCGCGAACAATTTGAAAAAGTCGGCGCTGCCGTTGCCCTGGCCGGAACCAACGCGATCATGGGATTCCTGTGCGCCGACCGGGGCGAATGTGATCCCGCCCGGCGGGCTTTTCAGGCATACAGCAAGGACATCACGCGGCCAATCTTTTTATTTGAAAACCGGGCCAACCATTCTCTCATGCCAATGCGGCCTCGGCCAGGGCGGCGATATTTTGAGGCGGGACATCGGGGAGGACGGCCTCGTGGCTCGGGCTGACGATGAGGTGAGGCCCCAGCACGTCCTTGATCCGCCTCACCTCCTCCCTAACCGCCCCGGGCGTCCCACGGTTGAGCACCCGTTGCGTGTCGACCCCGCCCATGAAAGCGATCTTCCCTCCGAAGTCGCGGGCCAACGTTTCGGCGTCCATGTTTTTCGCTCTGGCCTGGAGCGGATGCAGGCCATCGACTCCGGCATCGATGAGCCTTCCGATGACCCGGTGGATCGAGCCGCAGGAGTGGAGGAGGACCTGACAGCCGCGCCGGTGACCCTGATCGGTGAACTTCTTAAACCAGGGGAGGATGAATTCGTCGAAGAGCTTCGGGCTGAGAATGAGATCGAGCTGGGTGCCGAAGTCGTTGCCGAAGAAAAAACCGTCAACGAGGTCCCCGGCCAGGGCAAAAAAGCGCTCGTTGGCTTCGAGGTAAAAGCGGCAGACGCGCTCGGTGACTGCGTGGACGACCTCCGGATGGGTGGACATTTTGACGAGGTAATGTTCCATCCCGAAAAGATCCATGACGTCGTGAAAAAACGGGCACCAGAAACCGCTCGCCCGGTAAACATCTCCGGCTTCGGCCAACCGCACGAGCGTCTCGCTGAAATCGAGATCCTCAACCCGCGGCCAATCAAAGCGGTCGACATCTTCGCCCCTCTCGCAGCCGGCCAGGGGTCCGGCCTGGCCGTGGGACATCTTCTCGCTGTGCCAGTCGAAGAGTTTCCGGCCCTCCGGATGCCTGTAGGTCGATTCAACGAACTGGGGCGAAATCCAGCGCAAATCGTCGCCGAGTTTCTGACGGAGCTCTTCCTCGGTGTTCGTCCCGAAATAGCGGTGCAAAATCGGCCAGGTGTCGGGATGAGGGTTCCCGAGCCAGAATCCGCAGCGCGGCGCAGGAATCCGACCGACGATCCGGCGGACGATCTCGCGCCGGGATGCAACCCCCGTTCCGCCGGGCTCTCGCTTTGACTCGGTCATGTTCGCCACCGCTCTGAATTCGCGATCTTCGGCAAGGTCATCGGGTTTATGGCCGATTCGGCCGTCATGACGATGGCCTCATCGGCTTGGGGGAATCAGACCCGCCCCCGGCTTTGTCCGCTCTTTCGGCGATTTTCAACATAAGCCGGAAATGGGGTTCTCCCGTTCCCATATCCCATCTCCCCGCCTTCCGCCCGGCCCTGATCTCCGACAGGATTCGCGCGGCTGCGGAACGATCTCCCTCGAGCCTGGCCGCGGCCCAGGCCGAAACCGCGTCCTTCTCCCCGCGCTCCCTGCGCCAGCTGGCCAAAAATTCGGCGGCTTCGCCGTCGCGGCCGAGTCTCTGGAGGGCCGCAGCCCCGGCAAAGTTTCCCGCGCTCGGTCCTATCCGAAAGCGCGCGTTCGCCGCGGCGGCGGCTTCGTAAAATTTTCTCGCCGCCCCGAGGTTCCCGGCTTTTTCGGCCGCCAGGCCGAGAATAAAATCTTCCAAGCGTTCGTCAACCTCATAGGGCTTTCCGACACCGAGGTGCTCCGGCCAGAGTTTCGCCCGCGAGGCGAACTTCGATGCTTTTCGCGGCGATCCGCTCTTCAGAGCTTCGAGGGCGGCGAAAAGGTTCGCCTGCCTGTAGAGGTCGTGCCCTTCCCAGGCGCCTTCGTAAGGAAGAATGACCGTGCGGTCGAGGATTTCCAAGCACGCTTCGTAGTCCCCGGTATGAAGAAGCGATTTCGCGTAGTCCATTGCCAGGATGAACTTTTCGGGATAGAGATCATAGACGGTTTTCGAAGCCTGAAGAGCGAGGTCGAACCGGCCGCTTCCTTCGTGCGCTTCGCCGAGCGCTTTCCAGGCGCGCCAGTTCGTCCTGTCGAGTTCGACGGCCTTCCGGAGATCGGCCAGGACGACTTCGTCATCGCCCTCGGCCTCCGCGGCGAGAAGGCGGGCGCGGGCAAGATAGAACGGCGACCAATCGGGGAGGCGGCCGAGCCCGCGGAACATCGCCCGGGCTTCATCCACACGGCCGATATTCCACAGGATGAGAGCCAGGTAATAAGTCGTTTTCCAGCTCTCCTTCTCTCCCGACGCCCATTGGAGCACGGGAATGGTCTCGAGGCGATAGGGAAAGACGAAATCCGGCTTGGCCCCGACCGCCCGCTCGAGATGCTGCCGGCTCTTGGCCGGGTCCTTCTCCCGCAGGAGATAGGCCAGCCAGTAATCGGCCACGGGATAAGAGGGCGACATCGCCAGGATCTCGCCGGCCTCTTCTTCGAGCCCGAGGTTGAAATAGGCCACGGCGAGTTCGAGATAAGTTTCATGAGGGAGTTCGTTGCGGATGAGCGCGTCAACCGACCGGCGGTCGATCGCTTTCCGGTCGAGAAAGTGGCGCTCAAGGCGGGCGAAATGACTGAGCGGGTCGACGGCAAGAATTCCGTCGATCCCGTCGAGAGCGGCCGCCTTGTCCCCGCGCAGCCTGTGCGTCACGGCCGCCACCCAGCGAGCGTTCAGGTTGTAACGGTTGTAATCGATCGCCCGGCCGGCGTATTCTTCCGCCCGGGAAAGATTCTTCTCGAGGAGGCTCAGCTCGGCAAGCTGTTCATAGGCGGCCGAGCGGTATTCCATCGACCTCGCCGCCCAGCCGAACCCGCTTTTCGCGTCGGCCGTCCGGCCGAGCCGTCGGTTGACGATTCCGTAAATGAAGTTCGCCCCGGGATCGTAAGTATCGATGGCCAGAGCCCGGCGGCAAAACTCCAGGGCCCGATCGAACTCGGCCCGCCTGAAATAGAGCTCGGCCGTCCGGCTCAAGGCGCGGAGATGATACGGTTCCTTCTCCAGGCAGGCCAGGAGCTTAGGGAGAGCCTCGTCCCAAAGGCGCTGCCGGGCGAGCTCTTCTCCGGCGATGAAGAGCCCTTCGGCCGAATTCCAGTCAAAATCCGGCGGGGAGGCGAGAGGCCGGTGAAGAGCGTTCGTCTCCCGGTCGCGGCTCGTCCATCGGAGCTTCTCCTTCCCCAGTTCGACGGAAATCACTCCTTCGGGCGAGTCGGCGTCCAGCTCCTGAATGAAGGATTCCATCGGATGGAGGACCAGCCGCTGCCTCAGAAGCTCTTTTCCGCCGACGCTCACCACCAGCTCATCATCGACCGGGCGGAGCGGGCACAGGCCGATCTTCACCTTGCCGTCATGAGGCGTAACGTTCAGGGCCGCGTAGGGTGAGGCCGCGACGAGACCGCCGATGTCTTTGATCGGGAACCAGATCTCCTTCCACCGGAAGACGGATTGCGGGGCAAAAAAGGCGTGTTTGAACGGCGTCAGGCCGCTGTCGCCGCCGGCCTGGTTGTAAAGGAGACCGGTCTGAGGTTCCGTATAGTTGCGCGTCCGGCCGTCGCTCAGCAGGCCGGTCCAGATCTCGCCGTCCCGGGCCAGCGACCAGAGCCAGAGTTTCATCCCCGGCTTGTCGTCGTAAAAAGCCCAGTGCCCGTAGCCGAACCCGGAATTCTCGAAGTAGCCGCCGAAGGCTTCGCCGTATTCTCCCAGGATATGGTAGGACTTGTGGCTGCCGAAGTTGTTGTTCCGGTAATAGGAAAGGTCGCGCCCGGCTTCGTCCAGCGGCCAGGAAAAAGCGCGGCCGTCGTGGCCGATGTAGTGCGTTCCCGGATAGAGATATTTCAAATCGTCCGCCACATCCTCGGCCCCGGTCATCCAGTGGTAGAGGGAGTCGTGGACCGGAGTGGGGTTGAACCACAAGCACTCGGCTTCGAGAACGGCCGCGTCTTTCGGGACCCGGATCCGGACACGCCAATAAGTCCGGGAAGGAAGATCGATCGCTCCGCTGATGCAGCTTGCGCTGCCGTCGGGTTCCTGAAGGAGAAGATAGTCGACCGGCGTGGCGGTCGTCGGGGCGTGACCGATGAGGCCGAAGTTGAACTCGATCCCGCCCGAGGTCCAGGGACCGCGCATAGCGATCTGACGGAATTTGACCGATTTGTTCAGGTAGATGAATTCCCGGCCGGTCGATTTCTCGACGGCTCCCCAGACTTTTCCGCCGATCTGCGGCGCGACCAGAACTTTGATGTAGGGATTTTCCAGACTGACCATGTTCCATTCCTGGTCGCGGCCGGAAACGCTGTAACCCTGGAAGCGGAAGTAGGGATAGATCGGACCGACGAGCGGAACGGGATCCGGATCGGAGAACGGATAGGTCTTAAACGTCCGCTTTTCCTCGGCGACCGTGGCCGGCTGCGCCGCAGCCCGGGCCAAGCCCAGCGCAAACATGAAGAACAGAGCGAGCCATTTATTTTTTTTATCGACCGCTGCGCCGAACGCCATTTCACCCTCCTCTTTTCTTCCGGGCCCGGGACCGAGTCCGTCCCTTTTTCCTTATTTCTTTATTATCTCTTTGCGGAGAGCCTTATTCCGCTTCTCAAGTATACAATTTCCCCTTTGGAATTGACAAACCCGGACTCGGATTCCAAAATAGGACGCGATGACCGGAACGAGGCCGAAACCGCGATGATCAGAAAATTCCTTTGGCTCCTCCTGGCGCTGGCGGTGATCTCTGCCGCTTCGACCCTCGGCTCGAGGCGCGGCCGAAGCGCTTCTCCCTTCCTCAAAAGGCTCAATCGGACGATCACCCTGGTCGTCTGGGTTCTTCTCGTCTTCTACGGAATCGCTTTTCTCTACTGGCTCTACACCCAGGTCATCCGCTGAAAACTCCCGGGAGAAAGGATCCCGGACTCCTCCCGCCAGATTCGCCGAAAATCGCTTCCCCTATTCCCCAACGAAGAGAAACCGGTGCGCCGGGAAAAAAGGTCTCGGAAAAAAGGAAACCCGTTGAGGGAACGATCACGGCCGGACGGTCTCTGAAATCATGCCGACCTCGCGCCAGTCACCCGACCTCTCCAGCCGTAGGGTCTTGATTTCGAACGGCCGGAAGTCGAGCCGGATTTGGACCCGGTGAAAATCGAACCGGAGGACGGCGTTTGTCTTCTCGCCGGCCGTCTCATGAAGCCGGATGATCAGCGAGCGCCGGTCCCGGGACCTCTTGCAGGCCGTCACGCGGATGTTCGGCGGCCGGCATGAAAAAAGGGCTCCTTCCGTTTTCTCTGCGCAAGCCTGGTCTTTGAGCCCCGGCGTGAGGCCCTTCCGCCCGTTTCTCTCCTCAATCCCGCCGAACGGAAGGTGTGCCAGAGCGAAGGGCGGAGCGGCCAGCCAATCCGCCAGCGCCGCGAGCGGCCTTCGCACGCTCCGGGGCTCTCCGGCGAGGAGAAGAAAGCGGACCTCGTGCTCGCCCTGGTCCATGAACTTCCGCCACGGAAAGGCCTGGAGATGAAATCCCCTCTCATGACAGTAAGCCGCGCTTCGAAGGACCGACAGACGGAGTGCGCCGGCCGAATAGTCGAGACCGTGCGGCCCAGCCGTGACGACGGCGAGAGCGCGCCGCCGGCCGCCGATCTCCCCCTCGACGAGAGCCCAGCGGCCGAAGACATGCTCGTTTCCGTCCGCCGGACGCTCGATCGCTCCGCCCGGGATCTCGCAGATCAACGTTCCCCGGCGAAAAACGGTGGGGACGGAAAGCTTGAGCCTCTTTCTCGACTCGGCCCAGTGGATTCGCAGCCGGAATTCGATCGCCGGCCAGGAGGAATAGGATAGGACATGGAAAATGACCCGGCTCCGGCGCCAGGAAAACACGGCCTCGGTGATTCTTCGGACCGGCCCCTCTTCGATCACCCGGACGCTTTCGGGAAGCAAGCGGAAGCGGCCGGCCGGCGTGTCGTATCTCAAAAAACCCGTCCCCCAGGAATCTCCCTCATCGACGATGGCCAGCGGCTCAAGGAGCGGACCGGCCAGGTATTCGACGCCGTCTCCATCGCTCAGCGAGGTGATGAATCCCCTATTCCGATCGAATTTATATTTTAAGTAGGGATTAGACGGTCGTGCAGGTCGAGCTTTTTTTTTGCCGGGATGGAGGCGGGCAAAAACGCGCCGCCCGCCGATGCCGGCGAGATCGGCCATAAAACAGAGCTTCTTCCGCCAGTTGAACGGCAGGAGGGATTCGGGCTGCTCCTCCTGGCAGAGAATTTCCCGGCCGTCGGGCCGGAAGAGCCGGAGATGCCACTCCCCCTTCCACAGCGGCCGGTAATCGGCCAGGCACTCGACTTCGAGGGGCGCGCGCCGGAGCGAGGCCAGGCTGTTCAGGATGGTGATGGGAATCCCTCCCGACCGATTTTCCTTCCCTGCCGAATTCCATCCTGCCGCCGCCTCGAGCCTCAAGCGCCGGGCCCGGTCGAGGACTTCACCGT